>CAZHQX010000001.1:0-103316 GCA_964534195.1 uncultured Oscillospiraceae bacterium
GTGTTTATAGTATGGCCAGATTCCTGCTCAGGCGAATCGTATCATCTATTCTGACATTGCTGGCAATTGTTACCATTACATTTTTTCTGATGCATACTGTACCGGGAGGGCCATTTAACTCAGAGAAAATGGATCCTGTCGCACAAGAGAATATGAATAAGAAGTATGGATTGGATAAACCGGTTATAGAACAGTATGGTATATATCTGGGTCAGGTTGCGCAGTTAGATTTAGGGCCGTCGCTGAAATTGCGGGGACGTTCTGTTAATAGCATTATCGCTGAAAAATTTCCTGTTTCTGCCAGACTAGGCGGAATGACTCTGGTTTTTGCAGTTATTATCGGTGTATCTCTGGGAATTGCAGCAGCGTTTAAGCATGAGAGTCTCTTAGACCGGCTTATTATGCTTTTTACCACTGTAGGTATATCAATTCCAGGCTTCGTTGTTGGTACACTGCTCCTTGTAGTATTTGGCGCGTTATTGAACATCGCGCCGACGACCTGGACTAATAATCCGGCTAACTATGTTTTGCCAATTATTACATATTCGTTCTATCCAATTTGTTATGTTACTAAATTGACCAGGTCTTCAATGTTGGAAACACTAGGGCAGGATTATGTCAGAACTGCCAAGGCAAAAGGACTTACTACATTCAAGGTTCATTATAAGCATGCGCTTAAAAACTCAATTATTCCTGTTATAACTTATTTAGGTCCTCTGACCGCCTATCTGATTACTGGCGGATTTGCTGTTGAAAAAATCTTCAGCATTCCTGGGTTAGGCCGATTCTTCATAGATTCGATCAGCAATAGAGACTATCCCTTAATAATGGGAACGACGATATTTTTGGCAATACTTGTCATAAGTATTAATATGATCGTCGATATTCTCTATACAGTAGTCGATCCGAGAATCAAGCTGAAATGAGGGGTGAGCAGATGCGCAACTTTGAAAAAACTGATGTGAATAATGATGTGAGAAGCAGCAAGTTCAACTCGCCTAAACGGCCTTTCAGCTTCCAACTTGATCCGGCCAGAATCGAGCTTGCTACGGCCGAGGAGAAACAAGAACTGGTTATTATGCGTGAGAGCACGTCCCTTTGGAAGGATGCCTGGCGCAGGTTTAAACGCAATCACTTCGCGATGATTGCCTTAGGTTTTATTATTTTCATGTTTCTTTTTGCTTTTATTGGTCCGCATATATCACCATATAGCTATGATCAGCAAATAAGAGGTTCTGAGAACCTGATGCCTTCGATGGAGCATCCTTTTGGAACTGATAAATTTGGCCGTGATATTATGGTCAGAATAATGGATGGAACTCAGGTTTCCCTTGTTATTGGACTGCTTGCAGCTTTTGTCACATTGATCATCGGTTCGATCTACGGTGCTATCAGTGGTCTGGCTAGTGCTCGTGTTGACAACATCATGATGAGAATAGTTGAGATAATTTACTCAATGCCTGATACGTTGATTGTCATACTTCTATCAATTTCACTAAAAGGGCCACTGGATAATCTTCTCAACAGCTATTACATTTTTGATAACATTGATATGATCGGAGCGCCGTTGTTATCCATGTTTCTTGTATTCGCGTTCCTATACTGGGTCACGATGGCCCGTATAGTTCGTGGACAGGTATTAGCGTTGAAAGAGCAGGAATTTGTTCTGGCAGCATACGCGATGGGTGCAGGTAATGGCAGGATCATTCGTAAGCATTTACTTCTTAATTCAATGGGACCGATCATTGTAACTACTACTCTGCAGATACCTAGCGCAATATTTGTTGAATCATTTTTAAGCTTTATCGGACTTGGTATTTCCGCACCAAAAGCTTCTCTTGGCTCGATGGTCAACGATGCTCTGAATGGCATATATACATATCCTTTGAGATTAGTTTTCCCAGCCGTAACGATCGCTTTGATAATTCTTGCATTCAATACACTTGGCGATGCTCTACGCGATGTTCTTGATCCCAGAATGAAAAAATAAGGAGACTCTCATGAGTAATTATAGTGATAAGAATACGAACGGCTCATCGGAGCGGCTTATAGATGTTGAAGATCTTAATGTATCTTTTTTCACACCATCTGGTGAGGTAAAAGCGGTACGTGGTGTTACCTGGCATCTGGACAAGGGTGAAGCTCTCGGAATCGTTGGAGAGTCTGGTAGTGGTAAATCTGTATCTGCTTATTCGATTATGGGTTTGCTTCAGAGTCCTGGCAAGGTAACCGGCGGGAAAATTATAATGGATGGGAAAAATCTTTTGGAGCTATCCGAAAATGAGATGCGAACGATCCGCGGTAATGATATTGCAATGATTTTCCAGGATCCCATGACCTCTTTGAACCCTGTTTTCACAATAGGAAATCAGTTGATGGAGCCGTTGGTCCATCATTTGAAAATGAAGGGTGAATCGGCTGAAAAGAGAGCCATTAAGCTGTTGGCTGATGTTGGAATACCTTCTCCCGAGAGAAGAATCAAACAGTATTCGTTTGAGTTTTCTGGTGGAATGAGACAACGTGCAATGATAGCCATGGCTCTGGCATGTGAACCCAAATTATTGATTGCTGATGAACCTACTACTGCTTTGGATGTAACGATTCAGGCACAGATACTGGAGATAATGAAAAATTTAAAGGATAACACTGGTATGAGCATAGTCATGATAACTCATGATCTTGGTATCATATCCGAGGTTTGTGATAAGGTCGTTATTATGTATGGCGGCAAGATCGTTGAGTACTCAAATATAGATGATCTTTATCGTAAGCCCAGTCACCAGTATACGATTGGTCTTCTCGGTTCCCTGCCTCGATTGGATGATGATCACAAAAATCCTCTTAAGCCGATCGAGGGGTCACCTGTTGACCTGATGAATCCGCCCAAAGGATGTGCTTTTGCGCCCCGCTGTGAAAAGTGCATGAAAATATGTCTTGATGAACAGCCGCCATATTATGAGATTGAGAAAGATCATTATTCTGCTTGCTGGCTGCATTTTGTTGAAGATTATCAGGCTGAAATGAATCGAGAGGACGGCGCTGACAAAAAATCTAACGGAGGTGCCGATAATGAATAAAGCTAATAATAATGAGCAGGTCGTAAAAAATAACAGTAATGAGGCTCTCATAGAAATCAGATCTCTCAAAAAATACTTTGATGTAACTGATAAGGGTCATAAAAATCGCAAGCTCAAGGCTGTTGACGGTGTGTCTTTCAGTATCAAAGAAGGTGAGACTTTAGGTCTGGTTGGTGAATCCGGCTGTGGTAAAACTACGGTTGGCCGAACAATGCTGAGATTGTACGAGCCTACAGAGGGCAGCGTTCTTTATCGTGGCCAAGATATAACAACAGTTAAGATGCTTCCTTATAGACGTAAGCTGCAATACATATTTCAGGATCCTTATGCCTCGTTGAACCCTAGACTGACTGTCAGCGATATAGTTGGCGAGCCTATTGATATTCACAAGCTTGCTGCTAACAAGAAGGAGAGAGCCGATAAAATTGCAAAGCTTCTTGAGCTTGTTGGTCTATCAAGTGAACATGCTAATAGATATCCGCATGAATTCTCAGGAGGTCAGCGTCAGCGAATTGGTATAGCCAGAGCTCTGGCCGTAGAACCTGAGTTTATTGTATGTGATGAACCAGTATCAGCGCTTGATGTTTCAATTCAGGCCCAGATACTTAACATGCTTGAAGAACTGCAGAAGGAAATGGGTCTGACTTATTTATTTATCGCTCATGATCTGGCTGTTGTTAAACATATATCCGACAGAATAGGTGTCATGTATCTTGGCAAGCTGGTCGAGCTCAACGATTCTGACGGATTGCATAAGAATCCGCAGCATCCGTATACAAGAGCTTTGCTCTCCGCGATACCTGTTCCGGATCCTGAAGTAAACCGGCAGCGCAAGAGAATAATCCTTGAGGGTGATGTACCCAATCCTCTTAATCCGCCTCCCGGTTGCCCATTCTCCTCAAGGTGCTCATACAAAAAGGACATATGCACACAACAGGTTCCAGAGCTGAGAGAAACAGAGCCTGGTCATTATGTCAGCTGTCATTTCGCGGGAGAGATTTGATCAGCTTAATTATTGGTTTGAAAAGCATCTGCTTTTTAAATATATATCATATCTATTTTAAGGAGGGTAAAAAAATGAAAAGAACAGTAGCGTTAATACTGTCACTTGTCATGCTTGTCAGTCTTTCTTTGAGTCTTGCTTCATGTAAGGCTAAGAAACAGGCAGGCGCAGAGGTGCTGCAGGATGCTCGCGTCAGGAAAGCTCTTTCGCTTGCTATTGATCGTGAATATCTGAATGACACCGTTTGGAATGGTTCAAGGATCTCAGCTTATGGACTGGTACCAGAGGGCATCATGGACACAGGCGTTGGCACTGATTTCCGTAAGGTTGGCGGAGATCTTATGACTACCGATTACGAAGCCGCTGTTGAAGAAGCTAAAAAGCTTATGAAAGAAGCAGGTTTCCCGGATGGTAAGGGTTTCCCGACACTTGAGTTCACCTACAACACAAATACTGGACATCAGCAGGTTGCTGAGGCAGTTCAGAATATGTGGAAAGAAACACTGGGAATCACAGTTAACCTGTCCTCTATGGAATGGAATGTATTCCTTGATTACCGCAGAGGTCCAGATTCACAGATAGCTCGTCAGGGCTGGCTGGCCGATTACGCAGATGCAAGCTCATTCTTCGATTTGTTTGTATCAGACTCAGGCACAAATGATGGCCACTATAACAATCCTGAATATGACAAACGAGTTAAGGAAGCAAAATTCCTGACGGATCAAGCTGAGAGAGCCAGACTCTATCATGAAGCTGAGAAGATCCTTATGGATGACATGGGCATGATCCCGATCGTTTATTATGCAGATGATGTTCTGATTCAGCAGGGTTATGAGGGTTACGGAGTAACAGCTACCGGAAATAAATATTTCTGGGAAGTTAATAAGAGTGAAACTAACATTTGTGTAGGTTCACAGCCAGCTACTCTTGATCCAAACCTGAACGAGACAGTTGATGGCATGATTTATGTTACACATCTGTTTGAAGGACTTTATCGTCCAAATGTTGATGGAACCTTCGAGCTTGGTCAAGCCAAGGAAGTAAAAAACGACGGTACCAAATATACAGTTACTCTTCGTGACGATATTTTCTGGAGCGATGGAGAACCTGTAACTGCTTATGATTTTGAATTCTCATGGAGAAGACTAGTTGATCCGGCAACAGCATCATCATATGGCTATATCGGAGCTGATTTCTTCAAGAACGGCAATGATGTTTTTAACGGAACTATACCTCCGGAAGAGCTGACAGTAAAAGCTATCGACGATAAAACTCTTGAGTTTGAGATCGCAGCTGAGTTCACATACACAAATGAGCTTCTTGCTTTCCCAAGTCTGATGCCTTTGCGTCAGGATATTGTTGAAGCTAACAGTGAAGCATGGTCTACCGTACCTGAAACACTGGTTGTTAACGGCCGTTATATAATGGAGACTATAGCTAACGAAGACAAGCTTGTAATGAAGAAAAATGATAAATACTGGGATCCAGATTCAACAAAAGTTGATACCATCACATATAAGCTTATGAGTGATGATAACGCGATCCTCGCAGCGTTCAAGAACAAAGAGCTTGATATGATCGATACATTCCCAAGTGACGAAACAGCAACACTCGAGGCAACTCCTGAGTTCCATCGTTTTGGTAACCTTGGTCTGTATTATCTACAGGTTAACCATAATGCTGGTAAAACAGAAGAAGCTGAATAATTAGAAAATTTTCAGTTAACTCACGAAGGCATCAGAGCATCAGCTCTGATGCCTTTTTTAAAACCAATATGATTTACAGAATATTTACTGGATTGTTGTATATTTTGTGTATTTAGTATATTCTATAAGCTTGCTATACTAGTCACTAATGCTATTTGTACAAGTGGTGTTTGATTCATCGTTTATGTACAATAAGGCTTATAATGTAGCTATGTAGATAACGTCGAAAGGCAGGAATATAGATTATGTCAGATCTTATTTCTCAGATCCGTCAACTTCAGGGTCAGCTGTTCAGAGTAAACAAACCTGATTGTACAAACATAAGAGGACGATGGCTCGATGCAGCTGTGACAGAAATGACTTCTGGAACATTGAGGCAAGGCTCTGATCTTTTTAAGATCATGATAAGTCATGGCTGGGATGAAAATCGTTTGAGTAATTGCGGGTTGAGCAGCAGTCAAGGCATCCCTGTTATTATTGCAGCCAAGAATATTCTGCTTGAAAACCAGATGGCAAACAGAACTAAGCAAACATTTAGCGATAGAATCAAATCGGAATCTGTTTTTGATGATTCGATCGGCATATTTTTCATACCGGCAATTTTGGATCAAAGCGGACACCTTATGCCATCATACAGCTTGTTCCCATGGTTTGCCGAATCGGTTAGCAATGAGTCTTCAGCAGCATATAATGAATATGTTGCTCAGCGTAAAGGCCTGCTTGGAAAAATTCCAGATTGGAAGACATGGATATCATTAGCGTTTGATCTATATCAAAAGGTATCAGGTGTATCATTCACTTCGACAAGTGTTTTTGGCTACAAGTTAGCAGATGTTGTTCACATAATTCCTGACGATAATACTTATAAGCTAGCAACTTTAAATAGTATGTATAACAAAATACTTACGAGTGGGCGAGTAAGCAAGATTACAAAAAACTTGTTGTCTGACACAGAAATAACTGACAAAAAAAGGTTCGCGCCAAAAGGTGTGGATAATGCGTTTAGTCATTCAGGACATGTAGATAATATGCAGGCTTTGCCTGCTTCTCACAGAGCCGTAGTAGAACAGATCATTAAACTTGAACAGGGAGGAGTCCTGGCAGTAAACGCACCATTGGGTACAGCGCCAGAAGTGTGTGTTCTTAATACTATAGCCAGCAGGGTAGTTAATGCCGCAGTACTTGAAGAGAAGCCTCCGCTAGAAGTTATTCTTATTAAGAGTAAAAGAGAGATAGATTTTTGGAGTAAGCAGCTTAATATTCAATGTGATAAAAAATATACAGATCAGCAGGAGGCTCTAGCTGCCTTGGGATACAGTTGGATAAGCGGAGCTGGTTTGCCAGCTGCTGTACTAACAGGAGATTCTGAACATTGTGATCTGAGTCAGAGCAATATGTTTACAGTCGGAGTTGGCAGTGATAGAGGTCTGGTAGACCTTGATAATCCTCAGAGAATCAAAGAAATTACTGAAAAGGTGATAGAAAAATGCAGTAAATACTTCAAGGAAGAGCTCCTTTCTTTGGAGAAATGCCGGAGTAAAATACATGAGACTCTAGTCTCAGTTGATTATGCACGTCAATCATTGCTTCTTACAGGCGTTCGTATACAGAGATTTATCCAGGCAGATACTTCAGGTCAGGATCTGCTGTTTTTCCCGGAAGATGAGTTGGACCAGATCATTGCTAAGAGAAGTAAGCTGCTTGAGCGGTTGGGGGAATGGGCCAAGCACTTTAAGGCTGTTCCAATATCATTGAGAATAGGAGCAAATTCGGATCTTGGTAAAATTAAGCTGAAAGCTTATTATGAAGCCTTCCGTAATGAAGATGAGATATCACGAATTCCAAGCATTGAGACTTATGATGATGTTGAGAAGGGATTATCTGCATATGATCAGGAATTAGCGGGACAAGAAGCAGTTCTTGATGAGATAGTAAGGCAACAGGATAAGACTGAGAGAATGATCAGGAAGCTGGGAAAGATCGGCCTTGATGTTGAGATGCTAAAAAAATATATCAGTCAACCGGATAAGATCAATTACGAATTGGATAGAAGCTTGCGCCTGTTAGCGTTCTGGTTGGCTGTTCACTATTTTGAATGCCGCTGGCTTGCCGGAGAGTCTATAGTTCTTAAGCATCAGCGAGGCAGAAATGATGATCATTCGGCATCTAGATACATAGACAGACTCAGTCTTTTGACACCATGTTTATTGGCAGATGCTGGAACTCTTGCCGAAATGAAGGGAATGAGAGAGGGCAGACTTAGTGATCTATTTATTTTAAACGCTGAGGAAAAGTATTTATCAGAAGTATTGCCCGTCTTGGAGCATTCTCAGAGGGTATGTGTATTAGGTGATCCGGCAGCTTCAGCTAATACAAATTTCATCCCGCTTGATCAACATTGGGACAAGCCAAAGCATAAAAAGGTAGGAGGTGTTGATGTCACAATGTTGTCAAACGAGGAATCAGAGTTTGACAGTATACCTGGATTCGTCACTTCGAACAGTGTTGGAATAGGCGGAGGTATGATATTTAATAACGAGTCTGATGATAAGAAGCAGGAGAATAACCACCAGCAAGAGTTCTCTTCAAATCTGCTTGTGCAGGCCGCAGATCGTTCTGAGTGGTTTATGTCTAATAGAGATGGTATGTGGTTAATAGACAATGTCAGGAGTTACGAAGAGATCGTTTCTTTTGCCAGTATGATGTGGTTTAACGATAAGCTCAAAGCTAACCGTGGGGCCGCACCTTTTGCAGGCAAAAAGGTTGGCTGGCTGCCTATGTCCTTGTGGCAGACTGATAACAATAAAGCATCAAGAGTTGGTTTGGATTACGTACAGGAGAAAGAAGTTGATGAAATCATAAGGTGGATCAAAGGAAATTATGAAGCTGTCAAAGCATTCTATCCTGATGTACCAAGGGATGCTTATGCTGTGATCATTGCTCCTTTTGATGCACAAAGGGAATTGATACACAAAGCTATGATGAAAGAATTCAAGCATCTGGCTCAAGCAGATATCAGAGTAGCTTCGCTTGATGAAATTATTCCAGGAGAAACATATCCACTTGTTCTATTCTCAGGTGTATTCAGTTCTTCTGATAGTTGTCAGTTATATGTCGAAGACAAAACATTACTGTATAGAGCCGTATCAATTGCCGAAGATTCATTTATCTATTTTGGAGATATTAATGCATTGCCGGAAAAGGATGGAGGCACAGCATCTAGACTGCGGCGTAAGCTGAAAGCTTTGAATAGGAAAAAGTAGTAGGTAAATCATTGTAATAAAAGTTAAGAAGAGGTCATGTGTAGATTCACATGACCTCTTCTTGATTGATAATTATAGTTCGACTCTACTTGATTATTTTGATCTTACCAACAAGTGGCAACTCTTTTGCCTTGCCTGAGAAGCCATTGATCATACCCATAATAAATAATACTAAGAAGAAGATGTAACCAATAACTGAGATTACACATCCAAGAAGAGGTATGATATTAATGACACCTGAGAGTACAGCTACTAGAAATACTATCAAAGCCTGATTAGCATGGAATCTTGCAAAACGTGACTCTGGACAAGCAATCAATGGCAGGAAGAAAATAAAATAAGCAAGACCCGCCATTGTCTTATTTTTCTCGATATCTTCGGGTGAGAAAACTTCTGTTGCGCCAGGTCCAGGTGGCGGAGGTGGCTGACCATAGGCAGAGTTTTGGTTCGGTGGCGGTGGTGCTGATTGTGGACCGGCTTGCTGATTAGCAAAAGATGCGCCGCAATTATCACAGAATTGCGCTGAATCGGCTAGTTCTTTACCACAAGAAGGACAAACTTTCGACATGATGTACACCTCACTTTTTTATGACTTATTCAACGAAGACTCTTCCAGGCAGCAATATCATGAATAAAACCATGACATATTTTGCCCCCTTATGCACATAATAACAGAAATGGAATAAATACAACAGGTCCTTTTTGTCATATTTATTGACCTTTTGTCCATAAAGTACATAAATGAGTATAATTATTCACTTATTGATATACAGTGCTATTTGACAAAGATATAATGATTACAGTGAGTTTCAGAAATAGGTTGAGGCGATTAATTGTTATGTACATTACAGTTTTAGTTGTTTCATATTTGTTCCTGTTGATTTCAGGAATAGTATATATGTCATATTTAAGGATCAGATCAAATAGGAATTATTTCTATTATGCTTTGTCCTGGTTTAATGTTGCCCTTAGTATATTGTTGTTGGTCAGACTACTTGAAGTTATGTTTATCAGCAACGAGCTTCTTGCTTTATTTAACCAGTTAGCAGTAGTTCTATTGGCAATAATTATTCCTTTGTCTATTAATGTTTTTTATGCTCTCGTAATGAAAAAACTCCTGCCATTTATTATTCAGATGATAAGCGGTGCAGCCGCGCTTTCTTTGATCCTGTTTTTCTTGCCTATGGTTTCAACGATAACGAGTTATTTCCAAGCTGATTTCAGCAATGTTGGTTTTTTGATCTATTTGTGGCTGCCGGCAATTATCGCGGTGTTTTTCATTCCGATAATCGCTTTTTCGATAAAAATGTGCTTCATCAACATTTCATCTTTGTCTATAGACAGAGTTATTAGTGGCAGTCCCGATTTGTATTTTTATATTGATAAGTACGGAAGGATCACTGACGATAACGCATCCGAGGATATTTGGGGTATATGCAAGGATCGAGCTGAGTTGTTGTTGGCAATAGAGAAATATTCAGCGATCAGACGACAGGATGGTTGGCCTAAGCTCAGACAGGCTTTGCTTCTGCCGGAGAATAGAGTGACTGGTGAAATTAGACTGCAGGTTGACGACCGTGAGCTATGGTATGAGTGGACTGTAAAACCAATAAAAGGGTATAGGGGGAAAATACTTGGTTCTTTTCTCCTTTTGAGTGACAGGACAGCAGTAAAAATGTACTTGAATAAGCTGCATCAGCAAAATGAAGATCTTCAGCAGGTCAATAACGAGTTAGCAGATTACGAGGCGCTAGTTGATAGATACACTGAGCTGGCTGCTCGTCAGGAAGTAGCCGATTATATAGACATTTCTGTCAGATACAGAATTCTGCAGAGCTTCGACCATGTACGCTCGCTTAGATCTCAGGATGGCGGAACAGAATCGTTTAAACTTGCGATTGAGCACTTAAGATCTGAATGCAAAAGAGCATTGACTGATGTAAGAGCTTTGGTGAAGAGGCTTGCACAATAGTGATTATAGTAAATAATGGAAAAGGTTAATTGAATGTTTTGGTGTGATGAATGTTTTGTGATAATGCTGCATTTGCTCGGTCTGATTTTTGTTCTGGCCGTTCATTCCTCAGCGATTATCAGAGCTAGAAAAGGACCAAGGGTCCAGGCATACAAATTACTGGCAGCTATGATAGCTGTTCTGCTTATATCTGTGATCGTTAACGGATTAAGTTATTCAGTAACATGGCAAAACATAGTGCTTTCTTTGAGAGTGATGGGCGCTTTGGGCTGTGCTTTTTCCTTTTTCTGGTTAGCTGTTATGGTTCTTTTTGATGACAATTATTCCTGGAGAAGAACCATATTATCTGCTTTGCCGGCTTTGGCCGCAATGATAGTTGCTGTTATATTGCTTATAGATGAGAGAAGTCCGAAAATTATTATGGGTTTAGATTTATCTGAACAGAAATACTTCATGCTTCCATTTAGCATAATATCGTCTATATATGTAATTTTCGGCTTGGTTTTGCTTTTTATCAGCCTTAAAAACACCAGACAGGATAAGTACAAGCTGATGATCATTTATATAGTTTCAACTATGCTGCCGCTTACTATCGTAATACTTAATATTTATCAATCGGAATTATTCATATTTGATCCTATTCCTTTGACTGCCGCTTTTGTGTCATCGCTGCTGGCATTTGCCGCAATTCGTTTGCATCTGATAGATATAATGCCGTTAGCAAGGCGAGATATAATGAATGAAATGGATAGTTTGCTGGCTATTGTGCGGAATGACGGAATGATTATTGATTGCAACGAGGCTTTTGCCAGGGTTGCAGGTGGTGAACGCAGAGATACTATCGGTAAGAATATCAAGGAATTGATCATGCCTGTAATGGAAAAAGAAAATGAGTTAACTAATTTGACAACCTACACTGACTTGATCGACGCAGAGAGTGAAATTGTCAGAGAGATTGAGTTAAACACATTGACCGGACGCAGGTATTTTGAGGTTATGGTCAAGCCTTTTTATACTGGCAGAAATAAGCTTCGTGGCAGACTGATCAGGCTGACTGAGCTGTCTCGAGAGCGGCAGCTAAGACAATTGCTGGCAGATCAAAATAAGCAGCTTGCTGCAGCTAATTACTCACTAAGCAAGAGAACTAGAATTGCTGCTGATCTTAAGAGAATGACTGTACGAAACCAGTTGGCAAGAGAGCTGCATGATCAGTTAGGACACACTATCATCATGGCACTTTCATCTATCGATAGAATTGATAAGGATAATTTGGATAGATGGGATCAGTTGGATGAGCTTATGAAAAATGTTTCTGAACTGCTTCAGCGTAGTTTGCCAGAAAAAAACAGCCAATATGATGAGGTTCAAATTAAGAACAATATATTTGGTATATCAGCTATCTTATCAGAGCTTAAGCAAGATGCTGTTCAAGCGGGAATACAAGTAGAATTTGATATCCAAGGGTCCGCCGATGATATACCGGCAGATCATTTACATGATCTGAGTCAGATATTCCGGGAAACAATGACGAATGCTGTAAAGCATGGAAAAGCTGATAAAATTGATTATTTTATGATGATCAATGATAGCGGATATGATGTTATAATTGCCGATAATGGTACGACTGAAGTAGAATTTGAAAAAGGTTTCGGCCTGAAAAGTATAGAAAAACGTGTGGAAAGCCTTGGTGGTACTGTCAGATTTCAAAATGAAAACAGTGGATTTGCTGTTTTTGTTAAAATACCACTTAATAAGGTGAAATCAAGTTAATCTGTGTTTGAGAGCAAATAGCGCCAGTTGTGTACGATCTTTGAGATCCAGATCATTCAGCAGTTTGGAGATTCGATTTTTTACTGTGCTCTCAGAATAACTAATTGATTCTGCTATTTCTCTGTTGCTCATACCTGACGTTAAGCACTGCAGTATCTGAATATCAGTAGGTGTGAACTCAGTCATTTTACTAATGGTATCGTTTTGCTGAGCGACTGGCACCGGACAATCCCGCATATAATTTATCCAGAAATCGTGAATGGATTTTTCAGAAATATAGAGGCCGTGGTTGACCATTCTGACGATCTGAACGAGAAGATCACTCTTAATATCCTTGAGAATAAAGCCATAAATGTTGTCGTGAACAGCTCCTGCGACCATTTCTGATTCCTCGAATGCAGTCAATAGAATAACTCTGGTCTGTGGTGATACCTGCAACAGCTGATGTGCGGTGTTTATGCCATCAACCTCAGGCATTCTGATATCTAACAAAGCGATGTCAACTGGCTGTGCAGCACACGCTTCCAAGGCGTCTCTTCCGTTGCTCACCGATGCGACAATAGTCATATCTTGTTCCTGAGTAAGCATTGACTTAAGCATTTCTCTGAACAATGTCTGGTCGTCCGCTATCAATATTCTCATACTATGCCTCCAAATTACGTTGTCTCGCTATGGTATTATACACATCATAACGCAAATCAACCAGCGCATGCTATAATGAAAAAGAAAAATTCACATAGAATCGAGGTGTATAATGCCTGTACATAAGAATCTTGCCCATGAGAGAAAAATCTCTGATGATAGGGCATTCTTTCAGCTATCCTGGCAGCTGACACTGAGATATTTGTTTATATATCTGGTTTTGGGGTCCTTATGGATCTGGTTATCAGATTTGTTTTTGTATCTTATCATTAAGGATCGTCATCTGCTTAATACTATCAGTATGGCAAAAGGCTGGTTCTTCATGGTGATCAGCTCTTTGTCATTTTATATTATGCTGCGTAAGAGGCAAAGATTATGGTCGGGCGCTCTGGACAGACTTGAAATCCAGAAGAAAAACATTGTTGAACAAGAAAGATTGATTGAGGAGAGTCAGAAGCGTGCATATGAGGCTGATCGTATGCGCGAGCATCAAATGTACTATGACCCGCTAACACACCTGCCAAATAGAGATTATTTGGAGAGAGAGTATAGTAAGCGCAGTCATAACCAGAGTATGGCAATAGTATATATAGATATCGATGATTTTAGACATATAAATGACAGTCATGGCTATGAGGCAGGTAATAAAATTCTAAAACGAATCGCGGAGGTTCTGAATAAAAATCTAAGGGATTCAGATATCGCTGCCAGATTGGGAGCAGATGAGTTCGCGCTCCTGATAGAACCGGTTGAATCAAGAGATTCATTAAATGCCTGCATTATCAGAATTCAAACAGAACTGCGTGGCACATGGGATATAGGCGGTAAAAATGTTTATCTGTCATCCAGCGCAGGTGCTGCTCTTTTCCCTGAGCATGGTGAGAGCTTCGAACAATTATTGCAAAATGCTGAACTGGCTATGGTTAATTCCAAGGTTAATGGTAAAAACACTTTCTCGCTGTTCATGTACGATATAAAACAAAAGGCAGTTCATCACGCCGATATGCTGACGCAGTTAAGAAGCGCGATTGATAAGAATGAGTTTATTGTTTACTATCAGCCGCAGATCAATTTAGCAGATGGATATATTAGAGGCGTTGAGGCGCTTGTTCGTTGGCGTCATCCTGAGCGCGGCATATTGTCACCCGGTGAGTTTATCAGTTTGGCCGAAGAAAGTGGTTTGATTATTCCAATAGGGGATCTTGTTCTAGAGGAGGTTGCCAGACAGAAGGAATTATGGATGAAGCAGAAAATCTGCCCACAGACCATATCTATAAATATTTCTGGTAAACGATTCAGGGGCAAGGATCTGGTATTATCATTAAGCAAAATTCTGAAACCATCTGGAATAGACGAAAACGGACGAATAGAAATTGAACTTACCGAAACTGCTATGTTGGAAAACCCTGATGCTGCAATCAGCAATATAAGTGATTTGCGAAAAACTGGAGTTTCGTTTGCGCTTGATGATTTTGGCAGCGGCTATGCTTCGTTGAATTATCTCAGCAGACTGCCTATAGATATTTTGAAGATTGATATGGAATTCATTCAAAATTTAAAAGCCAGTGATCATAATGCGATCATTGTCACAACTATGATCAATCTGGCTCATGGTCTTGGTATGCAGGTAATAGCTGAAGGTATAGAAGAGATATATCAGCTGAAATTTCTGAAGGATATGAATTGTGATATCGGCCAAGGCTACTATTTCTCGAAACCTCTGCCGGCTTCAGACTTGCAGCCATTACTTAAACGTGGTTATTTTGATCTTTCAAATAGTTTGTAAAGTTCAATTCCTTCGCCTGTTCTCAATCTCGAAAATTTGTCCCTCCCAATTTCTGAAAACTGCCTTATCTTTGCCTATATAGAGAAGATAGTTTGGCAGAAGCGGAGTTTTACCCAGACCACCAGTTCCATTGACGATATAAGTTGGAATAGCCATCCCGGATGTATAGCCACGGAGTGATTCCATTATCTCCAGACCTTCCTCTATACTGCACCAAAAATGAGATGTGCCTTTTACCGATTTGGGATGGAAGATATAGTATGGTTTTACTCTTATCCGAAGAAGGTTCTGATTGAGTTTTCTCACGACAAAAGGTTTGTTATTCACTCCATTAAGAAGTACCATTTGATTTCCCAGGGGAATACCTGCATCAGCCAGCATTTCACAAGCCTGCTTAGACTCCTTTGATATTTCAGCCGGGCTATTGAAGTGGGTATTTACATATACAGGGTGGTGCTTCTTAAGCATCGCTGTTAACTCAGGAGTAATTCTCTGGGGCAATGTTACCGGTGTTCTAGTGCCGATTCTGATAATTTCAACATGCTCGATCGTTCTGAGACTTGTCAAAAGCGCATCCAAAGACTGATCGGAGAGCATGAGAGCATCGCCACCGGTTATAAGCACATCTCTTATCTCAGGATTGCTGCGGATATATTCAACTGCGTTATTCAGTCGCTCCTTGTCAACGTGGACATCATGTTCTCCAATCAACCTTCGACGTTGGCAGAAGCGACAATACATGCCGCATTGATTAGTAACCTTTATAATTAATCTGTCTGGATATCTTCTTGTCACACCAGGCACCGGGCTCGAACCCTCTTCATCCATAGGGTCAGTCACACCAGCAGGATCAAGTTCCTCAATAACTGGCACAGATTGCTTGTAAATAGGGCAGTTTGGATCATCAATATCAATGAGAGATAAGTAATACGGTGATATTGCGTATCTATACTTGCTGCCTACATCTTCAACAGCATCTATCTGCTTCTGCGTCATAGGCAGCAGCCTGCTGAGCGTAGTCGCGTCGGTAATTCTGTTTTTGAGCTGCCAACGGTAATCGACCCAATCCTCCTCTGTAGCATTGAAAAAATCAAGTATTTCTTGCTTTCTTTTATCTACTTCAGATTGTCTCTCCAGACTGGTTCTGATTTGATTTTTCTCCTGTAGATAGTCCTCTATATCATTATGCAGGCGCATAGCCTTCTCTTCAGATAACATATCTTAGCCCCCCGGTTCGTATATATTTCGCTGACAACTTGTACAAAACATCAGGTTGCCTCTGATATATTAACATATATAAGAACAATAGAAAACAGAGAAGAATAATTTGAAAATACAGAGCGTAACAAATAAATCTATTTTGCCAAATGACTGAACAGAGGCATAATGTACAGACTTTTTTTCAGTGTGTATTGTATAATGATACAAATAGACAAAAAAGAGTTGCAGCATAAAAATATAAGTTTATAAGCTGGAGGTGATAAGATGGCTGATTATGTGATTGATCTCGCAGGAAAGCTGATCGATCTTGAGCCTGATCCCATACCAAAATATAAAATAATGAAACAGCTTCTGGAGTATGAAACAGATGATTCAACACTGGCAAAAGCCGCCGAAGCTGCAATGTCATCAGAGCAGGTTCAGGTACTGATAAGGCAGCAATCACAAGTAGGTTCCTGGGGTAAGAGGTTTTTTACTAGAAATAAGATCGTTAAGAATCCGGCGCATACGACGGAAACAGCTCTGATCAGATTAAACGCTATGGCAGTTGACCCATCTCGTCAGATTATGATCAAGGCTGTTGAATATATGGAGAAGCTTTTGGATGGGCGTTTGAAATGGCCTGACAAAATAGATTCAGCTCTTGGAAACGATGAAGCGATGCGGCTTGTAATAGCTGCCAGATTAAGTGAGATCGTTCCGGTCCATCCATATGTCGTGAAGTATGCGGAAACGATCATTAAAATTTTGACTGCTGCTTTTTCACCGGGTTATTTTGATGAAGGACAGATGAGAGAAGCCAGTGAGGATTTGCTTGGGCTGCGTCTTGATTCTGACTGCCAGATATGTTTCTCGTTGTATCCATTGATTCTTCTGAGGGATAAGGTGGATTACGAGCTGGAACAGAGATGGATGGACCATATTTTCAACAAACGCCGCGGCATATATCTCATTAATAATCGTTCGCTCAATCATCTGCCCCTTAGCTTCCCATCTGAAGAGAGCATGCGTTATATTAACGCAATGGATATTTTGTCCTGGTATCCATCCGCCATGTCTCATCTGGACCACGCAAGAGACTGGCTTTGGGATCAGCTTACTGGCAATGGTTTTTGGGACTTTGGTACATTCGGAAGAGATGGACTGGAGCTTCCGTTATCCAGAAGCTGGCGTGATCCTATTTGCAGACAAATAGACAGCACGGTCAGAGCTTTGATAATTTTGCGCAGGATTCAAAGAACTTGTGGTCTTCGCGACTCTGTCTGCCACTTTCTGTAATCTGCTTGTTGGGGTATAATGTGAGTTTAGGATACCCTGAAACTAGTTTAGAAAATTCAGCAGACAGAAGGAGCCCGAAGTGATAATAATGGGAATTGATCCTGGCTATGCCATAACCGGTTATGGCCTGGTTGAATATAAGAACAGTAGATTCAAAACTATTGATTATGGGATAGTATCAACTCCATCAGGTATGAATTTCCCAGAGAGATTGCTCAAGATCAGTAATGATCTTGATCGTCTTTTGCAGTTATATAAGCCGGATGTTACAGCAGTAGAGGAATTATTTTTCAGCAGAAACACGACAACAGCGATCGGTACGGCTCAAGCCAGAGGTGTTGCGGTGCTGAGTGGGGCCAAAGCAGGCCTTGATGTTTATGAATATACACCTATGCAAATTAAACTGGCTGTTACAGGATATGGCCGCGCGCAGAAGCAGCAGGTTCAGCAAATGGTCAAAATTCTGCTTAACCTCGAGAGTATTCCCAGACCGGATGATGCTGCTGATGCTTTGGCAGTAGCTATATGCCATGCTCATTCGGGCAACAGAAACTCAGCCAAGGCTATCGGAGGATATCAATAAATGTACGCTTATATAATCGGTGAGGTGGTACATAAAGAACCTGAAAAAATGATCATTGAAAATGGCGGCATTGGTTATATGATCAATGCGTCCAGTGGATTGATGGAGCGATTTCCTGCAGTAGGAAGCAAGGTCAAGGTTCATACTTATTACTATGTTCGTGAGGATCAAATATCGTTATATGGATTTCCAACTCGAGAGGAGCTATCGATGTTCGAGCTACTCCTCACTGTCAGTGGCATCGGGCCCAAGGTGGCCTGCAGTATCACGGGAGCAATGAATCCTGGACAGTTTGCGCTGGCAGTTGTTACTGGTGATACCAAGAGTCTCACATCGGTAAAAGGCATAGGGAAGAAGGGCGCTGAGAGGATGATTCTCGAGCTCAAAGATAAACTTAAGAGCAGAGATATGCCCTCGCTGCCAGATACCTTAGGCTCAAATGATAATGTGCCGATCATCGGTCAGCATTTGTCAGAAGCTGTTAGTGCGTTGATGGTTCTCGGATATAGCGCACCGGAATCAGAGAAAGCGGTTAGAACCGTTATGACTGAAGATAGTCAAACTGTTGAGGAGCTTATCAGACTTTCTTTAAGGCAGCTGGCAAGATAATATAATAATTAATCCTATTGGTTTTAGGATGGTTTACCTTATAGTATCTATGGTAAAAATTGGAGGGCAACAGGCTTGTTTGATTATTTTGATGAAGAACAAAATGAGAGGCTTCTTGGACGGGAGAGGCAGGTAGAGGATCGTGAAGAGAATGGTCTTCGTCCAACTCGCTGGCCTGATTATTTTGGACAGGAGAAGGTTAAGAGCAATCTGAAGGTTTTTATCGAGGCTGCAGGACAACGAGGCGAAGCTCTTGATCATGTTCTTCTATATGGCCCGCCAGGATTGGGTAAAACAACACTTGCCGGGATAATTGCAAATGAGCTTGGGGTCAATTTAAGAATTACAACAGGCCCGGCTATTGAAAAACCAGGAGACCTTGCCGCGATCCTTACGAATCTTACTGAACGTGATGTACTGTTCATAGATGAGATCCACCGGCTCAATAGATCAGTAGAGGAGATCCTCTATCCTGCTATGGAGGATTATGCACTTGATATTATGATTGGCAAAGGCCCAAGCGCTCGTTCAATCAGACTCGATCTGCCTCACTTTACCTTGATTGGAGCTACTACCAGAGCAGGCTTGCTGACGGCACCACTAAGGGACCGTTTCGGCATGATCAATAGATTAGAGCTGTATTCACCTGAGGAGATAAGTCAAATATTGAGCAGAGATGCTGCTATCCTTAATATTGGTATAAATGCCGGCGGGCTGGACATAATATCTACCAGGTGCCGCGGTACCCCCCGTATCGCGATCAGACTTCTGCGTAGAATGCGAGATTTCGCACAGGTCAGGGGTTCGGGTGTTATTGATGAGAAGATTGCTGAATTGGGCTTAGCTGCTCTTGATATTGATGAACGTGGTCTTGATGCCACAGATAGACGTCTTATGCAAAATATGATTGAGATGTTTGGCGGCGGACCGGTTGGGCTTGATACTCTGGCTGCATGTACAGGTGAAGACTCTGTAACAATCGAGGATGTCTATGAACCATACCTGATGCAGATAGGGTTTCTTGCAAAAACACCAAGAGGCCGTGTTCTAACTAGATTGGGCTGGAATCATCTGGGTATAGACTGTCCTGATCAGTATGAGCGGCGGTTGAAAGGGATGGGACGTGCTCTAAGCGAAATGGCACAAGACAGATCCAATGAACAAGATGAGCCTGGAAGTCAGCTTGAATTAGAGCTTGATCCATGAAGAGGTAAACACATAGTTATGAAGAAGAAAGTCTTATTACATGCCTGCTGCGGCCCTTGCGCAGAGTTTCCACTACAGGAGCTGCTTAAAAAAGATCTGGATATTACAGTTTTCTATTTCAATCCCAATATACATCCGATTGAAGAGTGGAAAAGAAGGTTAGCCCAACTCGAATATCTAACCGCGAGATTAGGTCTGGACTTGGTAGTGGAGGGGACCAGTGAGCCTGATGTTTGGCTGGACTGGGAAAAGCAAGGGAAATCTGACCGTTGTCAAATGTGCTATGAGAGCCGATTGGGAAAAACTGCTGAGAAGGCTGCCGAAATGGGCATGGACGCGTTTTTGTCTACGCTGCAGGTAAGTCCTTATCAGGATTTTGAGTTAATAACAAAAATCGGTAATAAGTATGCCGAAAAATTCAGTCTGGAATTTGATTCAACAGACTTCCGTTCCGGATATCGACAAGGACAAAATATGGCCAGAGAAGACGGTCTATACAGACAGAAGTATTGCGGCTGTGCTATATCTCTTGAAAACTCTGATTTCCGCGAGAAAATTCTGCGAGATCTAGAGGGTTTAAAGGCTCAACAATAATAGTCTGATAGCGATCATAAATAACCATGCCGGGTCTGGCGCCATTAGGTTTACGAATATGGCTTACAGGGCAATAGTCGACAGGCAGCTTGGCCCCGGCCGCTCCAGCTTGTCCGGCTTTTGAAAACCATGCTGCTATGCCGGCGGCTTGCTCAAGTGCTTTGTCAGAGATCTCTTTGCCATTAGTTTTAACAATTACATGTGTTCCAGGCATTTTTTGTACATGCAGCCAAATATCGTTTTTAGCTGCTGTTTTTAAGGTCAAGTTATCATTTTGTATGTTGTTGCGTCCTGCGATAATTTCAAAACCATCGGAGCTATACCAGCTTCTTGGAGGCAGCGCTGCCTCCTTCTTGCCTTTTGCCGGTTTGTTTTTACCATTTTTTGCTTTTGCTGCCTTGGAAACAGTTTTGTTTCTCCCACCTGGTTTGCCTGGATTAAGCATATTTATCTTATCCTGCTTGTTTTGCAGCGCAGCGTCTGCTCTCTCATCTTTACTTAGTTTGCGGTCGCCTGATATGAGTCCATAAGCTGACATTTCCTGCTTGATAGCGATCAGATCGTCAAGCTCTTGTGCGTTCTCTACGGCTTTTTCCAGTGTTTCAAGCCAGGAGATATCCTGTTCATCCTGTTCGGCCAACTGTCTGCCGGTTTCATATTTGGTTTTTGCTTTGTTGTATTTGCGGAAATAATTCTGTGCGTTCCAGGCCGCTGTTCTGTTTGATTGCAGACTAATTGATACCTGCTTAAGCCCGGGATCGTAATAATCAGTTAAAACCACCTGATCCAGTCCATTCTTAAGTGCCTGATCAGTTTGATGTATGCTGCTTAAAATGAGATCTCCGAAATGCTTGTAGCTTTCACTTTTTTCACCTTCGCGACAATCCTGCAGATGTATCTGGTATTTTCGCCTGGAATGCTCCAGCTGATTGCTGATCAGCTTCTGCAGATGCTGCCTTCTTTGCTGCATGTTATTAAGTACATAACGAGCGTTATAATAAATATCCATAGCAGCCGATACTGACGGCATTTGCTTGTGAATAGCGAATGTACTTAGTCTCAGCGCATGAAAATCATGAGGCACAGTGTCAGCAGCCGTAATGTAAAACACAGCTGGCTGGAAATCTTTTGATTCAATTCGATCGAGCATCTGCAGCATTTGCTGATCAAGAGACTTGAGTTCATTATCATCGAGAGAAATAGCCCGTTTTCTTCTGTCTAAGCCGGCTCTCTCGACTATCTCCTGACACAATTGAGGCGAGAAGCCCTGGCATGTGTCCAGCAGCGCCTTATCGATCGGCTTGGGTAGGGATTGTGGCAGAAGCCAAAGTCTATTTGATCGGATACTAGCGATGATCTCCGGCGGTGTAAGCTTATCCTGAGCCGGTGGCAGCTGATAGGGCCGGGCCGGCATGATCTCTCTAACCCGGCTCATTTCATTATCAACATGAAGTATGGAATCATGAATTCTGTCATCTTCATTAACAAGAATGATATTGCTATGACGGCCCATAATTTCGATGATCAGTCGCTTTTCCAGAGTGTCACCGAGCTCGTTGACTGTTTGAAATCTGATAACGAATATTCTCTCATATCCTGGATTTTCTATAGATAATATTCTGGCTCCTTGAAGGTGCTTGCGCATCAGCATACAGAACATTGGTGGTTCACTTGGATTGCCCCGGGATTTTTCTGTTAGATATATGCAGGGAGAAGAAGGATTCGCGCTTATATAGAGCTTGTATTGCTTGCCGGGAGCGCGCAAATGCAGCAGCAGATCAAAACGCTCCGGCTGGTATATCTTATCGACTCTGGCATCGCTAAGAGCTGAGTTAAGCTCATAGGATAGTGCTTTTGCGGTTATTCCATCAAGTGGCATTTGCTTACCTCGCATTGTGTTTTCGTTTCAGTTAATGATTATAGCACAGTATATGACTTGTAATAGCTTCACAATACTGGCAAAAGCCGGCTCCAATGCACTATAATATTACTTATCAATATGATTTGGAGAATTTGTATGCCATCTAAAAAGAAGTCAGCAGCAGGGCGTGGTAAAACGACTCAATCAGGCTCAAGGCGAGTGTCTAAGGGAAAAGCAAGCAGCGGCGGCAACAGATCGCGAAAAAGCAATAACAGCACTGTGTTGATTTTGTTTTATGATTTTTTCACTGGTACATATTTTGGCCGGATTTTTGTGGCTGCGCTGTTGCTGTGCTTGATCCTGCTGCTTAATCTGCTTATATCAGGAGATAGGTTCAATTGGTTTTTTGTTCTGACAGGTATTGAGCTGATAGCAGTATCTGCAGGCGGCTGGCTTTATTTTCTTCTAAGAGACAATGGTGATTAGTTGTTTGTTTTTTTAAGACATATACATGAAAACAGGAGCCAAGAGCATTTAGCTTAGAGCTAGAACAATAAGCATTAGATAACTCTGGTGACTCCTGTTTTTAATTTCATTCCTTGTGGTCTGTTATTTTTTATTACTGCCTTTTGTGCCGATGTAGCCTATAAACTTAATCGTAAAAAAGAACAGCACAAGAATAGTAAAAACACCAATCAAGCCGGCTCCGGCAATGAATAGTCCTTGTGTTAAATTATCTGAATTTTGAAGTTGCTGCAGCATATAATTATCCTCCTGCAAAAATTCGCGTCTGTTGACTGAGATTATGAGTTCTGTTCAATTATCTGCCTGCAATCATTGTAACAAGCATAATGATCAATCCACCTGCAACAATTGAACCCAGCTGGCCTGCCACGTTTGCGCTGATGGCCTGCATCAGGATGAAATTGCTTGGATCTTCTTCCTTCGCCATTCTCTGAACGACTCTGGCTGACATCGGGAATGCCGATATTCCTGCCGCACCGATCATTGGGTTTACTTTGCGTTTCAAGAAGAGGTTCAGGAATTTGGCGAATAGTACGCCGCCAGCGGTGTCAAAGACAAAGGCAAACAAACCTAACAGCATGATTCCTGCTGTTTCCCAGCGTAAGAATTTGTCTGCGATCATAGTTGATCCAATCGTTAGTCCCAACAAAATTGTTACTAGACTTGATAGTTCATTCTGTGCGGCCTTGGATAATTTCTCAAGAACTCCGCACTCACGAATAAGATTACCGAACATCAGAGAACCAACCAGCGGTGCGCTCATAGGTACAATGATGCCTGCTATTATCGTAATAACTATAGGGAATAAGAGCTTAACAATTCTTGGTACGGATTCTTCATGATAATCCATACGGATCATACGCTCTTTTTTTGTCGTCAGCGCCCTGATGACCGGCGGCTGAATGATAGGTACAAGAGACATATAGGAATATGCGGCTACTGATATGGGTCCCATATAGTCACGTAGGTCGAAGTGATTGGCAACGTACAAGGTGGTAGGTCCATCAGCTGCACCGATTATGCCTACCGCTGATGCCAGATGCATGGCATCCTGTCCGGTAATTCCTAGATAAGGCAGCAGAATCAAAGTAAGAATAAATGTCGCGAAAATACCAAATTGCGCTGCTGCGCCGAAAAATATCATAAAAGGATTTTTGAACAGGGGAGTGAAGTCGATCATTGCGCCAACGGCGATGAAAATGAGAATCGGGAATAATTCGGTGGCGATACCTGCGTCGAATAGAACTTTTAGGAAACCTGGCTCGCCTTCTACACCAATAACAGCTGCCATACCTTCTATCGCCGGCGGCAGATTAGCAAGTATAGCACCGAAACCTATTGGCAGCAGCAGCGCTGGTTCATAGTCTTTTGCAATTGCGAGGTAGATCAAAACCGCGCTGATCGCAAACATGATCAGCGATTTTAAGCCTGCAACTGTGCCTAGAAAAGTAACACCATTAAATAATTCGCTAAATAACTCCTGCATACAAATTACCTTTCTCCGTTTTGTAATAAAATTTGTGTAGTACCATTATATAAGAAGGTGGTTAATCATTTGTTGATTTTTTCCAGTAGATTGCGGATCTTAAGTGTCGGATCCATCAATAGGGACAATGAAGCATCATGATTAATAGCATCGATCAGCAGTGCGACAAATTTTGAAGCATCGACATCGACAAACCATGGTGCCTTGAGCAGCTCAGGACGACGATAAATCAAGTTACAGGCAAATACCTTGGAAATGAGGCCTTCCTCATAAGCCTTGTTAAAATGCTCGAGACCCTCGGTAAACAGACCAAATGTCGTTGCACAGAATATCCTGTTGGCTTTGCGGCTTTTTAGCTCTCTGGCTATATCAAGTATTGAATCGCCAGATGAGATCATGTCATCAACCACAATAATATCCATTCCCTCAACAGTATCACCAAGGAATTCATGAGCCATGATAGGATTTCTGCCATCAATAACCTTGGTATAGTCGCGGCGTTTATAGAAAGTGCCTAGGGGGACTCCGAGCATAGAAGCATAATACATTGCTCTCGAGATACCGCCTTCATCAGGGCTGACAACCATTAATCCGCCTTCCTTGATATTCAGATCAGGTGTTGTTTTAAAAAGCGCCTTCAATATCTGATATGCGGAGGGGATGCTTTCAAATCCGCTCGTGGGAACTGCGTTGGCAACACGCTCATCGTGTGCGTCAAAAGTGATAACATTATTGATGCCTAATCCGTATAATTCTTCCAGCATATGGGCACAGTCGAGCGACTCTCTGGCATTTCTCTTGTGCTGACGGCTCTCGTAGAGAAAAGGCATGATAACGTTTATTCTTCTGGCCTTGCCGCTTATAGCAAGTATTACACGCTTGAGATCCTGATAGTGATCGTCCGGACTCATATGGTTTATAAGACCATGCATTTTATATGTACAGGAGTAGTTCATCACATCAGATATTATGAAAATATCATGGCCGCGGACTGTGTTATTGATTACCGCTTTGCCCTCACCTGACGAAAACCGCACATTAGAAACCTGTATTCGATAATCATTGCGCATGAATCCAGGATATGCTTCATTGACTTCTGGTCTTAATTCCTGGTATTCAGTCCGTCTCTGAACTAGAAAATCATTAACCTTACTGGAAAACTCAGCACTGCCAAGAAGTGGGATTATTCCCACCGGTCCAACCGGTGACATCAGGTTATTGCCGTATTGATTGTAGATATTGTAGTTTTTGTCATCACATGACATGGTCTGGAACATCGATATCCTCCTGTTTTCAGCCATATGGCCATTGTGTTTCCGAAGTTAATAGTATGTACCGCTCGAGGGTAGTCTGTCAATCGCTTGAGCTCTTTCGATAAAAGTCCAGCAATTTGTTGATTTTTGTGGTGGGTGAGATCAGTTTTGATAGTGAAGCATCATGATTGACAGCATCAATTAGGAGCGAAATGTAACGAGACATGTTGACATCGATAAACCACGGTTTCTTGAGGAGCTCTGGTGACCTGTAAATCAGATTGGTTCCAAGAACACGATCGATGATGCCATCCTCATAGGCTTGGTCAAAATCATCAATACCATTTGTGAATTGTGAAAACGTTGCGATACAGAATATTCTGCCGGCACCATTCTTCTTAAGATCTTTGGCCGCCTGCAGCATTGTTTTGCCAGTTACGATCATATCATCGATAATAAGAACATCACGTCCATCTACATCCTCACCAAGAAATTTCTTCTCAATGGTTTTATAGTCACCTGCGATTTTTTGTTGGTAATCAATTTTCCTGTAAAATGTTCCGAGCGGTACCTCAAGCATAGAGGCATAGTATATGGCACGATTTATTCCACTCTCGTCCGGGCTGACGACCATACAATGATTCTCTTCAAGCTTCAGATCATCAACTGTTTTGATCAGTGACTCAATTATTTGATAAGAAGTCGGAAGTGTCTCAAACCCTCCAACCGGAATCGCGTTAGCAACTCTGCTGTCATGAGCATCGAAGGTAAAAATATTGCTGACATTATAGCTGTAGAGAAGCTTAAGCATAGCTGCGCAGTCAAGTGATTCACGATTGCTTCGTCTGTCCTGACGCCCCTCATAAAGATAAGGCATAATAAGATTTATTCTCCTGGCATGGCCACTTACTGCAAGGATAATTCTAATCAAATCCTGAAAATGATCGTCCGGCCCCATACTGACTTCTTCACCAAAGCGAACATAGCTGCTCGAATGATTGAGAACATCAGTTATTATGAATAGATCATGGCCTCTGACGGATTGCTCAATTACTGCCTTTCCCTCACCTGAAGCGAAACGCGGCGTAGATACCGGGATCCGATAGTCCACCCTCATAAACCCAGGTGTCTGTGACAGGTCAGGATGCCTGGCAAGATATATAGCCCGCCTGTTGCGTAGAAAATAATTGACTGAGCTGGCCAGATCCTGATCGATATTATGCGTGATAAGTGCTATAGGCCCAACTGGAGGCATCGGATTGTCACCGTATTGATTGTACAAATAGTAATTCTTATCTTCCTTTTGTTTTGGTGACATTTAGAACCTCCTGGACAAATATCTATTAAACCTGCATTTTGTGTTTATTGACATATGCCGGTATAAGATGTTTTGTGGCTAGTTGATGCGTTATCATGATATGATTAGCAAGTAACAAAGATGCAGAGTCATTATAACTTAATTTGATTCTTATTTAAACAGGAGGCTGTGATGGCTGTTAATTTTCGTAAAACTGTCTTCAAAGGTGTTGCTGCGAAGCTTGATCAATGTCCAAAAGATCAACTACCGGAGATAGTGATGTCAGGACGTTCTAATGTAGGTAAGTCTTCGTTGATAAACGCGTTGGCGGGTCAAAGCAAGCTTGCCAGAGTTAGCAATACGCCTGGAAAGACAAGAATGGTTATCTATTTCGAGGTTGATGAGAGGTTTTATCTCACCGACCTGCCGGGTTATGGTTATGCCAAGGTTTCTAAAGAGGTAAAAGCGGGTTTCTCTGAGCTTGTAGATCAATATCTTTCTGCAGGACGGCCGATAGCAATGGTTATGCATCTGATGGATATCAGACATAAGCCCAGCACTCATGACTTGCAAATGATCAGCTGGTTGTCTTCTTCCGGTTTCCCATGGCGGATCGTGCTGACAAAAAGCGACAAGCTCAGCAGACAGCAGATCAATAAGCAGATTCAAGAGCTAAGAAAAATTCCTGGTATGAAGGATGCTTCAGAACCACTGGTATTTTCAGCTCTTAATCGAAATGGACTATCGGAAGTAAGGGAAGCTATTGCTGCTGTATTCGATGATATTCCAGTTGAAAATGACTGATACCTAATAGATTTTGTCGAAAAATGTCTGACGTATAACCGCCCTGCAAATACTTTTTCTGAGATACTTGCATCAGAAAAAGTGTAGGGCGGTTTTTTATGCGCAATAGTAAACAAGGCTACAAGCATTGGGATCATAGCACTGGAACAATAAGCAAAACTGTAACTATGAAGTCTGCTATGTCAGCATTTGCTTTCCGTCCTGGATCTGTAGTTATGTTGATGTCGGTTGCGGCAGGTGTGCTGATAGCTTGCAGGGTGATAGCATTTACGGGCGTTTGCCTTATAACCTTACTCAGCATCCTTGTTCTTTTTGGCTTTTGCCAGGCTGGAGGAAGTATAAGGAGCCGTATTGCCTATTTCTATATTCTTCTTTATCCGCTTACAATTTTCATATTCCTCAGATCAGAGTCAATTGACAGGCATAATCGGAATTATTGTCAGGAGATGATCGGTAGCATTATTGATGTTCAGGGAGAAGTCGTATCGGTTCCAGATTTGAATGAAGCTGAGAATGATTGGAGTTCTGTTAAGTTAAGGCTCGAAAATGGATGTCTTATTGATCTGTCAGGAAAAATAGGCAAGCTTGAGTACGGAGACATGATCAATGCGAAAGTAAAAATAGAACTCCCCGCGAAGGAAACTAATCCGGGTGGATTCTCGATGAGAAGTCTGCTCAAAAGTGAGGGTATATATGCTGCAGGAAGAGTTGTTCTGGCACAAGATCTTAGAATTTTGAAACGCGGAAACATCTGGCATAAAATACGTGCCGCTACAGCTGCGAAATCTGCGATCAGGCGAACTATCAGGTCATTTTTAGATCAGGAACAAGCAGATTTGCTGCTTGCGATATTTATTGGTGATGATAGTCAACTCGATCCTGCTGTCAAAATAAGCTTCAGAAGAAGCGGTCTTGCTCATTTAACGTCAGTATCTGGTTCGCATATTTCCTTTTTTCTTATGCCAATATCTTTGTTGGCAGGTCTTATGAAGCTCGGGAAAAGAACAGCTGCCTTTGTTCAGATATCGCTTTTGTTGATGTATGGAACTATCACAGGCTGGAACACAGGGGCTGTTCGCGCTGTTTTTATGCTATGTATTCTATTAGTACTTAAAACTTCAGACAGAAGCTTTGACGCTGTGAATTCTCTAGGTATTGTCTGTGGCTGCATGATATTTCATGATGTTTACATTGTCAGACAGATCGGGTTCTGGTTAAGCGCAGGTGCAGCGGCCGCTCTGATAATATTTGCTGTGCCTTGTGCAGATTGGTTTCGAACCGTCATTCTTGAGAGGACAAAAATTCTTCTGCCAGACGCTCTCGTTCACTCACTGTGTGCGGTAGTTTTGCTGCAAATAGTAATGATACCTATCACTGCCCGACTGACTGGCGAAGTTTTCTGGTTCTCCTGGCTATACAATATGCCAGCGATTTTTCTTGTATCGATCATCTGCATGCTATCGGTATTTACTATCCCGGTCTTGATGATTCTAACTTATGCTGTTGGCGACAGGCTGATGATCGTTATTGATATAATTGAAGCTGCAGTGGCAGCAGCTCTTGAGTCGCCATTAAGAACACTATTATGGCTGGCAAAAGCCGGCTCTGACGATCGTGCCAGATCATCTACATCTGATTTTAATCTACTGATTTTTATCGGTGGAGCTTTGCTTGCGGCTGCTCTATGGCTGAGATTCATTCAACCGAGAAAATTTTGTTTTGGCAAATTGCCTCTTTGGGCTGGATTGATCTTGCTTATAACAGGAGTGGTTTTTTTGCGTATAGGCCGTTTCAAATGCCCTGATTGGACATCATACTTCTTAGATGTTGGCCAAGGTGATAGCATGCTATTAGTAAATAGGAAAAATTCCAAAGCAATTCTGGTTGATGGTGGTCCTGAGAATTCCGGATATTACGATATAGAGCCTGCTATGAGGGAATTAGGGGTCAATATGATCGATCTGGCAATCGTAACTCATGGTCATGCGGATCATATTAGCGGTGTGATAGAGTTAGCTGAGCTTGGTCTTATAGAAGAAATTGCGGTTTCACAGATATCTGTCAAAGCCGTTGATGCGTTTTATCAACAGGATGACTTCTTATCAAAATATACCAGCGACAGTAATGAGGAGCAAGACATGACCAAGCTTCTGATAAGCATATGCTCTGACTTGTCTATTCCTGTGCAGTACCTCAAAAAACATGATACAATCACTTTGCCTGGTGATGCATCTATGAATGTTATTTCCCCGGACAGTGATGCTGACCTGGCAAGCGTCCGAGAGGACCAGAATGAAGCTTCGATTATAATTGAGTTTCTGTGTGGCAGCTTCAGAACATTGCTTCTCGCTGATTTGGCAGAGAAGCAGGAGAGAGAATTAATGACGGTCTGGATGCAGGCAGATTTGATCAAGGTTGCTCACCATGGTTCCAAAATGACTACAGGGGAACAGTTTTTAGAAAGAGTTCAGCCCAGGCATGCTATCATCAGCTCTGGCCCGAACTTCTATGGACATCCTTCTCCACAAGTGATCAACAGGCTTGAAGCCGCAAATTGTGTGATCTGGAGAACAGACACAAATGGTTGTGTAATTGTTGAATATAGTAATGGTGAAGCAAGAATAAAGGATTATGGCAGGTAATACATATGGCGGCAGCTAAGAAGTCTGCGGACAAATCAATTCAGAATTATGCTCAGACCAAGGCACAGCTAAGGTCTGAGGAGCTTCATGATGTCTACTTGTTTTTTGGGGAAGAGGATTTCCTGATAGAACGTTTGGTGCTCAGCATTCAGGCTTTGGTTCTGGAGCCAGCATCAGCTGATCTGGATCGTGTTCGTATTGACGCAGAAGGTTATTCCTCACGTCTTGATATGTCAAAGCTTAAGGCTGAGATCCAAACTCCGCCGTTTATGTCAAAGCGTAAATTGATTATTGTAAAGAACAGCACGTTGTTTTCAGCAGGTACCGGCAGAAAAAGCAGCAGTACGGCTAATGTTGATAATGATGACGATAACAAAGGTGACGGCAGCCACAAGGATCGTCAGCAGGAGCTGGTAGAATTGTTGAAAATAGTTAACGACCAGATTTGTCTCGTTTTTATAGAGCAGAAGGCTGACAAGCGCCTTAAGAGTTTGTTAGCTGCTGTTCAAGAGAGAGGAATAGTCGCTGAAATGGCTCAGGAGAAGCCTGCAGTACTTAAACAATGGGTCGAAGCTGAGTGCAGGCAGAAGGGCATCACAATAAGTTCTCAGGCAGCTGAGAGTCTTGTTGATCGTTGCGAGCAAAGTATGCGGGTCATCTGGTCCGAATTGGAAAAGCTCTTTTTATATGTTGAATACACTGATATAAAACGTGTGGACGAAGATACGATATCTTTGGTTAGTCTGCCAGATCTTAGAGGTAATATCTTCGATCTTACAGATTCAATTTCCAAAGGTGATACTGGCAGAGCTCTGGTTCTTTTGGATACTCTTGTTAGACAGAGACAACCATTACAGTTGATTCAGTTCATGTTTGCCAGACATTTCAGGCAGCTGATATGTGCCGCGGAAACTGGTCAGCCAAATGAACTAATCAGTAAGCTGAAGATAATGCCTTTTGTTGCTGCCAGGCTCATCAAACAATCTAAGCAGTTTCCGTTAGCTGTTATGGAGAGAATTTATGAATTATGCTTCGAGAGCGATATGATGGTCAAAACGGGTAAAATGAATGATCGCCTGGTGCTTGAAACACTGATCGTACGAGCAGGAGAGGCTGCTGGCACTTATCGCACCACTCGCTGATAGATATGATTGACTGAACTTACTGTGCTTCTTTATAATATGTTGGATATATATTTATAACAGATGATAGATAATGCCGGAGCAGCCGGCCAAATAATGGAGGTAGAAAACGTGAGCAAAATTGCAATGAAAACACCCTTGGTCGAGATGGATGGAGATGAAATGACAAGAATTATCTGGAAACAGATCAAGGATATAGTTCTTGAACCGTTCGTTGATTTGAAAACAGAATATTTCGACCTTGGTCTTGAGCATAGAGATGCTACTGATGATCAAGTAACAATAGACTCGGCCATCAGAACACAAGAGCTAGGTGTAGCAGTTAAGTGTGCCACGATTACTCCTAATGCCCAGAGAATGGATGAGTATTCACTTAAGAGTATGTGGAAGAGTCCTAACGGCACCATCCGAGCCATTCTTGATGGCACAGTTTTTCGTGCACCGATCATGACAAAATGCATTACACCATTCGTATCAAGCTGGCAGAAGCCTATTACCATAGCCCGTCATGCTTATGGAGATGTTTATAAAGATTCTGAAATGATCATCGATGGAGCCTGCAAAGCGGAGCTGGTTCTGACTTTACCTGATGGCAGTGAGAAGCGGCAGATGATTCATGAATATGCGGGACCTGGTGTCCTGCTAGGTATGCATAATACTGACAAATCAATATTCAGCTTCGCCAGAGCCTGCTTTAACTATGCTCTCGATGTGAAGCAGGATCTTTGGTTTGCTACCAAGGATACGATTTCCAAGCAGTATGACCACAGATTCAAAGATATATTTGCAGAAGTCTTTGAGGCTGAGTTCAAACAAAAATTTGATGATGCTGGAATTGAGTACTTCTACACATTGATAGACGATGCTGTTGCCAGAATAATGCGCAGTGAGGGCAACATTGTCTGGGCCTGCAAGAATTATGATGGTGATGTTATGTCTGACATGATCGCTTCAGCTAACGGCAGCTTGGCCATGATGACGTCTGTTCTGGTTTCTCCTGATGGGAAGTATGAGTATGAGGCTGCTCATGGAACAGTTACAAGGCATTACTATCGATACCTGAAGGGACAGAAAACCTCGACTAATCCGATGGCAACTCTATTTGCCTGGACAGGCGCTTTGCGTAAACGCGGAGAGCTTGATGGTCTGAACGATCTGATGGAATTCGCTGACGCGATAGAAAAAGCTTCGCTTGAAACAATAGAATCAGGAACAGTAACTGGCGATTTGAAGAGCTTGATGGAAATCGATAATGTCCGGGTAGTAGATACAGAGGATTTCCTAAAAGCAATTGTTGAACAATACAAAAAAGCGTAAAACATAGTTAATGATGAAAGGAGAGAATCGTCACTTGCTGATGAAGTAAGAGTGAACGATGCTTATATATGAGTTATTTTGAAATCTGGCAGAACAAAATTGAGGATACAACTGATCCAAACGCCTATAACGAATTCGTACAGGATTATTATTTAAAAGAGCAAAATGCCTATGATCAGATATTGCAGGCAGGCTCGGCGAAGGTACAGGACAAGGCCAAAGAACTGGCAGATAAGCTTGGTTTTGGTGATGACATGATCATTTTCACCGGTTTTCTCGATGGCATTCAGACAAGCTTGAGCAAGCCTATCGATCTGGATAATGTTGATGATGAGACAGAGCTCGAGCTTGATATTGATTTTGAAAAATTGTTTTGGAATATGCAGGACGCAAAGGCGGATTGGCTATACAATCTCGAGAGCTGGGACAATGTTCTTGCTGCGGATAAGAGGGTCGAGCTTACTCGTGAATACAAAGAATCCCAGATCGTAAGAGTTGAGAAAATTGGCAGAAACGACCCCTGTCCTTGTGGCAGCGGTAAAAAGTATAAACAATGTTGTGCCAAGAAGCAGGGGGCAAAATTATGATCGGTGCTGTTTCTGTTCGTAGTCTGTACAAGGATACAGAGGTTTATACGGGCAAGAGTGTAACTGTTGCCGGCTGGATCAGAACTGTTCGTGATCAGAAACAGTTCGGCTTCATCAGTCTTAATGATGGTACATATTTTCAACCTCTGCAAATTGTTTTTGAACGCGACCAGCTTGAAAATTACGATGAGGTCGCGAAATACGGTAATGGCAGCGCTATTATCGCCACTGGTTCAATATCGTTGACGCCAGGAGCCCGTCAGCCATTTGAAATGAAGGCTGAGAGTATAGTTTTGGAGGGGGCTTGCCCGCCTGAGTACCCTCTTCAGCCTAAGCGCCATACACCTGAATATCTCAGGAGCATAGCTCATCTTAGAGCCAGAACAAATCTTCTTTCTGCTGCCTTCCGTGTTCGTTCGGTTGCTGCATACGCAATCCATCGTTTTTTCATGGAGCGTGAGTTTGTCTATGTTCATACACCTATAATTACAGGTAGTGATGCCGAAGGTGCGGGACAGATGTTTACGGTCACCACACTTGATCTCAACGATCCGCCGCGTGATGATAAGGGTATGATCGATTATAGTCAGGATTTTTTTGGCAAGCATACCAACCTGACTGTTAGCGGCCAGCTTTCGGGCGAGACTTTTGCCATGGCGTTCAAAAATATTTATACGTTCGGTCCGACCTTCAGAGCTGAAAATTCAAATACGGTCAAGCATGCTGCTGAGTTTTGGATGATCGAGCCTGAGATCGCTTTTGCAGATCTTGAGGATGATATGAAACTGGCAGAGGACATGATCAAATACATAATCCGAGCAGTACTTGATGAATGTCCGGAAGAGATGGAGTTTTTCAATCAATTTGTCGACAAAGGGCTGATGGATAGACTACAAAATGTTATCAGTAATGATTTCGCGGTTATAACATATACTGAAGCGATTGAGAAGCTGCAGCTTGTAAAAGAGAGATTTGCCTATCCTGTTGATTGGGGCAGTGATCTGCAGACAGAACATGAACGCTATTTGACAGAGGTGTTGTTTGGAAGGCCTGTTTTTGTAATTGACTATCCAAAAGATATCAAGGCCTTCTATATGAAGCTCAATTCAGATGGCAAAACAGTAGCTGCTATGGATTGCTTAGTTCCTGGAATCGGTGAAATCATTGGCGGCAGCCAGCGTGAAGAGAATATCGAAGTTCTTAAACAACGTATGCAGGAATGTGATCTTGAGGAGAAGGATTATTGGTGGTATCTGCAGCTTAGAGAGTATGGATCTGCCAGACACGCCGGTTTTGGCCTTGGATTTGAGAGAATGATCATGTACCTCACGGGCATCCCGAATATCAGAGATGTTATTCCATTTGCCAGAACAACAGGCAGTGCTGACTTCTAATAAATGGCAATGAATAATGCTTGTGTTAACAGCGAGACTCCTGTGAAATTGTATCTGGCTTCGGGTTCTCCACGTAGAAGAGAGTTGTTTGATCGCTTCTGGGGAAATAAAGGCTATACGGTAAGTGTTCCTGAATTTGATGAACAGGCAGCTGCGCTTGAGTTTATTAATTCATCTGTTCCTGAAGATCTTGCCAAACATCTTACAACAGGCAAAATAGAGGCTGTGAAAAACTCGATCAGCATCAGTGGACAATATCTGGCAGTTGCAGCAGACACAATTGTTGTTATTGATGATCATATATTGGGTAAGCCGCTGAATCAAGCTGAGGCAGCCGACATGCTTCATAGGCTTTCAGGAAGACGCCACAAGGTCATAACAGCTATAGCTCTTCTTGTCAGTGGCAAAGATACTGAACAATTGATCGTTGAATCTGAAACAACTTATGTAGAATTTTCTTTGCTTGATCAAAGGCAGATCGATTGGTATATATCGACCGGTGAGCCGATGGACAAGGCTGGTGCTTATGGGATACAGGGCTATGGCAGCGCCCTTATCAGAAAAATTGACGGCTGCTACTATAATGTAATGGGTTTGCCGGTGAACAGGCTGATGAACATGCTGCGTACTGCAGCTGAAAGATCACCTGAGTTCAGTTTTATTTCTGGTTTATTGCCCTGGTCCTGACAGGCCTCCGGAAGGAGACTGAAAAATGGAACAGCAAAACAGACTTTTGATGAAAGAAATGCCAGAAGGTGATCGTCCTTATGAGAAGCTGGAGCGGCTTGGCGCCAGAGCGATGTCTGATGCCGAGCTGCTTTCTATTATTATTAGAAGCGGAACTAAAAAGGAGTCGGCACTGCAGCTTGGGCAACGGATCATGTCAACTGCTGGAGATCGTGGACTTATGATGCTTCAGGAGCACAGTCTTGAAGAATTGATGGAAATACAAGGCATCGGCAAAGTAAAAGCATTGCAGATCAAGGCCTCACTTGAACTTGGGAATCGAACGATCGATAAAGCGAGAAATACACCTAGGCGACAAGTAAAAACACCGGAGGATGCCAGATCTGTGTTGGAGGAACAGCTCAGATCATGTCCTCGTGAAGAGCTGCATATGATAATGCTTGACATACGGAACAGGGTTATCAGAACTGTCAGATTATCAGAGGGAGGTCTGTCGTCAGCTGTTATTCAACCAAGAGATTTGTTTCGTGAAGCTGTAAAAGCTAACGCTGCCTCGATAATTCTGGTTCATAATCATCCTAGCGGTGATCCCAGTCCCAGTCAGGATGATATTGATTCTTCACTGCGATTGATAGAGATGGGTGGTCTTATGGGCATTAGAGTAGTAGATCATCTTGTAATATCTTTGTCAGGTTATATTAGTATGAAACAAGAAGGCATGATCTGATCGAAGCATTAGTTTGCTGATGTCTTGTATTTGCGATATTATATCGAGGTGACGGGCAATAGAACCGCAGCTGAAAGGATGGATACTATTTGCGCAAGGTAGTACGGACACGAATATTTACTGTTGTTCTGACAAGCCTGATATTACTGGCTCTGATACTTTTGTCGTCTTTTCCCGGCAGTCCACTTAATCACCTCACAACACCGGTCAGTGCTGTATTCAAGCCTGTTCAAACAGCGTTTAGATCAGCAGCCGATAATGTGGCGGGTTTTTGGCAGTCCTTGACAGATGGTATAAAAATACGCGATGAGAATAAGCAGCTTCTTCAGGAGAATGCTCAATTGAGAAATCAGGTCGCTCAGCTTGAGGCAGCCGGCAGGAATTATGAAGAGCTGAAAGATGCTCTTTCATTGAAGGATCAATTCGATAGATACGAGATAGCTGGTGCAAGAGTCATGACCAGAGAGCTCGGTACATGGTTTGATGTATATAAGATAGATATGGGAACAGCTGATGGACTTGAGATATCAGATACTGTTTCTTATGCTGTTATAGATTCGCAATCAAGACTGATCGGCAGGGTTCTATCTGCTGATCTTACGACTGCCAAGATACTGCCGATGCTCCACGAGGGCTTCTCGGTCAGTGCGCGTGTCAATGAAGTAAATGGTGCGATCGTAAGAATGCGTGGAGACATAGAGCTTAAGAATAGTAGTCTTTGTATGATAGATCAGATACCCGCAAGTGCTGATCTGCGTATAGGTGACCAGCTTGTTACCAGCGGACTTGGCGGATTGTTTCCAGAGGGTATCATAATTGGCGAGATAATTGAGATAAAAGATGATAATTCCGGTAGACGAACTGCTATTGTAAAACCATTAGCGGATTATGATAATTTATCGGTGGTATTTGTGATGAAGGGACGACAACCATGAGACTTCTAAAAAAGTATGGTCGTCAAATAGTCATATATTCATTTTATCTCCTCCTCATAACGGTGATTCAGTTTACTTTGTCAGGATGGTTGATACCTGTATCTCTAATGCCTGATCTCGCGCTTGTTTTTGTTATCATATGTGGGAGCTTTTATGGTGGTGACGAAGGCATGATAATTGGAATAATTGCAGGTTTCTTAAGAGATATGCTTGCCGGCAGGGTTTTGGGACTAGGCATGTTGTTGCTGATGCTTGCAGGGCTTGCTGCATCTGGATTATTCATAAAATGGTTCAGAAGAAATGCAATTGTAGTTCTTTTGCAGGTCTCTGTCATTAGTTTGTTTTATGAGATGATTATCGTAGGTATGACATTTCTCTTTCCGATGCTGCCTGATCAGATATACACTTTGAAGCTCCTTTTCGATTTAAATCTGCAGGATTCATTAGTCCAATTGGGACTGAATGTGGCAGCTGCTGTTCCCTTAATGTTTTTGCTTCATTTTATTGGGCCTTATCCTCGTGGACAGAAGCGAACCGGTATGGAGGAAGATGAAAACGGAGAGAATTTATGGCGAACGATTTAAAGGACACTTTTTATATATTTGATCATGATGAAGCTGTCGCATTTGAAAAAAAAGAGGATAAACGTCCCGGTTTCAAGCATAGGGTCCGGTCATTTATCCGATCCCGGTTTGCTGTTCTTAGTATTTTGTTTCTAGCAGCAGGCGCCATGATTTTTTATCGAACGGCTGCATTGCAGCTTAATCCCGGATCGGTCAGCGGTGTAAGTGAGACAAGTGGGATATCAAGGCAGCAGGTTATTAAGGCCCCGCGCGGAGATATTTATGATGCGTCTGGTATAGCTCTTGCTTATTCTGAAACTATACCTGTTATGTATTTGAGCTATGCGGGACTTGATAATAATTCACTCAATTCGATGCTGCTTGATCTGTCGTACTTTCTTGAGGAACATGGTGTTGACGTTTCAAGTGAATTGACTGATTATTTCGCAATTGACCATTCCAGATGCGATCATGAACAAGGCCAAGGGATTGATTGTGGAGTGGCCGTCTTTTACAAGAATGATGAGGAACTTAGCTATTGGCAGACTAATCAGAATTTATTCGCGCTCAAAGAAGGTAAGGACGGAGAAAAGTCAGTTTTTACAGATGACAGAGTTAAGCTTGATCCTGAAGAGTTTTATAAATATCTGCTTTATAACAAGTATCAGATAGAGAATTATGATGCTGATGGCCTCATATACAGTAGAGAGGAAGCTTATAGAATCATGAAGCTTCGCTATCTGATCATGAAAAATTACTGGTCTTTTGTAAATGGCACGCCAATAGAGCTTACAAGACAAGTTACAGAGGATATGGTAAGTGTAATTCATGAACAGAATTATCGTTTCCGTGGAGTGATTATTGGCCAGGATAGTCAGAGAATATACTCTGATCAGGTCAGGTTTTTGAGTCATGTAATTGGCTACACTGGTCGGATATCTGCTGTTCAATATGAACAGCTGCGTGAGTTAGGCTACGAACCTGACGCAATCGTGGGTCAAGCAGGTGTTGAAGCCTCCGCTGAGAGATACCTTGCAGGCCAAAACGGTGTTAAGCCATATAATATTTGGTCGGCATCTGGTGAGGAGGGAACTTTTTTCCCGGAAGATGTTGGCAAGAATGCTGTTCCGGGATATGATGTTAGACTTACTATTGACCTGAAATTGCAAAAGGTTGCCCAGACATCTCTTGAACAGGTGATAGAACAGATCAGAAATAGTCCGGATAACAAGAATAAGGGTGATGCTGATGCCGGTGCAGTTGTAGTTCTTGATGCTAAGAGCGGTGCCGTCAAGGCGATGTCCAGTTTCCCGTATTATGATCCAAATGACTTCCTCAGGCAGGCAGAAGATAAGGAGGCGGCTGAGCGAGTTGAAACTTATCTGCAGGATAACGAACAGAAGCCGATGATGAATCGTACGATCATGGAGATTTATGCCCCGGGTTCTACGTTTAAACCTGCTACGGCTATAGCTGCCTTGCAGTCAGGTGCGATCACTCCGGTTTCCAACACGATAAGGTGCCGTGGATCTGAGGTGATTGGCGATTGGCCTTGGCGTTGCCTTGAATATCCTTATGGAGGTCATGGAGATCTTACTCTTGTTAGAGGAATGGCAACATCATGTAATATGTACTTCTATCACTTGGGAGTTAAAACTGGTGTTGACAACATAGACTACTGGGGAAAGAAGCTTGGTCTGGGTGAATACACAGGGATTGATCTGCCTGGTGAGGTTAAGGGATATCGTTCTAGCAGAGAAACAAAAATATTGTTACGAAGCGATCCATCAGATCAGGTATGGTTTCCGGCGGATACCTGCCAAACAGCGATTGGCCAGTTTGATAATAGCTTCACGATCCTTCAGCTTGCCAGATATACTGCTGCTGCAGCCACTGGCAATCTGGTAACTCCTCATGTTATATCTCAGATTACCAGAAGTGACGGGGTCGTAATAAGCTACAATGAGCCGGAACCACAGCCAATAGGTCTTGAGCAGTCAACGATTGACATCATACATGAAGCAATGCTGGCAGTCAGCAGGGATCATGAAGGTACTGCCCGCAGATATTTCGCTGATTATCCGATCGATGTAGCTGCCAAAACTGGAACTGCAGAGACAGGAAAAGAGGACGTATCATCTTCTAATGGCTTATTTATATGTTTTGCTCCTGCGGATGATCCAGAAATCGTAATTGCTCAGATAATAGAGAAGGGTGCCTGGGGATCGAATACTATTGGTATTGCCAAGAATATACTGGATGCCTATTTTGGCTTGGACAGGCCAGATGATCAGGCTTCTGATCAGATTCTGGATCCGGCTCTTGTTGGTGTTGACATTTCGCAAGCTTCAGACAATCAACAGGATGACCAAACTTAAACAGAATGACAAATACTGTGCAATAGGTTGAAACATATTTAACGAAGATGGGCTTAATCTACAGAAAATGATCATTATGCCCGTTAAGTCTTGTTTGAATCGGCAAATGCCGATAGAATAGGTTATAGTTATCTGATATTAGGAGGTAGCCTTGTGAATATTGTTTTGCTTGCAGATAATCGCAAGAATGAACTTCTGGTTAATTTCTGTATTGCTTACAGCCAGATTTTATCCAGGCATACGATGTACTCGCTTTTTAATACATCCAGATTGATTCGTGACGCGACTTCGATCGATATTATTGGGCTTTCCACAGAAATATCCGGTAGTCTTGATCAGCTTGCTTCCAGAGCAATGTACAATGAAATAGACGCCGTTGTGTATCTGCGGGATCCTCTTCTAGATTCATATGACGCGCCTAACGCTTTGCTCAAGGCCTGTGATACAAACAGTATTCCAGTAGCCACAAATATTGCGACGGCAGAGCTGCTTGTTCTAGCGATAGATCGCGGTGATCTGGATTGGCGTGAGCTGGTCAGATAAGATTAGTCTGATTTACGTTTTCTAAATAACAAATGCAAGTTATAGATAAATAACTTGCATTTTTTCTTGACGAATATGCATGTAAGCAATAAAATGATTGTTAGGCTCAGAGTTAATTAGAGTCAGCTATAGTGGATATAGTTAATAAACTTGCGGAGGGATATTCATGAACAAATTACAAGCAGTTTACGATCAGGTCGTAACAAGAAATCCAAATGAACCAGAATTTCATCAGGCGGTTTTAGAGGTTTTAGAGAGTCTGGAACCTGTAGCGGATAAACATCCGGAGTGGGTTGAGGCAGGTATTTTCGACAGAATAGTTGAACCCGAGAGACAAGTTATCTTCCGGGTCAGCTGGGTTGATGACGCTGGTAAGGTTCAGGTAAACAGAGGCTTCCGCGTCCAGTTTAACAGTGCTATTGGACCTTATAAGGGTGGTCTTAGGCTACATCCTTCTGTTAATCTCAGTGTAATTAAGTTTCTGGGATTCGAACAGATATTCAAGAATTCATTGACCGGACTACCTATCGGTGGTGGCAAGGGTGGATCAGATTTTAATCCGCGTGGTAAAAGTGACGGAGAGATCATGAGATTCTGTCAAAGCTTCATGACAGAGCTATATCGTCATATCGGGCCGGATACTGATGTGCCAGCGGGTGATATCGGTACAGGTGCCCGTGAAATAGGCTATATGTATGGACAGTATAAGAGGCTTTCTAACTCTCATACAGGTGTTCTGACCGGCAAAGGGCTTGCATGGGGCGGTTCACTGGCCAGGACAGAAGCAACAGGCTACGGACTTCTCTATTTCATGGATGAAGCATTAAAAGCAAAGGGTAAGACTTTTACCGGTGCTACTGTATCCATTTCCGGATCAGGCAATGTTGCTATTTTTGCCACTGAAAAGGCACAGGAGCTTGGTGCCAAGGTTGTTACACTCAGCGATTCCGATGGATATATCTATGATCCAGATGGAATTGATCTTGATGCTGTTAAGCAAATAAAGCTTGTTAAACGTGGAAGAATCAAAGAGTACGTTGATACTCATCCGAAAGCTGAGTATAAGGAAGGCTGCTCGGGTATATGGTCAATTCCTTGTGATATCGCCCTGCCTTGTGCTACACAGAATGAAATCGATAAAGATTCTGCCGAGCTGCTGGTTAAGAATGGCTGCTATGCACTAGGTGAAGGCGCAAACATGCCATCAACACCTGAGGCTGTCGATGTTTATCTGAAGAATAAGGTTATTTACGGACCCGCAAAAGCAGCCAATGCTGGTGGTGTTGCTACTTCTGCTCTCGAAATGAGCCAGAACAGCATGCGCTACAGCTGGACTTTTGAAGAGGTTGACAGTAAGTTGAAGCAGATCATGATCGAAATCTATAATCAAGCCAGCACAGCCGCTGCTGAATATGGCGATCCTGATAATCTCGTTATGGGCGCTAATATCGCCGGTTTCGAGAAAGTAGCTACAGCTATGCATCAATTTGGTGTAGCATACTGATTCAGATATGATATTTGATCATTAACAACTGATAACATTATATTGCTCCCAAAGAACCAGAACTGTGTTTGCCTTGTTAGGCAACGCTGAATCTGGTTCTTTTTTGTGCTATTATGGAGTTCGTTAAATGTAAATCTGCATATTATTGGAGGTTCAATATGTCCTGGGAAATAGTTAAGCTGCCTGTAAATGGTTTTGCCGCAAATTGTTATTGGTTGGAAAATGGTACAAATGCCTGGCTGATCGATCCGGCGGCCTGGCCAGAGAAGAAGCCGCATACTGATTCAAAGCTTCAGGGGATCATAGTCACTCATGGACACATGGATCATATTCTTACTGCAGATGATTGGAGATCCAGCTTCAAAGTTCCATTGATGATTCATAGCGCCGATGCTCATATGATGACTGACAGCATGGCAAATGTTTCAGCCAAATTCGGCAGACCGGTCAGTTGGCAGCCGGCTGAAGCAACCTTGGAGGATAATCAGGTTATCGATCTTGGTGATGGTTCTCAAATGATAGTCATAAGTACGCCGGGACATACCAGTGGAGGTGTCTGCCTGCAGCTGATAGACGAAAATAAGCAGCAAATAGCTATGTTTACAGGTGACACGATATTTGCCGATAGTGTAGGCAGAACAGATCTGGGTGGCTCAGACCAGCAGCTCATGGAATCGATTGCCAGAATAAGATCTTTACATACTGAAAGCAACGATAGCATGGTGGTATATCCTGGACATGGTCCTTCTGTCAGCTTCGGGGAACTTTGCAGGAACCATCCTTGGATGAGAGGGTCTGAAACCGTATTTGTTTGATCAATTAATCCTAATAGGTCTGGAATTACTTATATCAGTACGATAAAGTCTGTTTATTCCTGCTCTGCGGTAGTACACATATGGCCCGATAAGGCAGAAACTGTCTACTGCATCATCTGCAGTCAGAACAGCATCCGCTATGCTTGTTTTGTTATCATTGTCGAGCTTGCTGCGAAAAAGCTGCTGTTGACTGCCGCTGTCAATGAAATAAATCATCTGATCATAAACAGCAAACTGGCGATCGAATGAATACTCAATGATCAAAGACGGCTTAAGCTCATCCTTGTCTTGAGAAGATTCAGTCACAGTCTCTTTACCCTGACCCCCATCGTTGTCGACTAAATCGTCAAAACCACTGAGGTCAAGAGCGTATAGATGATATTGTTTCTGCAGATCGGCATAGTAGAGAAAACCATTGTCTAACTGCAAATTGCCTGCAGCAGACTCGGCAAGTCTCTCTTGACTGCTATTATCTAATTCGTACCTGATGATTCCATCCTGTGCAGACTTGCCAGCGGCATATAAACTGCTGCCTCTCAGCACAAAGCTGCTAACAGGGAAGTCCAGCAGCTTCTCACGCTTGGTACCGTCCGTCTTGATTCTGATAAGTGATCTATCAGGCTCCTCTATTGCATAGATCATATCCTGATAAAAGACGAGATTGCTCAGTGATCCGGATCCTGCTCTGACATGCGAGCTGCCATCCAGCTTCATTTTAGAAAGAGGCCCGCTCGTGCTGCCGGCCGCGTAGAAGATCTGCTCATCAGCGATCATTGGCCATGATGCTTGTTGTTCATTCAATACCGTGAGATTCTGACCATCCGTGTCAGCTCTGCTGAAGTTATTCTCACTGCTTGTAAAATAAATATGACGTCCGTCAGTTATGACCTGATTGCTTCCTGGAATATTAACTGATGTCGCAAGAGATCTTACAACCTCATTGTCAGTTGGTAATGAATAATTGATTTGAATGCTCTTATTATCGTCCTTGTCATTGCAGCCTGAAGCGAAAAACATGGCAGTTATCAGCACAATGATCATTATTATCGGATATAAAACTATGTGTTTAAGAGAAGTTATTCTCATATGATTTGCCCCTTATAAAATATAATTTATCAGCTGCTATTATAGCATGGATAAACCACTGATTAGCAGGTTGTTGGCAAAAGCCTATCTACGTTTGCATAATTCTGCATAATTTGACAGTATATTTACTAATAATGATGTGAAACTTGAAAAAATGTTGATTCTGATGTATAAATAGTCAGTAAACATTAATATTTCTGACTAATGCCTGCCTGGATACCGGCTGGATGCCGGATTGGTATTTGCAGAACAAGGCGCGGTTTTCACCGCTGACAATTAGATATAGAAGGATGGGAAAAGTAATGAAAAAAATGATCAGAATTACAGCAGTTGTCTGTTTGCTGGCTATGGCACTATCGATTGCCGCCTGCTCTGGAAAAGAAGTGCAAATTGGTTCACAGGAAGATCTGGTGGGCAAGGTGATCGGCGTTCAGCTGGGAACGACCGGCGATGACATCGCCAAGGAAATCGATACTAAGAGTGTTGAGCGTTATAATGCCTATGTTGATGCGATCACATCTCTTAAGCAGAAGAAAATTGATGCGATCATTATGGATCGGGACACTGCAACCTCATATGTTTCGATCAATGATGACCTGGTAATACTTGATGTCGGCTTTGAGCCTGAGCAGTATGCTGTAGCGGTTCAGAAAGGTGATTCTGAGCTTAAGGCAGTTGTTGATGAAGTTATTGCGGAAATGAAGAATGACGGTTCGCTTGAAGCATCGCTGGAAGCACATAAGGATTCAAATGGTGAAGCACCTGATTTCAATGTTGGAGCAGCCGGTGGCAAACTGGTTATGGGCACAGAGGCAGGATTCCCGCCGTATGAATATATGAGCGGCAATGATGTTATCGGAACGGATGTCGATCTGATGGCATTAGTAGCAAAAAAGCTTGACAAAGAGTTGGTTGTTGAAAACATGAACTTTGATGGTCTGATCGCTGCACTGCAGCAGGGCAAGATAGATGCTATCGCTGCAGGTATGACAATTAACGAAGAGCGTAAGGTCAACGTCGATTTCTCAGTACCATATGTTGATGCATCACAAGTCGTTGTAATTCGTAAGACTAGCGCTAAATAAGATTATTACTTATATACAGGTACACTTAACAATCGACAAAACATAAATATTGAGAAGAGGCTGTCCTGCCCTGGCGGGGCAGCTGATTTTTTAGAAAGTGAGGGATCATAATGATTGAACAGGCTGATAAGCATGAATCCGTTGAAGAGATTGTGTTTGCATACGAGCCATCTCCCAAGCCTTTTTGGAAGCGTCATATTTATGACTTTATAATCGCTGCAGTCTTCATTATTTTTGCTTCAATTACAGCCTTCGCGCCTCAGATTGGGTTGGATATTCCATTTTTCATTAAGTTGCGCACGAATTTTATCAATGATTTTATTGTAGATAATAGATTCATGTGGCTGGTTACAGGTCTTGGTACAACATTGGTCATAACAGTCATGGCGACTACCCTGGGCCTGACACTTGGCCTGACATTGGCGATAATAAAGGTTCTTGATTATAACGGTAAAAGAATATTTTTTATTACCAGACTTGCGGAATACTATTTGACAGTAATTCGGGGTACACCGGTCGTTGTACAGCTGATGATAATCTACTATGTTATCTTCGGATCGATCAGCGTCAGTAAGATACTGGTTGCGGCTCTTGCTTTTGGCATCAACAGTGGTGCCTATGTAGCAGAAATCATCAGGGCCGGTATATTGGCTGTTGATCGTGGACAGATGGAGGCAGGACGCTCTCTTGGCTTGACCTACGGTGTGACCATGCAGAAGATAATTCTGCCGCAGGCTTTCAAAAATGTTCTGCCAGCTTTGTTCAACGAATTGATCACACTGCTAAAAGAAACAGCCGTTGCGGGATATATCGCGGTAGCTGATCTTGCCAGAGCAGGGGATATGATCAGATCAAGAACCTTCGATCCGTTGCTCCCGCTCTTTGCGGTAGCCGTTGTATATTTGGTAATGGTAATGGGATTGACCCAGTTGATGTCAAAGATAGAAAGGAGGCTGCGTCGAAGTGATAACCGTTGATAAATTGTGTAAAAATTTCGGTAGCCTGTCTGTTTTGAAAAATATCGACGCGGAGATCAAGGTAGGGGAAAAAATTGTTATTGTCGGGCCTTCCGGTTCTGGCAAAAGTACTTTCCTGCGTTGTTTGAATATGCTGGATCAACCATCAGCAGGTAAGATTATCGTTGATGGTGAGGAAACAACTGCTGAGGGTACTGACATAAACGAGGTCAGGCAAAAAATGGGTATGGTTTTTCAGCATTTCAATTTATTCCCGCATTTAACTGTTGTAGAAAATATTACGCTTGCACCCATTCAGCTCAAGAAAATGAACAAGGATGATGCGATCAAAAGAGCGTATGAGTTGCTTGATCGTGTTGGCTTAAGAGAAAAAGCTAATGAATATCCAATTAAACTCTCTGGCGGTCAGAAGCAGAGGATAGCAATTGCTAGAGCTCTGGCAATGAATCCTGAAATAATGCTATTTGATGAACCAACATCTGCACTTGATCCTGAAATGATCGGTGAGGTTTTGGACGTGATGCAGGAGCTGGCTGAAGAAGGCATGACTATGGTCGTGGTTACTCATGAGATGGGATTTGCACGTAAGGTAGCTAGCAGAGTTATGTTTATGGACGAAGGGAGAATAGTTGAACAAGGAACTCCTGAAGAGGTTTTCGGCAATCCTCAAAACGATAGAACTAAAGTGTTCCTTTCCAAGGTTTTAGCTCACTGAAGTTGAATGTTCGCTTAATGGCTCTCCTGAATGAAACAGGAGGGCCATTTTTTTGACCATTTTTGACAAAAAATGTCTGACTATCAATCAACTCAGCCGTCTTTTGCCAATATATTATAAATGGCATGAACTGGATCTATTTTAGAAGCATCAATCTTACGATCGTTTAATACGTGGCTGAATTTGGGGGTGTTTGATATGGCTATGTCTTTGGAAGCAGCGATTACGGTACCGGTCTGCATTATCACTTTCAGTTTAGCGCTGAGTCAGGCTGTTCCAGCTTACATACAAGCAAATACAGCGTCAGCTCTGTCTGCTGAAGCTGTGAAGGTCAGATGTGCGAACAATTCGATATTTGAGGATATAAGTGTTGAGTATCGCAGTTCGTATATGACTGCTGTGTCAACCAGTCCTGATGGTATTATTGATCTTTATCGTTTGGGTAAGGATATTCTCCGGCCGCTGGGAGATTTATGCGATAACGAGGTATCGACTGATGAAGAATCGGGCAAATAAACAAAACTCTATAGATAAATACTCTTTTAACAGGAGACGAGGAGCAGTTACACTATTTCTTTGCTTATTGTTAGGCTCAACATCAACAATACTGTTGATTTGCCTTCAGGCTTCCGTGATTAGAAGGGATGAAGCCGCAATGATTCGTGCAGGACGTGCTGCTGCTGAGAGCTGCCTGGCAGCATATGACATTGATTTGTTGGAGGACTATGGTATTTGGGCAGTAGAGAGTGGCAATATTACAAGCGCCGCATGCGACAATCTTTTAATAGATCAGATAAACGGTCCGCAGATCAACATAAGCGCCGCAAATGACGCACTTGATAATGAGTTGCTTTCTGCGCAGATTGCTTCATATATGAAAATAAGAGCTCCAGCTATTTGGATTGAAAAAATAACTGCAGCACTAATGTCTGTCAGTGCGCCTTCACTTGATTCTGGAACTGAGATTGTGCCTGTCAGAACAGGCAGCTCAACATCTGAAACCCCTATTAGTAAGTCTTATGGCTTATACAGAAGCGATATATTTTCGGCTCCACTTAAACCTGATCTTAACACATTGAAGGATATCGATATGGACGATATTATGGATTTTCAAATGAAACTTCAGGAGTATATGTTTAAGTGTATTCCGTACAATCTCGCGGTTTCAGCAGTCAATAGCTGTCTTGACTGGATATTTTCACCAATTACTGAACCACTCAAGGATGCAGCAGCCAAGAAGATCAGCAGCACCATTGATGATATGATCAAGGATAGACTCCCTGTAGATCCAGTTGATTTTGGAGCTGATGATAGTGATTATACTTCAGGTTCACTACCAGATTATTTTGATCCTGCTGACTTGGCTGAGCTGTCCGGCTTGGCAGATCGCTTGCTTAATTCCCCAGCAAAGGCAAGTAGTGTAGCTCTTGCCGAGTATGTGCTTGCGCTATTTCCATCACAGGTCACTGAAACTATAAATAGGGATACCGGAACAAAGAATAAGATCATCACTCCTGATGGCAGGGCTCATGATAGCCTGGTCAAACGTTTATCACCGACATCTTCTGAAAAGAGCAACATTAGAAAGAATGAACTTGAAATGATAATAACAGGACTTGATTCTCCAGAGAAAGCAGCTGACAGGATGAAAGGAAATCTGATGATGGTAAGATCGATCATCAGAATAATCGAGATTACATCTGATCAGAATAGAATGAACAGTTACCGACCGGCGGCCAATATTATGTCTGCTTTGATAACTGCTGCAAGTGCAGGTTCTGTGAACATTGATTCTGAAACTGCTTTGTGGCTTATAGCAGTATCTGAAGCTGTCAAGTCTGCTGCAGGTGATACAAAACAGCTGATCGATGGTAAATCTGTTGCTTTGTGGACATATAAGCAGCAATCATATATTTATTTCAATTATCACGATTATATGCGTTTGTTTTTGCTCATAAGCCCTCAAGAAAAAGTACTGACAAACATATCTAAAACGATCCAACAGGCTCTGCCCGGAAATTATTCCAGCTCGCTGGAAACAAGAATTTCTTATGGTGATAAGAGTTGCTGTTTTGTATCCTCTTATAGAGTCAATAATTCAGAAATCTTCTTTGAACATGATGAAGTCAGTTGAAATCGATCATACATATAAACTTGAGGTTGGATCCAAGTGTGGATCAATAGCACTTGAGGCTGCTATTTCAATATCACTTATGTTGCTTGTAATATTCTTTATGCTGATGGCGATCATTGCATCACAGCTAGAAGCTGCCATGGGAGCTTCACTTGATAATACAGCAGCCGAAATCAGTTTGGTTATACCAATTGCTGATTTGATAATAGAAGCAAGTGAACCGGCTCAAGAAATTCTTGCTGAGTTGAAAGATATAGATCATCAGCTCTCTGATGATCCAATTATCAGCCTTCTTTATGATGGTCATGTCACAGATTTGTTGTCATCTGTGCTTTTGGGTGAGTTGTTAGAAAGACGTTGTAATTTCTGGCTGCATGATGCCTCAAGTGGACAGAAGCTCTATCTGCATCTGCTATGCGACAAGCATATCGAAATGATCTGGCATGAGGATGAGAACCATCTGATACTAGAGGCTGACTTCAAAATCAAAACTGTATTTGGAAACTTAGAGCGTACAGTCAGGTCGATCGTGCCGCTCTGGACTGGCAAAAGCAGAGCTGTTGAGAATAGTGAAGACGGGCCGAATGTCTGGGATCTTGACAATTTTAGCAGGGGTATTGCCCTAAGGGAGCATTTTGGTGCGGAATTACCGCTGAATTACCCTGTAATAGCATCATTCAAGGATAATTCGGCTTGCGCAATAAGAAGTATGGATCTTACCGCAAAATCATATCAGGATAATAACAGAGTAATAAAAGTTGTTGCCGGCGAAATCAACCGACTTGCCGATTTTAGTGGTTATAAAGGGTCAGCTAAGATGCCACGTATCGATAATGACATGATATCTAAGCGTAAGCTTATGTTAGTTATACCATCAAACAGCCCAGACAAATTCGAGAATCAGATTTTGCCGGAGCTGATAATGCTTGCAGAATCAAGGTCTGTGGATCTTGAGGTGATTCGATATCTAGACAGTGATAGGAAGCAAGCTGAACTTGTATCTTAAGTCCTAATGAGTTATCATTTTAAGGTATTTGACAGGTCGTCATCAGATGGCCTGTTTCGTTGCATTCAGTCAGCTTCGAGGTGATATAAAGAATGAATGGGAAGCTAAGAGACGAGAGTACGGATATGCTGTTTCAAGGGATTTTGAGCCTGGACAGCCTTGATGAATGCTATGCATTCTTCGAAGATATTTGTACGATCGCTGAGATAAAATCTCTGGCGCAGCGACTTCAGGTCGCTGTTATGCTGCGGGGTGGGAAAACTTATACTGAGATCTGTGATTTGACCGGAGTCAGCACTGCTACCATAAGCAGAGTTAATAGATCACTGGAATATGGTGCTGATGGCTACAAAATAGTACTTGATAAATTGGGAATTGAAGAAATTCATCCTGACAGACATAATTATGACAAGACCGGAAAGGAATCAACTAAATGAATATAATTGATAAGCTATTTGGGACACATTCTGAAAGAGAAATCAAGAAATTGATGCCTCTTGTCAAGCAAGTCGAGGATCTTGCTCCCAGATTTAAGAAGATGGATGAAACTGAGCTTAAGGCCTGCACTGAGTTGTTTAAAAAACGTTTGAACGAAGGCGAAACTCTCGATCAATTGCTGCCGGAGGCTTTTGCCGCTGTTCGTGAAGCGGCTGGAAGAGTCCTGGGTATGTATCACTATCCAGTTCAGCTTCTTGGTGGTATCGTTTTACATCAAGGTCGTATTGCCGAGATGAAAACTGGTGAAGGCAAGACTCTGGTTGCAACATTGCCTGTATACCTTAATGCGTTGACTGGTAAAGGTGTTCATGTTGTAACTGTTAATGATTACCTGGCGTCCAGAGATAGTGAATGGATGGGTAAGGTATATAGATACCTGGGCTTATCTGTGGGACTGATCGTTCATGGTTTAAGTAATGAACAGCGGCGAAAATCATATGCTGCCGATATAACATATGGAACCAATAATGAATTTGGCTTCGATTATCTAAGAGATAACATGGTTACCTATAAGCAGAATATGGTTCAGCGTGAATTGAATTTCGCTATAGTTGACGAGGTCGACAGTATTTTGATCGATGAAGCCAGGACCCCTCTGATTATTTCAGGCATGGGCGATGAGTCGTCTGATTTATACGAAAGAGCAGACAGACTTGTCAGAAGGTTTAAGCCTTTTGTCATGACAGAAACCGATGATAAGGTTGATCAGGATGAACTGACAGAGGACGCTGATTATATCGTAGATGAGAAGGCTAAGACAGCTGTATTAACAAGAAGAGGTGTGAAAAAATCTGAGGAATATTTCTCAATTGAGAATCTTTCAGATCAAGAAAACTATCAAATTAATCATCATATAAACAATGCGCTCAAAGCTTATGGAATAATGCATCTTGACTCTGATTATGTTGTCAAAGACGGAGAAGTGATCATTGTCGATGATTTTACAGGACGACTAATGCTGGGGCGCAGATATAGCAATGGCCTGCATCAGGCAATCGAGGCTAAAGAAAATGTAAAGGTTGAGCGGGAGAATAAAACGCTTGCCACTATAACTTTCCAGAACTATTTCCGTATGTATGGCAAGCTTTCAGGTATGACTGGTACAGCTCTAACGGAGGAAAATGAGTTTCGAGCGATCTATTCGCTGGACGTTATCTGTATACCGACAAACCGTCCGATGGTCAGAGAGGATATGGCGGACGCGGTTTTTAAAACGCAAAACGGTAAATATACAGCTTTGCTGCGTGAAGTGACAGAGGCGAACAAGCATGGTCAGCCTCTTCTGATTGGTACAGTATCAGTTGAGCGTTCTGAGTACATATCAGCACTGTTCAGAAAAAATGGTATTCCGCATAATGTGCTCAATGCCAAGCAGCATGACAGGGAAGCTGAGATAGTTGCACAGGCAGGCCGATATGGCGCGGTAACTATAGCCACTAATATGGCCGGTCGAGGTACTGATATACTTCTTGGCGGCAACCCTGAATTCCTTAGTAAGCAGGAAATGCGTAAACGTGGGATTCAAGATGAGCTGATCGAGGCCTCTACTACCTTGAACGATACAGATGATCAGCTGATATTGGATGCACGCAAGCTCTACCGTGAACTTTTTGAAGATTTTAAGCAGAAGACTCAACAGGAGCGTGACAGAGTTGTTGAAGCGGGCGGACTGTACATCATAGGTACTGAACGTCACGAATCTAGGCGAATAGATAATCAGCTGCGTGGTCGTGCCGGTCGCCAGGGTGACCCTGGCCGCAGCCGGTTTTACCTTTCGCTGGAAGATGATCTTATGAGATTATTCGGCGGCGAACGTATGACGAAGGTTTTCGCTGCTCTTGGTGTTGATGAGGATATTGAAATACAACATAATATGCTCTCGAATGCCATAGAATCAGCCCAGAAAAGGGTTGAAGGCAGAAACTTCAGTATTCGTAAACATGTTCTCGAATACGATGATGTTATGAACAAACAGCGTGAGATCATTTATGCTCAGAGAAGAAAGGTCCTCGAGGGTGATGATCTACATGTCAACTTCCGCAAAATGATCGAGGATGTCATGAGAGAGACCCTTCTTGATTTCTGTGCGGGTCTGGCAAATTCAGCGGAGTGGGATACGGTTGCCCTCGATGCTAAGGTCAGAGATATTTTTGGAGATTTGGATGGATTGAGCGAACTTGGTAAAGCGCGCCAGGGAATTGATGCTGAGGAGTTCAACGATCTCCTTACAGAACAGGCTTTGGCAAAGTTTGAGAGCAGGTCTGAGGAGTTAGGTTCTGCAGAGCTGATGCGCGAAGCTGAACGTGTTATCCTGCTGCGTACTGTTGATAGCCATTGGATGGATCATATTGATGCGATGGATGATCTCAGAGACAGTATAGGTATGCGAGGCTATGCTCAGCATGATCCGGTGATCGAATATAAGAAAGAAGGCTTCTCGATGTTTGAGTCTATGAATCAGGTCATTAGAGAGGATTCGGTCCGCTTGATCATGAGAGCCAGATTTAATACAGAACAAGCTATGAAACGCAAAGAAGTCGCCAAAAACATTACCGAGGGACATGGTGGAAGCGGCTATACCGGACAGGCTGATGCTAAGTCAAATGCTTTGCCTTCTGTGAATACTGGCAGACAGCAAATAAACAGGCCGGAAGGTACAGGACCTCAACAGCCTCAGCGCAGAGAAGAGTCGAAGGTAGGAAGAAATGATCCTTGCCCGTGCGGCAGCGGCAAGAAATACAAAAATTGCCATGGTAAGAATGAATAGAAGGACTGTTTATTTTGTGAGGGTACTAATATGAATATTGATCATTACAGACAAGATATAGCAGCGGCAGCAGATGTAATAAAAGCCAGGTTCAGCAGCGAAATAGATTGGCTGCTTGTTCTCGGCTCAGGCTTGGGAAGATTAGCTGATGGTATTAATGATCCCGTTATTATCAATTATGATGAGCTTCCTGGATTTCCTCAATCTACAGTACCTGGACATGCGGGCAGATTCATACTTGGAAGTTGGTCAGGTCATACAGTAGCGATCATGCAGGGGCGTTTTCATTATTATGAGGGTTATGAAATTGCTGAAACTGTTCTGCCAATCAGAGTCATGCAGTCATTAGGTGTGAAGAATATTCTTCTAACGAATGCTGCCGGTGGTATGGCTGACGGTATGAGTCCCGGGGATTTAATGTTGATTACAGACCATATCAGCCTGTGGGCCGAGTCACCGCTGAGAGGACCTAATATGGATGAGTTCGGCTCCAGATTTATTGATCAAACCTCGGTTTATGACAAGGAGTATGGCAGGATAATTAAGGATCAGGCAGCTGCACTTAATATCAATATGCATGAGGGTGTTTATTCATGGTGCAGAGGGCCGCAATTTGAGACACCAGCCGAAATTAGACTTTTGAAGCTAGTGGGAGCTTCTGCCGCCGGTATGTCTACGGTGCCTGAAGCAATTACAGCCGCTCATGGTGGTATGAGGACCGCAGCTATTTCCTGTATTACAAATTTGGCCGCTGGAATCAGCAGCCAGAAGCTTAGTCATGAAGAGGTTATGGAAACCGGCGCAAAAGCGGCTGACGCGACTATTGCTCTGATTACAGCGTTTTTGGAGCATGTTTAGTCTACAAGGGATCCAGGAGGGATAAAATGGATTATGATATCAAAGATCTAGGACTTGCGGAATCTGGTCATAGGAAGATCAAGTGGGCTGCGGCCAATATGCCTGTTTTAAGCAGAATAGCAGATGAATTTTCTGTTTCCAAACCTTTTGCCGGTTTGAGGATCGCTGTAAGTGTTCATGTAGAGGCAAAAACAGCTTACTTAGCACAGGTGCTGCGGATTGGTGGAGCCAGAGTAGCTCTTACAGGCTGCAATCCTCTGTCGACTCAGGATGATGTAGCCGCTGCACTGGCGAGTGAAGGCATGGAGGTGTTCTGTATACATGGGGCAGACTCAGAAACCTATGTTCGCCATCTGAGGCAGGCACTTGATTTTGATCCGCATATCGTTATAGACGATGGTGGTGATTTCGCGCAGCTTCTGCATACTACTGAACAGCATCGGCTCAAAGATCTTATTGGTGGTTGTGAGGAGACTACCACCGGTGTCAAACGGTTGAAAATTCTGGAGAAGACCGGTCAGCTCAAGTATCCTGTTATTGCGGTTAATGATGCCAGATGCAAGCATCTTTTTGATAATCGTTTTGGGACGGGACAATCAGTGTGGGCTGCGATCATGAGTACTACTAATTTGCTCGTTGCAGGTAAAACTGTTGTTGTTAATGGCTTCGGTATGTGTGGTAAGGGCGTTGCTTTGAGAGCAGCGGGGCTTGGCGCCAGAGTGATCGTTACAGAAATTGACCCTGTTAAGGCCTGTGAAGCATTGATGGAAGGCTATGATGTCATGAAAATGGATGACGCTGCACAGCTCGGAGATCTATTTGTTACAGTGACAGGGTGCAAGGACGTAATTACAGCTAAGCATTTCCGTAAAATGAAAAATGGCGCTATTATGTGCAATGCTGGACATTTTGACGTTGAGATCAATTTACCTCAGCTCGCCGGCATGTCAAAAGAAAAAAGAGAAGTTCGTGAAAATATTGATTCTTATTATCTGCAAGATGGACGCGTGTTGAATGTGCTAGCACAGGGTAGGTTGGTTAATCTTGCGGCAGGCGACGGACATCCTGCTGAGATTATGGACATGAGCTTCGCGCTTCAGGCAAGATCTGCCCAATACATCGCCCAGCATGGAAAAGAGATGGAAGCAGCCGTTTATGATATACCAGCGGAAATTGATGATTCAGTCGCGATGACGCTTCTTCTGCATAAGAACAGAGGTTTGGATAGATTGACGCCTGATCAGCAATACTATATTGATAATTGGGACTTAAGTGAAATGGAATAATTTGATGATAAGTCTTATTGGAAGAGATCAAATTGGCAAACAATAGGGGTATGCAGATATGACAAAAAAAAAGACCAATGTACTTCTTGAAAACATTTTGCTGGTAACGGCGGTTCCTGAAGAGGTAGGCAGACAGCCGGAATATTCTGCGTTTTACTCCTCTGAAAAAGGCCTTTTGATAATGCGGGATGCTTTTGTAGCCGTTTGTGACGGGATAATCGTTTATGTGGGTCGCGATAGAGCTGAAGCTGAGTCTGCTTTTGCCGGTAGCTCATATGAAATATACAATGGCAAAAGCAAGCTGGTCTGGCCATCTATGGCCAATACGCACGGCCATATTCCTATGACCTTAATGAGAAATCGGACAGATGATCACAATCTTCATGATTGGCTTTTTAATGTTATATTCCCGATGGAGGCCCATCTTACAGAGGCCCACGTATATAGCGGCACAATGCTTGGTCTTGCAGAAATGATCCGTCATGGAACAGGTGCAGCTGCGGACATGTACTATTTCAGTGATTCAGTTGCCGAGGCCGCCAGTCAGGCTGGGTTCAGACTAAATGTCTGTTGTGATGGCAAGCTTGAAGGAAGTGACGGCAAAGCTCATGTTTCTAACAGCGAGCTTGCCCGATTCAATACTCGCTGGGAAGAAGGAAGCAAAGGCCTTATCAGGACTTCCTTGCTTGTTCATTCTGTGTATCTTTATGAACCGTATATTTATGAAGAGCTGGCAGATGCTGCAAGCAGGCACAATATGTTTGTTCAGGTTCATATTTCTGAAACAAAAAAAGAGGTTGAGGACTGTTTGGCAAAATATGGCAGGAGGCCTCCTCAGCAGCTCAATGAGTTCGGATTGCTAAGTGGCCCTGTAATAGCCGCGCATTGTGTACATCTTGATGATGATGACAGAGCCTTGCTGGCTGCCAGAAATGTTACGGTAGCTCATAACCCTGCTAGTAATTTCAAGCTCGGCAGCGGTTTCGCTGATATAAACACAATGGTAAAAGCAGGGATCAATGTCAGTCTTGGTACAGATGGAGCAGCCAGCAACAATAATCTTGACCTTTATCAAGAGATGAGATTGGCAGGGTTTCTGGCAAAAGGATTGACAGGTGATGCTAGTGTTCTGCCTGCAGGTCAGCTGATCAGGATGGCTACATATAATGGAATGAGAGGTCTTGGGTTTGACCAAGCAGGCTGTCTGCTGCCAGGTTGGAAGGCAGATCTCCAAATTGTGGACATCGATCATCCGGCTATGCAGCCGCTGGGAGATCCAGAGGCAGCGCTGGTTTATAGCAGTGACAGCAGTTATGTAGAGTCACTGATGGTTAACGGTGTCTGGTTAATGTATAAAAATGAGCTGAAAACTATTGATGAAGAGAAGGCGATAGCTCAAGCGAATTATTATGCAGGCAGGCTTGGCTGAGATTTTGTCTGATTGACAACAGGGCTGCCGATTTGATATGATAATCGACGCCTTGACCGATGCCGCTGTGGCTCAGGGGTAGAGCAATTCACTCGTAATGAATAGGTCGTGAGTTCAATTCTCACCAGCGGCTCCATAGATATGGCTGTCTCAGTTCACTATTGAGGCAGCCATTTTTCGTATCATTGCCAATTTGCATTCTTGCCGCAACAGGTTATAATAGCCTTAGTTGTTGTGAATATCGCAATAACAAGCCCTTTATTAAGACAGAAAAACAATTTACAGGAGGCGATTTTTATGAGTATGGCATTTGCGATGAACAATATTGACGTACAGGCTTTTATAAAAGCTCTGGATAAGTGCAAAGGTGGAGTATACCTCGTAACTGAGGAGAATGATCGATTCAATCTTAAGAGTAAGCTTAGTCAGCTTACAGGTATTATCAGCCTGATCGAGGGCGGACGCCTGGTCGACGCTAAGGTTGTATGTGATGATCCTGAAGATGAGTCAATGTTGTTCAGACTTAATCTGTTTGGAGATACCACACAAGAATAAGCTTTATGCTTTTTAATGAAATGATTAGCGCCATCTGTATATAGCAGAGGCGCTTTTTTTCGTCTGACATTGAGATTCAACGCTTCTGATGTTATATTTATGAAAGCATGAAAAGACAGGAGAGCGATCATGGACTATGCTGTGCTGCTATATTTCGATGAAAATGCGGAGAGCTTGATAGATAAATGGACACAAGACTTGGTCAATCTAGGACTAAATAGTAGATTTGCTGAAATAGATATGCGGCCTCATTTGACTCTGGCAGAGTTTGATCTGACTGATCTGGGAAGAGTCGAACAGCTCCTAAAAGAGTTCGCTGATCGACAACAGCCTGTAGATCTGCGCTTTTCCAGCCTTGGTGTGTTCCCGGGGGAGAACGCGGTTTTGTTTCTTAACCCTGTTGTGTCGGGGCGGCTGGTTGAGCTGCATCAGGATCTAAACAGATTGCTTGAGATATGCTGTAATGAATTTTCTCCTCTGTACACAGAAGAAAACTGGGTGCCTCACTGCACATTGGCTTTGGATTACAACAATGATCATCTTGATCAGGCTATGCGCTACCTTAGTGATCGTTTTTTGCCAATTGATACAAAAGCCGTATCAATTGTTCTCTATGGCTGCTGTCCTTACCATGAAATGATGGTTATTCCGCTAAATAATCAAGTCTAACAATTAGATGATAGCCAGAAAAATAAGTATGATATATAATGTACTTTACTTTGATTTGCAAAATATATTGTTAACAAGAAAGAATGCAGGTGTATTACCACATGGTTCAAAACAACATAAAAACTGATGAGATAATAAATATTCAAACTTCTCCAAGAGAGCTGGTGATGGCTGATAAGATCGATCTGCCTAAGGACGCCGTTCTTAAAATGGGACTAGATGTTGGTTCCACCACAGTTAAGATCGTTCTGATTCATGAAGATCGGATTTTGTATCAGCAATATAGAAGGCATAACGCTGACAGCATCGGCGAGCTTCAGAAGGCTTTTGCCGAGGTGGCTGAACTTTATCCCGATGCGAGCGTAAGCATCAGTATAACCGGTTCAGGTGGATTAAGTGTAGCTAAATGGCTTGAACTTAGCTTCGTTCAAGAGGTTATTGCTGAAACTGAGGCGATTCGCGTATACGATCCGGAAGCTGATGTTGTAATTGAGCTTGGCGGTGAAGATGCGAAGATCACTTATATGAAACCTGTGCCGGAGCAGAGAATGAATGGAACCTGCGCTGGCGGAACCGGCGCATTTATCGATCAGATGGCATCGCTGCTCCAGACCGACGCAGGTGGGCTTAATGAGCTTGCTGCCAAGTACAAGAGATTGTATCCAATAGCGTCCAGATGCGGTGTTTTTGCAAAAAGCGATCTGCAGCCATTGATCAATGAGGGCGCGGCCAGAGAAGATTTGGCGGCTTCGGTTCTTCAGTCGGTCGTCAATCAGACGATAGCCGGTCTGGCCTGTGGTCGTCCAATCAAAGGCAACGTTATTTTTTTGGGTGGTCCGCTGCACTTTTTGTCTGAGCTGCGCAGAGCCTATGAGAGAACACTTACAGAAAACGTGGAAAGCTTCAAAAATCCGCCTTTTGCCCAGCTGTATGTAGCTGTTGGAGCGGCATTGCTTGCAGATAATGAGCCTTTGCCGCTGAGCGAAATTCTGAACAGATTCAAAACTAACCGCAAGCTTGATCATGATATCGGCAGAATCAGACCATTATTCGCTGATGATAATGAAAAGAGAAACTTTTTCGAAAGACATGATAAGGCGTCTGTTGAGCTGATGGATATAGCGACGGCAGAGGGTCCTTGTTATCTAGGTATTGACGCTGGCAGTACAACAACAAAGGCTGTGCTTATAGATAATTCAGGTGAGTTGATTTTTACATATTATGCAGGCAACAAGGGAAACCCGATCACCAGTGCTGTGAAAATACTGCGTAAGATCTATGAACAGCTGCCTGCTTCGGCTTATATAGCCAGATCATGTGTTACTGGATATGGCGAGCATCTGATCAAAGCCGCTCTCGGAATTGAGGAAGGCGAGATCGAGACAATGGCCCACTATAAATCTGCAGAGTTCTTCAGCCCTGGCGTTGATTTTATCATCGATATTGGCGGTCAGGACATGAAGTGTATGCGCGTGAGAGATGGTATTATTGACAGCATAATGGTCAACGAAGCTTGCTCATCAGGCTGTGGTTCATTCATTCAGACCTTTGCTGAAACCTTGAATATGGACGCTCATACCTTCTCGCTTGAGGCTTTGGCTTCAGAAAATCCTGTAGATCTTGGCACACGCTGCACTGTTTTCATGAACTCAAGAGTTAAGCAGGCTCAGAAGGAAGGCGCCACTGTTGGTGATATTTCCGCAGGCTTGTCTTATTCCGTAGTTAGAAATGCATTGTACAAGGTTATCAAGATCAAGGATCCAGAGGCGCTTGGCAATAAGGTTGTCGTACAGGGAGGAACCTTCCTGAATGACGCAATTCTAAGATGCTTCGAGCTTGTTGCAGGCAGAGAAGTTATAAGACCTAATATAGCGGGATTAATGGGTGCTTTTGGCGCGGCCTTGATCGCAAAAGAGCGATTTGAGAATCAACCGGGCAGCCTCATAAGCTCAGAAAACCTTGAGGGCTTCACAGTAGATACAGAATTGACTCATTGTAAGCTCTGTACCAATCACTGTCAGCTGACGATCTCAAGCTTCAGCAATGGTGAACGTTTTGTTTCAGGCAATCGTTGCGAGCGCGGCGCAGGTGTCAGCAGCCCCACTGCTGATCTGCCTGATTTATTTGACTATAAGTACAAAAGACTGTTCAGATACAAGCCATTGTCCTTGGAAGCGGCTCAGCGCGGGACGTTGGGTCTGCCTCGTGCTCTTAATATGTACGAGAATTATCCTTTTTGGTTTACGCTCCTGACCAGTCTTGGCTTCCGTGTCATTATTTCCGGTCAGTCTAATCATAAGCTTTTTGAAAAAGGAATGGACAGTATCCCGTCTGAGAGTGTTTGCTATCCTGCCAAACTGGCTCATGGACATATAGCCGATCTGATCAGCAAAGGAATCAAGACAATTTTCTATCCGGACCTGCCATATGAACAAAAAGAAGTTGAGGCAGCAAATAATCATTACAATTGTCCGATAGTTGCTTCATATCCTGAAGTTATCAAAAATAATGTTGAGGATATCAGAGAGCATTCCATTAAGTTTATGAATCCATTTCTGCCTCTGGAAAATAGAGAAAAACTGGCAGTCCGGCTGGTTGAAGTTTTTGCTGATTATAATGTCAGTTTGAAAGAAGTAAAAACCGCGGTTGAAGCTGCATTTGCCGAGGATGCCAAGTTCAAGCAGGATATACGTGATAAGGGTACTGAGATACTTAAATATCTTGAAGAAACAGGCAAAAAAGGAGTTGTATTGGCTGGCAGACCGTATCATGTTGATCCTGAGATCCATCATGGTATACCTAAAATGATCAACAGTCTGGGACTGGCTGTGTTGACTGAGGATGCAATAATTCAGCCAGGTCTTCTGGAACGGCCGATTCGCATTGTTGATCAGTGGGCTTATCATTCCAGATTATATGAGGCTGCGGCCGTTGTGGCTATCAGAGATGATCTAGAGCTTGTTCAGCTAAACTCATTTGGTTGCGGACTAGATGCTGTTACAACTGATCAGGTACAGGAGATACTTGAAGCGCAGGGTAAGATATATACAGTTCTGAAAATCGATGAGGTCAGCAATTTGGGTGCCGCCAGAATCAGAATGCGTTCACTCAAGGTTGCTATGCAAGAGCGCGAGAAGGGCAAAAACTTCAGTACCAGGAAGAAGAAGCCATATACATTGGAACGAATACCATTTACAAAGGAAATGAAGCAGAGGCACACTATTCTGGCTCCGCAAATGTCGCCGATACATTTCCGCTTCGTCGAAAGTGTCCTCAATAACCATGGATATAACACGAAAGTTTTGGAAAAAACAACAGCTGAGGACATAGAGACTGGTTTGAAATATGTTAATAATGATGCGTGTTATCCCTCGATAATTGTTGTAGGACAACTGGTCAATGCGTTTATCAATGGTGGCTATGATCCTGACAACTGCTCAGTATTCATAACCCAGACCGGGGGTGGCTGTCGTGCCACTAATTATGTCGCTTTTCTCAGGAAAGCTCTTAAGGATGCTGGTTTCCCACAAGTTCCTGTTGTTGCACTGTCTGCGACAGGAATAGAGAACAACCCGGGATTCAAGTTTACGCTTAATCTTCTCCATCAATGCGTTCAGGCTCTGGTGTTGGGCGATTTACTGCAGACAGTATTGTTGCGAGTAAGGCCTTATGAGGCAGAGGCTGACAGCGCCCATAAGCTGTATTTGCGATGGGATCAGGCAATTAGAGAGTTCTTCGAACAGGATGGTTTCTCTGAATCGCTTGGCCGGCGCCTGCGCTATGGCCAGATAATTGATATGGTGGTTGATGAATTCGACAAACTGCCGCTGATTGAGTCAGAGCGCAAACCAAGAGTAGGACTGGTTGGAGAAATACTGGTAAAGTTCCATCCTGATGCCAATAACCATGCAGTTGGCGTTATAGAGTCTGAAGGCTGTGAGGCTGTAATGCCAGGGCTTCTGGATTTCTTCCTCTATACGATCTATAACTCGCAATGGAAATATGAAAATCTTGGAACAAGTGCCAAGGGCGCTTACATTTCGAAGGTATTGATCAGATTGATTGAGGGATATCGGGCGAAAATGCGTAAGGTTCTGAATGCGACAAATGGCAAATTTGAAGCTCCTGTACCGATAGCAGAACTGGGCCGCAAGGCCGAAGGTGTTTTGTCATTAGGTAATATAAGTGGTGAAGGCTGGTTCTTAACGGCAGAAATGATTGAACTGATCGAGAGTGGTGTGCCTAATATCATATGTGCGCAGCCATTCGCCTGTCTGCCTAATCATGTAACGGGAAAAGGCATGATCAAGGAGCTGCGCAGACAGTTTCCACAGTCAAATATCGTTCCGATCGATTATGATCCCGGCGCCAGTGAAGTCAATCAGCTTAACAGAATTAAGCTGATGCTCTCAACAGCCCTGCATCAGCACAGCAGAAAAATTTAACCGATCATTTTGCTGAAACCGTCTACCCATTTGCTGTTGCTGACCGCGAACGTATAATTAATTACAACGATATCATTAATATTATTACCCTGGACAAAGGCTGGCAGATCCATGCTTATCGAGCGTGGGTCTGCCACATAAATATTCTCATAATGACTGGCCAAATAAGGCACGAAGGCGTTGCCATAGGATTCCTTGATAACAATTACGCTACGCCCGTTTTTTGTTGAAGTATTGAAGTGGGCCAGAGGATGATCACCTTCAATAAAAGCAAGATATTGGTTCTTCGTATTTGCTGATTTCTTAATAAGCTCAATACTGCGGCCGTTTTGCATTGTGGAATCCTGATAAGCCATTCCTGTAACGTCAACTGGTGGTTCATAATAGTTGACTGTATCTGGAGTAGCGGCCAAAACACTGCTCTGAGTATATCTGTACAAGCTTCCAAGGAAACCTCCTTCGATACTGCCATGTGCAAGTTCGTCAAGGGACAAGGGCTCAAAACCAGCGGCAGACGCAAATGCGCGATAGCCGTAATAGGCTCCTAGAGCTGTCCAGTGGTGGTCGCTGCGAAAATATATATAATCCTGCCAGTTGGCTGCGAGCTCGCTGTAGGCGTCTACAGAACGCACTGCGGGCGATAAGCGCGAATAGGTGTTATCTATAGCGACCGCCTGTGAGCTGCTGAGTGAATGATATTTCTCTGGAGAGTAAAACTCGATAGCTGTTGGTGCCAAAAGGTTATAGACCTGAGCTGACTCTGTTTTTGCTGCCAGTCTGTTAATTAATTCAGCATAATGATCTGATTTGCTCTGATTGAAACCATAAATTTCCATCGCAACATTATTTACAACTATTACAGCTGAGTAGTCGGCGACTTCACCCTCGACTCCAGGTGGAGGTACTGGCTCGGTTGGCGCATCCGTAGTTTCTTCCGTCGTTTCCTTGGTAGTTGTTTCAACCGTTGCAGAATCGGTATTTCCAGTTGCAGGATCCGTCGTTTCTGCCATAGATTCATCAGTTGTACTTTCAGATGGATCTGGACTTGATTGAGATGTCTCAAGAGGTTTTGATTCTGTACTTTCAGATGGATCTGGACTTGATTCGGATGTCTCAAGAGGTTGGGCTTCTGTAGTTTCTGTTATCTCTTCGTCAATCAGGATCTCACCGCTGCCCAAATCATTAGCCGGGCCCTGAATGAGAGTAACCTGATCATCATCAAACGAGAAGCTCATAAGCTCTTTTGCTGAGTTGTTGACTTTTATAAGGGTATCACGAAAAGGAAACTGATCTGCAAACCATTTCTCGGTGTCATGGCCGAAGCTGCCATTAATAAAGCTGTTCCAGCTGAAGGAAGGCCGCTGCTGCAAAGCACGATTCTCCTGAGTGGATATGGCCTGATCAGGCCAGACCAGCTTGAAAATTGCCAGTATAAATATCGGCATAAGGAACATTATGACAATTTTCTGTTGATGTTTGTTCACCTGATAACCTCCAGATCTAAGTATATCTTTTTAGAAGCGGAAATATAAGAAAGGGTTGAAGCTCGATCCTGCCAGAGCGGCTGTAGCCAAAAACAATATTCCAATATTAATGACCACAACAAGAACTGTGTAGGCAGGATGATATGTTTTAACTGCGTGGAGCCTGCCGATCCTTGCGGCTGTTTTCTTCAGAAGTGGTGTAGTAAGAACGATCGCGAGCAATAGGAAGAGAAATTCGTTTTGCAGCAGGATCTGTGCTCGGACATCAAAGGCGATGCTTCTGACAAAAAACAATTTGGACAACATCATGCGGATATCTCCAACTGTTGTGAAATAGAAGAAGACCCACCCGAAAACAACTATCAACAGTGCGTATATGTGAGAAAACACTGCCGGAAGCTTTTCAAGTACTTTAGATAAAAATAGTTTTTCCAGTGTCAGAAACACGAAAAAATATAGTCCCCAGAGTACAAAATTCCAACTTGCTCCATGCCAGAGTCCTGTTAATGCCCAGACGATAAACATGTTTCTGATCTGATAGCGTCTGTTGCCGCCAAGTGGTATGTAGAGATAATCACGGAAGAAAGTGCTAAGAGAGATATGCCATCTGCGCCAGAAGTCGGTGATAGAATCAGCGATATACGGGTAGTTGAAATTTTCTTTGAAACGGAAGCCAAACATACTGCCCAGACCTATAGCCATATCTGAGTATCCGGAAAAATCAAAATATATCTGCAAAGAAAAGGCAATAATTCCGATCCAGGCTTCTGAAGAACTTAATGCCGGTAATCTTGAGCCAATCGTTTGACTAACGATCTCACCGGCATGATTTGCGATCAGAACCTTTTTTGCTAAGCCGGTAAGAAATCTGGCAATGCCACCGCTGAAGTTCTCAAGTGTTATTTTTCTTTTTGTGATCTGCTCGGCAATATCATCATAGCGAACGATAGGACCAGCTATCAGCTGTGGGAATAATGCTAAATAGAGCATAAAGTCAAAATATGATTTCTGAACCTTGGTTTTACCTCTGTAAAGATCAATAGCATAGGTCAAGGCTTGAAATGTATAAAAAGAAATACCAATTGGTAGTGAGAAGACTGGAACTTTCAAGTCGATGAAGGGAAGCAGATTTAAATTTGAGATGACAAATCCGCTGTATTTGAAGACTGCAAGAGAACTTAATGAAGCCGTGATGGTTATGATAAGAAAAAGACGTGATTTGAATTTGCTTGTACGGTACCTATCGATTCCTAAGCCCGCTGAATACACAAGCAGACCTGTCAAAATCATCAATGCGACCCAAACTGGTTCTCCCCAGGCATAAAAAGCCAGTGAAAATAACAGCAATACTCTATTTCTGGTTTTTACGCTTCCCGACAGCAGATAAACCAAAAGACAAAGCGGAAGGAAGCCATATAGAAAGACAAGGCTGGAAAAAACCATATACCACTCCGAAGCTTATGATCTGACAAATCAATAATTATTTGACTAATCAGTGCACCTTATAATATAGCTTCATAAATGTCTGTTTTCAATCATAATGTTGCTAACAGATAACATATTACATTTTGCTGACATTGACAGTCTGGGCAACACTCTTTATATTTAGTACAGACCTATAGAAGGAGCAATAAAATGACTGAGCTGAAAATGAATGACAATAAACCTGATAAGGTTAGACAAGCGATCAGAAAAATAACTTATGGCGGAATACTGGCAGCTATTGTGCTTATAGCCACGATCGTTTTTCAGTTTCCAATTCCAATGCCCGCGCTTAAGGGATATGTCAATTTTGGCGATGGCGTGATAATGGCAGCTGCTATGATCATGGGTCCTTATGCCGCTGTCAGCGCGGCGATTGGCTCGGCAATGGCTGATCTGCTGTCATCATATGTTTTATTTGCACCGGCAACCTTTATTATTAAGGGCTTAATGGGGCTTTTTGCAGGTTATATGTTCAAGAAGTATCCAAATATCAAATGGTACTCCGCAGCAGGTGTGATTACGATCTGCGAAGTAATTATGATCAGCGGCTACTTCATTTTTGAAATGTTCTACTATGCACTGACTAATTCACCGGATGGCCTTGCCAGAGGTGCTATGACAGCTGCCATAGCGCTGCCTTTTAACGCTGTACAGGGTATAGCAGCGGTGCTTCTCGGTTTGGCAATGCTGCCTGTTGCCAGACGTTTGCGTATCGATAGAACAGACGATCACAATACGATAGATCGTGATTTTGTGTGATTAAACTCTAATATGGCTTGTTTTATTTGCGAAGCTCAGCCCTGTAAGCTCATGATGAGGATCATTTAATGAGAGAACAGCTTGAACGCAGTGAGAGCAAATTGCTTAAACAGGCAAAAGCAGGCGATAGCGAGGCTTTTGCCAATATTGTCGAGCTATATCTGCCGAAAATATTTAGCTTATGCGTCAAATTGACCGGGAATAAGGAAGACGCTGAAGATTGTGTTCAGGAATCGTTTATCAAAGTTTGGACGTCTTTGGGAGATTTTCGGGAGAACTCTTCGTTATATACGTGGATATATAGAATCGCTGCAAACACTTGTAATGATTATTTGCGCAAAAAGAGCAGACATCCTGTTCTGTCACTCGAAGGAGATGGTACAGAATCTGATGATGCTCCCTTGGCGCATATTAAGGATGAACGTCCTTTGCCTGATGAGCAGCTGGTAAAAGCAGAGTCGGCCGAGCATGTCAGAATGCTGCTGTTGGAGCTGCCGGATAACATGAGGGAAGTACTGATTCTAAGGGATCTGCAGCAGCTAAGCTACAGAGAAATATCCAAGGCTATAGATGTAACAGAAGGAACTGTAAAATCCAGATTGTTCAGAGCCAGACATGAAATGATGAAACTTCTGGAGAAGAGGGAACTATTTGAGCCTTAGTCTCGTCTAAGCAATAGGTGAGAGCCGGAAAGGAGCTGAAGCTATGAATAGGAAATGCGAACAATTTCAAAATAGAATTCCTGAATATATAGACGGAAGCCTGCCGGCAAACAAGAAGAACGAGCTGGAGAGTCATCTGGCTGGCTGTAAGGCCTGCAGAAATGAATTTGATAAGCAAAGTGAATGGTTGGCAAGCAGTTTTGTAAATCAGGAAGAGGCCGATCTGACTCAGGAAGATAAAAATCGATTGCAAGATCAGATAATGACAGCCATTCGTTCCAATGAACAGTCACATAGAGCCGCTGCTTATATCAATGATTATAAGAAGAAGGCAGATATTCAAGACCAAACATTTATGGAATCTTCCGATAACCTGCCTATCAATTCTATTAGCAACAAGGGCAATAGAAATGATCGCAAATTCTGGAGAAGTCTGCCAGTTCTATCCGGCTATGCAGCGGTACTTCTGCTGGTTTCAGTAACCGTATTTCTAGTAATGGATATGAATTCCCCATCTAAAAGAGAAAGCTTACCAGATAAGGCAGAACGTGCCGTGGTAAATGAAGAAGCAATGATGCCTGCAGCGGTAGATGAGGATATGAATTTGGATGTCTACTCAGATGACTCCGCTACGCTGCCGATGATCAGTTCTGAGGCAATGGCAGTTGAGGGTGTTGATGAAACTGCTGCTGCAGCAGTAATGGAAGATGACGGTTCTCAGGAAGTTGATGCTGGTATGGTTGATAAATGGAAGAGCTTCAACGGACGATTAGGTGATCTTCCTTTGGATCCGGAGCTGTTTTCAGAGAGCGAAGCTTTTGAGGCTCAAGGTGTTTTCAACTCTTCGAAGGCTCTGCGTATATTGACTACTCAAAGTGTTGAACAAACAGCTGAAACTGAACAAGCTCCTGACCAACCTGAGGATGCCGGCTCGGAAATTACTTATGAAACGAGTGCTCAAACCTCGACAAACGTATCACATACAGCTGTCGATAAGGTTTTGATTTTAACAGCCTGGAATTCCTGGGATATAGTTGACGCGGCGGATAATCTTAAGCATCAGTTGCAGGAAAAAGAGTCAGAATATGATATTATTATACTTGACGACTCAATAGGCATTACCAAGATCGAGGAGATGATTGGCTCCGAGGAGGCAAAGGCCTGGCAAGAACAGATCAAAGAGCAGAAGCTTGAAGATCTGGTCTGGCTGGCATTAATAGCAAAATGACGGGAGGCTAGTGACTTGGCCGATAAAATAATACTGCTGGACGGAAACAGCCTGATAAATCGGGCATACTATGGTTTAAACAGCAGAAATCCTTTAACAGCACCTGACGGTACGCCGACGGGTGCTCTTTATGCGTTTATGAACATGTTTATGAAGTATCTTGATGAGCTCAAGCCACAATATGCTTGTGCCGCGTTTGATCTTAAGGAACCTACGTTCCGCCATTTGGCATATGATCAATACAAGGGAACCAGAAAACCGATGCCTGATGATCTGGCTGTCCAGATGCCACTTCTCAAGGAACTGTTGGACAGTTTGGGTGTTGCTCGTTTTGAACTAGCCGGCTATGAGGCTGATGATATTCTTGGCACGTTGTCTTTGGAAGCCGAGAATCAAGGTCTTGATGTAGTTCTTATTACTGGTGACAAAGATAGCTTCCAACTCGTATCCGATAAGACGATCGTTTATCAGCCTGTAACGCGTGCAGGCAGATCCGATACACAAATTGTTGATGTTAACTATATAAAAGATAAATACAAGGTTCAGCCGGAGCAGCTGATCGATATAAAAGCGATCATGGGTGATTCATCTGACAATATTCCTGGTGTTAGAGGCATAGGTGAGAAGGGTGCAATTAGTTTAATTAGTCAGTATGGCAGCCTGGAAAAAGTATACGAACATCTTGATGACGTTACATCATCACATGCAAAAAAACTGGTTGAAAACAGAGAAATGGCTGAGCTTTCGTATGATTTGGCAACGATCTGCCGCAGCGTGCCCATTCCAGGCGGGATCGAGCAATTTAAGATTAAGGATACTGACAAACAGGCGTTGCATCAGTTGTTTATGAAGTATGGTTTCAGAAGCTTAATTGACAAATTTGAATTGAGTGGTATTAAGACTGAGCAGAAGAGCATTTATCTGCCTCAGGCAAAGTTCAAATTACTTGATGATATCGACGATCTTGTATTGGTTGTTTCCAAGGCGCTGTCTAAATCTGATATTGATCTTGTTGTAAGCAGCTCAGATGTTAATTATTTTGCTGCTGTTCTACCAGATGGGTCTTTTTCTGGACATGATATCGTTTTAACGAGATCACAAATGATCAAATTACTGGAGAAGCTGGAGAATTCTGCTTTTGCCGGGGTGCAAGAGCCACATAAAATTGTTTTGACAGGATACGATTTGAAATCTTTTTTAGCATCTCTAGAAAGTGCACCTTTTCAAATTGAAGCTCATGATATCATGATTGCCGGCTATTTACTTGACCAGATCGACGGCAAGCCTGATTTCGGCAGGCTATACCAGAGCGTGACCGGGCATCCCTGGGAGGATGCCGATATTGTACCTAAACAGCTTTCTATTGATTTTGATCAACTGTCAGGTACAGAGTCAGACAATAAAGCTTCGGCAATACAGGATGTTGAGATGCAGCGAAAGCGTGTTGCAGCTTATTTGCATATTGCTTCAGTCCAGAGGAAGATGTTTGCAGCAGACATTAGATTGAGCCGTTTGATGTATGAGATCGAAATGCCGTTGGTTTATGTGCTTCGCAGTATGGAAATGGCTGGATTCATGTTGGATCAGGCTGCTCTCGACGATCTTGCTGTAGAAATGAATCAGCAGATGTCAGAGCTTACAGCTGAGATTTTTGAATTAAGCGGTGAGGAGTTTAATTTGAATTCTCCGAAGCAGCTAGGAGTCGTTTTGTTTGAGAAGCTGGGACTGCAAACAGGTAAGAAGAGAAGCGGCGGAAACTACTCAACTGATGCTGATGAGCTTGAGAGACTGCGTGATGATCATCCTGTTGTTGAGAAGGTCATTACATACAGACAGATCAGCAAGCTGAAATCTACTTTTGTAGATGGCCTGATGAGAGCTGTAGATCAAGAGGATGGCAGAGTAAGAACGACATTCAGCCAGGTTCAAACAGCCACTGGACGCTTGAGCAGCTCTGAACCTAATCTGCAGAATATACCGGTTAGAACAGAAGCTGGTACCAGAATTAGACGCGTATTCATTTCGTCACCCGACCATGTTTTACTTGATGCCGATTATTCGCAAATTGAGCTTAGGCTGCTGGCTCATTTATCACAGGATGAGGCGATGCTGGAGGCATTCAACAATGATCAGGATATTCATATGAATACAGCCTGCAGTATATTTGGCTTGCCGCCTGAAATGATATCAGCAGATCAACGTTCAGCGGCTAAGACAGTCAATTTCAGCATTGTTTATGGCATCAGCGATTTCGGACTGGCCAGAGATCTGCGAATTCCATTAAAAAAGGCTCATGAATATATCAGTGGTTATAACTCAAGGTATCCAGGTGTTAGAGCATATCTTGACAGCTTGGTAGAGGATGCGCGCAGCAAGGGCTACGTTGAGACAATGCTCGGCCGACGTCGTTATGTTTCCGAGCTTAAGTCAACAAATAGAAATATCCGCATGTTTGGGGAGAGAGCTGCTATGAACGCACCGATTCAGGGTACAGCTGCTGATATGATCAAGCTGGCCATGGTTAGAGCTGATCAGGAGTTCAGGCAGCAGGGCTTATCTGCTCGATTGATATTGCAGGTCCACGATGAGCTCATTGTCGAAGCTCCGGCAGGCGAGGCTGATCAGGCTTCGAAAATACTGCAGAATTGCATGGAGCAGGTTGTCGAATTGTCAGTCCCACTCATTGCAGAGGTTCATCAGGGTTTAAACTGGGCCGAATGCAAATAGAACAGCAGTGGAGTTTTAGATATTGAAACTTCTCATGCTTAGGAGGATTTCATTTCATGTTTATAATTGGAATAACAGGAGGAATCGGCTCCGGCAAAAGTACTGTAGCTGAGTTTTGCCGTCAGGCTGGCTTCACAGTTCTGGATGCTGATAGCATATCACGTGAGGTGACTATGTCGGGAGGGGCAGCATTGCCCGAAATAATAGAGATATTTGGGACTTCTGTTCTTAACAGCAAGGGGGCGCTGGATCGAGAGAGAATGGCCAGAAGTGTTTTTAGTGATAAACGTCGTCTTGACCAGCTGAGTGCCATAATTCATAAGCATGTCATAGAGCAGATTATGGATCGGACAGAGAAGCTCAAGAAATCCAAAGAGAAAGCAATTTTCCTTGATGTACCGATTCCAGTCAAACATGGATTTTTGGATATCAGTGATCAGATATGGGTCGTATGGGCTGAGGATGATGTAAGAATAAAACGGCTCAGAGCGCGTGGGATGTCTGATGATGAAGCAAGAAGACGCATGCAAATGCAAATGACAAATGAAGAGTATCTTCGCCTGGCAGATCGTCAAATCGATAACAGCTCTGATCTTGATGCTCTGCGAGAGCAGGTATTAATTCTGATGCAGCAGGAGCTCGCTTCACGCGGAATCAGATTCAACAAGCTGGAAGATCCAGATAGCAAGCCGGATGATCATGAAAATAGTGATGATAGCGAAATCAAGGCAGATGAACGAGAACAGGATAATGAGGCTCAGGTGACCGAAAATGAAGCTGAATGAGCACGCTGACAGGAGAATCAATATTATCAGCAGTATTGCCTGGTCATTCATTGCCGCTATACTGGCGGTTATATTTTTCTATAGTCATGACCTGTCTGAAAGTTTCTATAAACTGGTTCTTGCCTTGTTGATCACGATCGTACTGATAAATATTGTTGGTTTACTGTCATGCTTACATAAGAAAAGAAAACTTGATATTGTTAACTGGGCTATATTTCAAAGCGCTATCCTCATTCTGGCTTTATTTGCAGATAGATTCCCAATAGCTGACCGCAAAGCTTTTTGGCTCGGTATTGTCGCAGTTTGCGCACTATATGCAACAACCAGACTGAGTTCAGCCTGGTTGTTTAAAAAGTTTGATGATATTGAAAAGCTTTAGAATTCAAACCTAGTTCATCAAATAATTATTTATTAAGCATTGGATCTGTTATACATTGAAGCGGAAAAGCACGATATCACCATCCTGCATGATGTATTCTTTGCCTTCTGATCTGACTAATCCCTTTTCTCTGGCGTGGGCATAGGTTCCGCTAGCCATCAGATCACTATAATTTACTACCTCAGCCCTGATGAAGCCTTTTTCAAAATCGCTGTGGATCTTGCCGGCAGCCTGAGGTGCTTTGGTTCCTTTTTCGATGGTCCAGGCACGTACCTCTTGCGGGCCTGCTGTCAGATAGGACATCAATCCCAACAGATCATAGCCTGCGTGAATAATCTTGTCGAGGCCGCTCTCATCAAGCCCAAGATCTTGTAGAAACAACTGTTTCTCTTCATCATCAAGCATTGAAAGCTCTTCCTCGATCTTCGCACTGATCACAACGACCTCGGCCTTCTCATCAGCAGCGATCTGTCTGACTGTTTTTACATATTCCGGCTCGGTACCACCAAGCTCATCCTCATTGATATTAGCAGCGTAGAGCACGGGCTTGAAGGTTAGCAGAAACAGGTCGTCACAGTAATTTTTCTCATCCTCACTTATATCAAGTGTACGCGCAGGCTTGCCTGATTCAAGATGCATAGTCAGCCTCTCGTAAAAGGCGGCCTCTGCCTGATGCTTCTTATCTCCGCCTTTCAGCAGCTTTTTTACTTTGTCGAGTCTTCTGTCCATATATTCCATATCGGATAATATCAATTCAAGATTTATGGTTTCGATATCGCGTGCCGGATCAGTTTGGCCGTCCACATGCATGACATCCTCATCATCAAAGCAGCGAACCACATGTACAATAGCGTCAACCTCACGGATATTAGCAAGAAATTTGTTGCCTAGTCCCTCTCCCTTGCTCGCACCACGGACCAGACCGGCAATATCAACAAACTCTATCGTTGCAGGTGTGATTTTCTCAGGCTTATACATTTCCGCAAGCGCATCCAAACGGCTATCCGGAACAGCAACCACACCCACATTTGGCTCAATAGTACAGAAGGCATAATTGGCTACCGCAGCCCCTGCCTTGGTTATCGCATTGAACAGTGTGCTTTTGCCGACATTTGGCAATCCTACTATTCCTAAACGCATTCTTCATTCCTCCAATTTCAAATCTACCTCAGGTATTATGTCAGATTCAGACAGAACAGGCAACCTGAATGGCCATATATCTTGATGATATCGCGAAAAGCGTACTAGCTGTGACAGATATTGTCTGTTTTTGACATGCAAACAAAGTTTTTGCACTGATTTTGTAAGCTATCATCAAACAGATTGGAGTTGATAGTAATGGACGATGTTAAGTATGGCAGAGTGATTTCATGTGCGCTGAGCGGAATTGAAGGTATTCTTATTGAAATTGAGGTTTCACTTCTGCCTGGTCTTCCTCATTTCGAAATCGTAGGGTTAGGCGATTGTGCTGTTAGAGAATCTCGTAACCGGGTCTTTGCGGCGATCAAGAACAGCGGATATAGCTTCCCTCAGGGAAGACTAACGGCCAGTTATGCTCCTGCCTGGCTCAGAAAAGAGGGAACAGGTTTCGACCTGGCGTTGGCGCTGGCAATTCTAATTGCTTCAAAACAGCTGAAAATCGGTCCGGATAAGCAACCTGTCTGTGTTATCGGAGAGTTAAGTCTCACAGGTGAAGTAAAACCATTGCCTGGTGTTATTTGCAGAGTCGGTGCATGCGTCAATAGAGGAATAGAAGAGATCATAGTACCCGCTCAAAACTATAATGAAGCAGTCGGTATTAATGACAGTAAACCATATCCGGTAAGAAGCCTTAGAGCCGCTGCTGCTATCATGGCGCGTGGATCAAATCAAAGAGAAGCAACTGCAAAGAAAATGTTAAATGATACCGTAAGGCAAGATAGCATTTTTGCGAATAGTAGTGTCAGTTTCAATCAAATGACAGGATCTGCGGATGACGTTTCTGCGGATGATGGTAACGATAATGATATTTTGAATCAGTTCAGTTCTATTGCCGGACAACAAAGAGCCGTCAGAGGTTTGATATTAAGTGCTGCAGGCTGGCATCATACGCTGATGCTTGGCTCACCAGGCTGCGGCAAAACAACACTCGCACGTTGTCTGCCGGCCTTGCTTCCAGATATGGAACCAGATGAAGCCAGAGAAGTTACGATGATCCGCAGTACTGCCGGATTAACTGGAGAAAACTCACACATTGTTAAGACAAGACCCTTTGAGGCCCCTCACTATACTGCTACAAGAGGTGCTATGATCGGCGGTGGCTCATCTCCATATCCCGGACTCTGCAGTCTTGCCCATCAAGGAGTGTTGTTTCTTGACGAATTGACTCATTTCTCTTCTGATGTGCTTGATAGCTTGAGACAACCTCTAGAAGAGGGTGTTGTGAACATATCAAGATTCAATTATCGTATCAGCTGGCCAGCTGATTTTTTGCTGGCTGGAGCTGCCAATCCTTGCCAATGCGGCAATTTATTCGAAACAAACGGTAAATGCAGATGCAGTGCTGAAAGCGTTAACAGACATCTGAGCAGAATTAGTGGACCTATGCTGGACAGGATGGATCTGACAATTGAAATGACCAGATTAAAAACACTTGAGCTGCCTTCAAGTGTAAGCAGACAGATCTCGATTGAACCTGCGCTCATTGCCAGACAAACTGTCAGCAGATGCTGGCAACTGCAAAAAGAGCGTTGCCGGGAGCATGGTATTGAGCCTATACAAAACGGACGTGTATCGGGCAGAAATATCGCTGAGCTATTTGATATATCTCAAGAAATACTTGAATATACAGCGCTTGCTTCAGAAAGGCTAAACATTTCTGCAAGAGGCTATATAAAAGCACTTAAGCTCGCAAGGACGATTGCTGATATTGAAAACGATGACAAGATTGAGCAGGAGCATATAAATGAAGCATTACAATACAGACTATATTCAAGCAGACATTGAAGGAAAAGGCGTTTCAGATAATCTGGATATTAGTGGAATCAAGCTGGCAAAATCGATCTGGTACATAGAGCTATGCAGACGTTTTCAGATGCCTAATCGTTTGCAAATCAGAATATTACGCTGCTGTGGTGGCAGCAATGCATTGTGGAGCTGTGACATCAGAAAGATTTTTTCCGGAATAAGAGCATATCCGCACAGCTGCCAAGACTGCTTTTACCAGAATGTCTGCCAGGAATTGAGCAGCAAAGAAATGAAATTTATGGCCGGCAGACTTAAGGATTTTTTCAGTGAATGGCCGGTTACAAGCCTGCGCGATGATGCCACTGTTAGGGCAGAAAAATATCAAGGTCGAAATATTTATTCGATTGATATAACAGACAGCCTGTATCCGACAAATCTTATGAACATAAGCGGTTATCCGGCAATTCTGTTTTGCGAAGGTGACGGTTTGCGTAAATTAAATAGTTCACCTCTGAGAATAACTATTGTTGGGACAAGGGAACCAACGCCATATGGGCTAAAGGCGACTGAAATGATAACAAGAGTTTTAGCTGATCATGAATGTACGATCATCAGTGGTCTTGCCAAAGGTGTAGATGCTATGGCTCATAAGATCACGCTTGAAAAAAACGGATATACCGCTGCTGTAACAGCTGGAGGCACTGATATATATTATCCTTATCAAAACAAGCAGCTGCAGCAGGAGATCGCGGCCAAGGGTGTAATAGTTAGTGAACATCCACCGGGCACCAAGCCGATCAAGTATTTTTTCCCGGCTCGGAACAGAATACTTAGCGGACTGGCTGATGTTGTAATTGTAACTGAGTCTCCTGAACATAGTGGTACACTGATCACTACATCCTTCGCGACTGATCAGAGCCGTGAGGTATATGCTGTGCCAGGGAACATTATTCAAACAACAAGCCGGGGCTGCAACAGACTGATAATTGATGGCGCCGCACTGCTTGATGAACCAGGCCAGATTATCGAGCGATATGCTCTTCAACCGCGAAATAAGGATAATATTCCGCAAGGCGGCCACAAATCGACACATCGCAGTCAAGGTATCCGCAGCGATGACTTGTCAGATCATGAGGGAAGAATAGTCTCTTGTTTAAGCTCGCATGCTATGAGCTTTGATCAACTGACAATGACGCTAAAACTGCCCGTTGATCAACTTTCATCTTTAGTTACCGGATTGGAGCTGAAAAACAAGATAGAGCGAAAAAAAGGACAATACTTTTTGACATATGATTGAATATGAAGTATATATGTTACGTGATGCCGCCGAAATCCGAGCGTTATATATAAGCCGGATTCAATTTATATATTAAGGATGATATTACATGGGTAAAAATCTCGTAATTGTCGAGTCACCGGCAAAAGCTAAAACAATTGGACGCTATCTGGGCAGTGATTACACGATCACTGCTTCTGTTGGACATATCCGTGATCTGCCTTCATCAACGATTGGTGTTGATGTTGAGAATGGCTTTCAGCCACGATATAAAACGATGAAAGGCAAAGAGAAGGTAATTAAAGAGCTCAAGGAGCTGGCCGCTAAATCCGAAAAAATATTTATCGCAACTGACCCTGATCGTGAGGGTGAGGCTATAGCTTGGCATATCGCGCAAGTTTTGAAGGTAGATGAAAACAGTGATTGTCGGATAACCTTTAATGAGATCACGGAATCAGCAGTCAAAAAGGCGATCTCACAACCGCGAGCGATCGACATGAAGAGAGTTAACTCACAGCAGGCCAGACGAATTCTTGACCGTCTTGTAGGCTATGAATTGAGCCCGCTGCTATGGCGTAAGGTAAGAACCGGATTATCAGCAGGCCGTGTTCAATCAGTTGCCACGCGCATGATCGTTCAGAGAGAACGTGAAATAAAAGCTTTTGTACCAGAAGAATATTGGTTGCTGACAGCCTTTTTGAAGAAGCAGGTTCAGGACCAGCCTTTTCGCAGCCGTTATCATGGAGAATGGAACGGTAAGAAGGTTGAAAAGAAAAAGATAGGCACGCTGGAAGAGATGCAGGCACTGCTCAAATCTCTTGAGAATCAGAGCTGGCAGGTACTCAAGGTCAAGAAAGGCAGTAGACAAAAACAGCCTAACGCGCCTTTTACGACTAGTACTCTTCAACAGGAAGCTTCCAGATACATGGGTTTTAGCTCGAAGCGCACTATGAGTGTGGCACAGCAGCTTTATGAGGGTGTAGATCTTGCTGCCGGTGGTGCTACCGCGCTTGTAACATATATCAGAACTGACTCTGTTCGTGTTTCACCGGAGGCCGCTCAAGAGGCCAGAAAATATATCATGGGTGTTTATGGCGAAGAGTATCTGCCCAAATCAAATAGAATGTTTAAAAACAAGAATGCTTCACAGGACGCACATGAAGCGATCAGGCCAGCGCATTTCGATTTGGCTCCCGATAAAATCAAGAGCCAATTATCGGCTGACCAGTATCGTCTTTATAAGCTTATCTGGGATAAGTTCATGGCATCACAAATGGCAGCAGCTATTGTTGATACAGTTACAGCAGATATTACCGCTGCCGCTAACTTGTTTAGAGTCAGTGGTGAAACCGTTAGATTCCCGGGTTGGCTCAAGCAATACGGCATAAGTGCGGAAAATGAGAATGAAGATAACGATGAGAGCGATGAACTGAAGAAGGAGACGCTGCCGGAGTTGAATGAAGGAGATATCCTTATACTCGATCAGCTCAAGCCTGAACAGAAATATACACAACCACCTGCTAGATATACAGAAGCAAGTCTGATAAAAGCTATGGAAGAGCAGGGGATCGGACGACCATCAACTTATTCGCCAACGATATCGACCATCCTTGATCGTAAATATGTTGAGAAGGACAAGAGACACTTGCTGCCTACAGATCTTGGCACTATCGTCACAGAATTGCTTGAGGCAAATTTTGACAACATAGTTGATATTTCTTTCACCGCAGATATGGAGGAAAATTTAGATACTGTTGAGTCAGGTGATGAAAATTGGGTGGAACTGCTGCAGGAATTCTATCCACCGTTCCACGAGCGGATCGAGCAAGCAAATGCCAATGTCGAAAGAGTTAAGATGCCGGAGGTGCCCACCGGAGAGAAATGTCCTGATTGTGGTGAAGGCGATCTTATGATCAAGGAAGGAAGATTCGGCAAATTCATAGCATGCTCTAATTATCCTGAATGTAAATATACAAAGAATATTGAAGAGCAGGTTCAGGGGAAATGCCCTCTGTGCGGATCTGGCCTTGTTTCGAGAATATCGAGGAAATACAATTCAAAATTCTATACCTGCGACAAGAAGGGCAGTGATCCTGAATGTGGTTTCATAAGCTGGAATCTGCCGATCGAAGGCAGAAGCTGTGAGGTCTGCGGCAGCTATATGGTCTGGAAGCGTTTCAGAGGCAGAACGTATCCAAAATGCGGAAATAGAGACTGTCCAACTAATCAGAAGGCAGAGAAAAAAGCTAATGATAAGTCTGAGGCTGACAAGAAGGCAACAAAAACAACAGCAGCCAAAGCCAAAGCCAAAACTGCTAAGAAGCCAGCCAAGAAGACTACCGCGACAAAAACTGCAAAAACTTCGGCTGATAAGCCGGAAACCAAAACAACTGTAAAAGCTGGAGCCAAGAAGACAGCTGCAAAAAAATCAACGACCAAGAAAGCAACAAAAACCAGCAGCTCTGCGAAGATAAAAAAAGATGATTCTACTAAGAAAGCTGATGGAGGCGAGTCCTGATGACTGAAGTGACAGTAATTGGTGCTGGGCTTGCAGGTTGTGAAGCAGCATGGCAGCTGGCAGAAGCTGGTATATCAGTTAAATTGATTGAGATGAAACCCAAGCAGATGACGCCGGCCCATCATAGTACTGATTATGCGGAACTGGTATGCAGCAACTCCCTGAGAGCTTCTCGGCTGGAAAATGCTGTAGGCTTGTTAAAAGAAGAGATGAGACGATTAGGATCTCTGATCATATCATGTGCCGACCAAACTGCTGTTCCTGCTGGTGGAGCTTTGGCTGTCGACCGTGAGGTTTTTTCCAAGCTGGTAACTGATAAAATAAGAAATCATCCGCGAATTGAAATGATCAATGAAAGAATAGATCATATTCCCGGGAGAGGACTTACTATCATCGCGACCGGTCCTCTTACAGAGGGTGATCTTTTTACTGATATCCAGCATTTTCTTGGTGCAGATACGCTGCACTTTTTTGACGCAGCCGCACCGATAGTAACGGCAGAATCGATTGATCATTCGATAGCCTTCAGACAATCCAGATATGACCGTGGTGGTGCGGACTATATTAACTGTCCGTTTAACCAAGAAGAGTATCAGAAATTCTATGATGCTCTTATTACGGCTGAGCTTGCAGATGTTCATGATTTTGACCGGGAAATTGTTTTTGAAGGCTGCATGCCAATTGAGACAATGGCCAAGAGGGGACGAGATACAATACGTTTTGGACCTTTGAAGCCAGTTGGCCTGCGAGATCCCCGCACAGGCAGAGAACCTTATGCCTGTGTCCAGCTCAGGCAGGATGATCAAGCCGCTAGTCTTTATAACATAGTTGGTTTTCAAACAAGGCTTAAGTTTCCAGAACAACGCAGGGTCTTCAGAATGATTCCAGGACTTGAGAACGCAGAATTCGAGCGTTTAGGCGTGATGCACCGTAATACATTTATTAATTCCCCGATGGCACTTAATTCCGATTACAGCTGCAAAATAAGGGAGGATTTGTATTTTGCCGGTCAGATGACAGGAGTAGAAGGATATGTTGAATCAGCAGCCTCAGGTTTGCTGGCTGGTTGGCAGGCTGCGCTTCAGGCGCGGGGTATCGCAGCCGCTGAACGTATGAAGCAGATTCCTGACAGGCACACGGTTATTGGTGCGATGGCACAGTATATATCATCTGCTGATGAGAATAACTTCCAGCCGATGAATGCTAATTTTGGTTTGGTGGCCGCACCTGAACGTAAGTTCAAAGGCAAGGCTGCACGAATACAGGCAGTGATAGCGGAATCTCTCGAGCAAATTGACCGTTTGGCTAGTCTGCGTTATAATTTTTTGACTGAAGAAAAATAGATATTATTAGAACCCGACGGAGGCAGATAATGGCTGGTATTTTTGGATTCATGAATTATAACAAAGAAGGGAAGGGCGTCAATCCTGAGGACTTGGACCGCGGACCGCTACCGACTTTTTTTGGAATTATAGGTCGTAAATTCTGGAAGCTCATTCCGATAAATATGCTTTATGTATTATTTAGTCTACCGGCTTTGGTTCTGGCTTTTTTCGGCAGCTCCTACTTAGTTCAGGCCATATTTCCCGGTTTGGATATGTCTTTGGTTGAATCAGCTGTGGGTACAGCCCAGGACGCAGATCAAGCTTTAGCACTTCAAGTGTTTGAGATGACGATAATTTTCTTACTGTTTGCCATGATGCTGGCTGGCCTGGCACTCGTAATAGTTGGTCCGGTACATGCAGGAATTGTGTATGTTTTACGTAACTATTCACGTGAGGAACATTCATTTATATGGTCTGATTTCAAAGAACATGCATTATCAAATTTCAAACAATCTTTGGCATCCGGTACGATCAGCCTGATAGTGACTGTAATATTCGTTGTAAATCTATATTTTTATCGTCAAACTGATTTCGTCAGCAATGATATGCTCCGGTCAATTCTACTGACCGTAATAGTGTTAATGTTCGCGATCTGGTGCATTATGCAGATGTATCTTTACCCCATGATGGTGACATTCAAACTTACTCTAAAGCAAATGTATAAGAACAGCTTTTTCTTCGCTATCCTCAAGCTGCCAATGAATATTCTTATGCTTTTCCTGTCGTTGGTATTAATGCTGATTGGTCCAGCTGTTCTATTGTTCACAAATGTTGGCATTGCCTTTATTGTGGCTGTTTTCTGGTATATGCTGCTTGCATTTGCTATCAACACGCTGATGTTGACCTTCTATGCTTATCGTGGTCTCGATAAATATATGCTTAGCAAGATAAATGAAGGCGATAACGCAGATATTGAAAATGATCCCACGATCTAGAAACACAGTATCTTTTTTATAACGACTTATGAACGCAAAAAGAGGCCTGGTCAATAAAATTGATCAGGCCTCTTAATATGACTATGCATTAAATACTTTTGTTTATAAGCTCTTTCATGCTGTACATACCGGGTTGCTTCCCGGCCATGAATCTTGCTGCTGCCAGGGCGCCTCTCGCGAAAACATCTCTGGATTGAGCACTATGGTGAATAGAAAGAGTTTCCTCTCCACCAGCAAATATGACGGTGTGCTCTCCAACGATAGTACCGCCGCGGATCGCATGTAATCCGAGCTCCTTGGACCCGCGCTTCTCGCGCTTGCCGCTGCGGTCGTATGTGTACTCGAGAATATGGTCTAGCTCTTCATTTAGTTCGTCTGCTATCATCAGAGCAGTGCCGGATGGAGCATCAACCTTTTGCTTATGGTGAGCTTCCACAATTTCAAGATCAAAATCAGGGTAAAGCAGTGAAGCCGCCTGTCTGGCCAGGTGAATCAAAATATTGATTCCGAGAGACATGTTCGCAGAAACAAAAATTGCTTGATTCTTACTTAATTCAGCGATTTCCGCCTTTATTTCGTCTGTCAGACCTGTCGTACAGATTACTGCCGGTTTGCCGGTCTTGCGCAGAAGCGTGAATAATTCTGGCAAAGCTGCCGGAATAGAAAAATCAATTACAACATCAAAATCCACATCACATTCAGAGGCCTTCTCAAAAACAGGGAAGCCTGCTGACATGTCTTGCTTTATATCGCTGCCTGCTGCGATCTTGAGATCATCGCTCTCATTGACCAAGGTAGTAATTACTTTGCCCATTCTGCCCATACAACCACTTAAAAAAATTGAAATCATAATGTCCTCCAGGTCAGATCAGATTATAGAGTGCCAGTGCGCTGCGTATTTTCTCCAGATTCTCAGCAGATGGATCAGTCAAAGGCATTCTGCAGGGGCCAACATTCATTCCCATTAGATTCATGGCGGCTTTTACCGGGATAGGATTGACATCACAGAACAAAGCCCTGATCAAAGGCATAAGCTTGATCTGAATGCTTCTTGCTTCGTCATGTCTGCCGTTCATCCAGCTGTTGACAATATTATGTACCTGCTCAGGCATTATGTTTGCCGCAACTGATATAACACCAAGTCCACCATATGAGAGCATCGGCACGACCATCGGATCTTCACCGGTGTATAGGTTAAGCTGATCCTTGCACTGATAAACGATATCAGGTACCTGATCGAGGTTGCATTCCTTGACTCCATTGATATTGGGAATGGCACTTAGACGCTTATAGGTTTGCGGAGCGATATTCAGCGCTGTTCTTGAGGGTACATTGTAGAGAATGACCGGCTTGTCAGAAGCCTCTGCGACAAGCTTGAAATGCTGATAAAGACCCTCCTGAGAGCATTTGTTGTAATATGGGGTTACACTTAGTATCGCGTCGGTACCAAGTTCGCAGGCACGTTTGGCTAGTTCAACTGCATGAATCGTATCATTGCTGCCGGTACCGGCAATAACAGGTAAACGACCATTTACCGCCTTAACAACATGGTCGATCGCCGAGAGATGCTCAGCATCAGGCATGGTTGAGGCTTCGCCGGTGGTTCCTGCTACCAGGATAGCGTCAGTTTTATTCTTGATGTGAAATTCACACAACTCAGTTAACTTCTCAAAGTTGATACCTTTATCCGTAAATGGCGTTACGATAGCTACAGCTGAGCCAGTAAATACGGGTTTCTTCATAGTGATTTCCTCCAGTAATATTGGCCATATCCGGCCTGTTTCTGTCTGTGGGAACAAAAAATATGTACCCTCTAAGATTGACACATAGTCTCAATAATCATATCATTATCACTGGTTTATCGTCAACGAAACAGAAGAGGGGTCCTATGCTGAGAAAACAGGATTTTTATTATGAACTTCCAGAGTCTTTGATCGCGCAGCATCCACTGCAAAAACGCGATAGCTCAAGGCTTATGGTGCTTGAAGCTGATGCCGGACAGCCAGTGCATTCCGTTTTTTCGTCATTGCCTCAGAGGCTTTCTCCTGGCGACTGTCTTATTATCAACAATACAAAGGTTTTACCAGCACGTCTTCTTGGAAGCAAGAGAGGCAGCGGCATAGCCTGTGAGATCTTACTTCTGCGCAGAGTAGAAGAAGATATCTGGGAATGCATGGTGCGTCCTGGCAGACGCTTGCGTGAAGGACAGTATGTAGATTTTATCCCGGATCGTTTCGCGGCTGAGATAATTGAAGTTGTGAAGGGCGGCAACAGACTTGTCAGATTCATCTATGATGGAATATGGGAAGAAATATTAGACGAGGCGGGTATGATGCCCCTGCCTCCTTACATACACGAGCAGCTTGAGGATAAGCAACGCTACCAGACAGTATATGCGAAGCAAGAAGGCTCAGCCGCAGCTCCCACTGCCGGACTTCATTTCACACCAGAGCTGATGAATCAGATAAGGAGTCGTGGCATAAGAATCGCTGAGCTCACGCTGCATGTAGGTCTGGGCACATTCAGACCGGTAAAAGCCGACAACATCCTTGAGCATGAAATGCATTCAGAGTATTATGAGTTGAGTCAGGAAACTGTTGACTGCATAAGGGAAACCAGAGAAAAAGGCGGACATGTGATCGCGGTTGGGACAACAAGCTGCCGTGTTTTAGAAGCAGTTGCCAGTGAGAATAATGGTCAGCTCAAAGCACAAAGCGGCTGGACAGATATATTTATTTATCCAGGCTATGAGTTCAAAACCATTGATGCGCTTATTACAAACTTTCACCTGCCAGAATCAACTCTGTTGATGCTGGTGGCGGCTTTGGCCGGTCATGAAAGAATAATGGCTGCGTACGAGGAAGCGATCAGAGAGAAGTACAGGTTTTTCAGCTTCGGTGATGCGATGCTGATATACCCGATTGCGAAGAGCATCGAGTTGATCGGCCGGAAATCAATCGAGAGTGATCTGGAAAGTGAGAATAGCCATGGATAATTCAGCTAAGTTCCCTGTGTGGTATGAGCTCAAACATGTATGCAAGCAAACCGGTGCGAGGCTGGGGACAGTTCATACACCACATGGCAGTTTTGATACACCTGCTTTTATGCCGGTTGGTACACAAGCCACTGTAAAAGGAATGAGTCCGGACGAAGTTAAGTCAATGGGCGCTGGAATCATTCTCTCAAATACATATCATCTATGGATGCGTCCAGGCAGCGATATAGTTCGTGAAGCCGGTGGACTTCATAAATTCATGAACTGGGACAGAGCTATCCTTACAGATAGTGGAGGATTTCAGGTGTTCAGCCTGAGTGAAAATCGTAAGATCAATGAAGAAGGTGTTCATTTCAGATCGCATATAGATGGTTCTAAGCATATTTTAACGCCTGAGAAATCGATAGAGGTACAAAACGATCTCGGTTCGGACATTATCATGGCTTTTGATGAGTGTACGCCTTGGCCGGCAGAGCATAGCTATGCCAAGCATTCATTGGAAAGAACGACCCGTTGGCTGGAACGATGCATAAACGCTCATAAAAACCCCCGGAGCCAAGCCCTGTTCGGCATAGTCCAGGGCGGTACTTTTGCCGATTTGAGACAGCAGAGCGCCAGAGAAATCACTCAGTTTGATCTTCCAGGCTACGCTTTGGGAGGTCTTAGTGTAGGCGAGCCTGGACATTTGATGTACGAGATGCTTGAAGCTACAGTGCCTATACTCCCTAAGGATAAACCAAGATATTTGATGGGAGTTGGATCACCTGACTATTTGATCGAGGGATCAATACGTGGAATAGATATGTTCGACTGCGTTTTACCTACGAGAATTGGCAGAAATGGTACAGTACTGACACACAAGGGCAGAATGATAGTTAGAGACAAGAAGTTTTCCAGAGATTTTGGACCGCTTGATGAAAAATGTGACTGTTATGTCTGCAAGAATTACAGTAGGGCCTATATCAGACACCTGATCAAGGCGAATGAGATGTTTGGGCTGCGTTTGACCTCCTGGCATAACATTCATTTCCTGCTCAAGCTGATGGAAGATGTCAGGCAGGCTATCAAGGATGACAGACTGCTTGATTTCCGCAATGAATTTTTCGCGGAATTCGGTTATGAATTGAAGTGATTGATCTTTCTGTTAAGTTTATTGTTGCAATTGCATTGCCTACAGTGTTAGTATATGATTTGTTCAGAAATTGTCCTTATAATTATGGGCAGAAGATAATCGGGAGGCTTCTTTAGATGAATATGACTAATATTGTTTTAACAACTGGTGCCACTGCAGGTGGTATGGAGAGCATACTGGGTCTGGTGCTGCCTTTGGCACTTATGTTCGGCCTGATGTACTTCCTGTTGATCCGTCCACAGAGAAAGAAAGAGAAGAAGCTGCGTGAGCAGATCAACTCGATGGTAGTTGGAGATAGTGTTGTCACTATTGGCGGTGTGGTTGGTCGCGTTGTCAATATCAAGGACGATGAGGTAACGGTTTCAACCAGTGTTGCTAATACTTTGGTGACATTTAAGAAATCCGCAGTAAATACTGTTGTAAAGCCCGTATCAGAATAAATTACAACCTGCCTGCAGGTCGATAATAACTATGTAATAAATATCAGGGGGACACAAACATGAAACACATTCAGACTATTAGTGGAGTTTGCATTAAACCTGCTGAGCATTCCGCAGCTTGCGGTGAGTGCCAGACATCCTGCCAGTCAGCCTGTAAAACCAGCTGTACTGTTGCAAATCAGCCATGTGAGCAGATACAACGCTGAGCATTGTTCTGGATTGCTTTTCCTAATGAGTGATAACTGACAAAATAGTGAAAAGCCTGATCGGGCTTTTCACTATTTGCGTATATGGAGGAATAGAATTGGTTCATATGTTTAAAATGCTGGGTGATCACCTGGTATTCGATTCAGAAAGTGGTGCTCTGCACCGTATAGATGAGATGGCAGCTGAGGTTATTGAGTTATACCAAAATGCTGGCGGCAGGAGGCCTGCCCAGCCAGAGCTTGAGGCGCTGGCTCTTAACTATGGCACAGATATATTTGAATTAGCCGATGAAATAGATACATTGATCGATCGTGAAGAGCTTTTCTGTCCATCCAGAGAAGTTACGGTTGAACAGCTATATCCAGATCGGCCACGTATCAAGTCGATGTGCCTGCATCTTTGTCACGACTGTAACCTTCGTTGTGAGTATTGCTTCGCCGGAACAGGTGATTTTGGAACAGGGCACAGATCAATGCTTTCGGAAGAAGTTGGACGCAAAGCAATAGATTTCCTGATCGAAGCGTCAGGACCACGCAAGCATTTGGATATCGATTTTTTTGGCGGTGAACCTCTAATGAACTGGCCTGTGGTTGTCGCTCTTGTTAAGTATTGTCGCCAGCGCATGGCTGAAACTGAAAAGATCATCAGACTTACGATCACTACAAACGCCACCCTGCTTGATCAGAATAAAATTGATTTTATTAATGATAATTTCGAAAACTGTGTTCTCAGCATTGATGGGCGAAAAGAAGTGCATGATCGTATGAGGCCTGATGCCGGTAGACATGGTTCTCATGACCGAGTCGTCAATAATATCAGGAAATTCCTTGCTGTAAGAGGTAACGGCCAGTATTATTTGCGCGGTACTTATACCAGACATAACCTGGATTTCGCTGAAGATGTTCTTCATTTAGCAGAACTGGGTGATCAGGTGTCCATGGAACCGGTAGTTGCGCCTCCTGGAAGTGGTTACGAGATAAGGCAAGAGGACTTGCCAGCGATAGAAGCTGAGTATGAGAGATTAGCGCAGATCATAGATCAACGAAGGCAGGAGGGCAATCCCTTCAACTTCTTCCACTTTGTAATGGATCTGAGCAAGGGTCCTTGTGCGTTTAAGCGGCTCAAGGGCTGTGGTGTTGGCATGGAATACTGTGCTGTCACGCCTGAGGGTGATATTTATCCATGTCATCAGTTTGTTGGCGAAGAGCAGTTCAAAATGGGCAGTGTAATGGACGATCCGATCACGCTTGATCCGACAGTTCAGAAGCCTTTCCGCCAGCTCATGGTACCTGATAAACCAGAATGTCATGACTGCTGGGCCAGATTTTTCTGCAGCGGCGGCTGTGCGGCCAATAGCTACCATGTAAGCGGAAGTATAACCGGATCTGATAAAATTGGCTGTGCAATGCAGAAGAAGCGGCTTGAATGCGCTTTGTGGCTTAAGAGCCGCCAGGCTTGATCAAACGGTTTTTGCAAACAGCTTATAGCTATTTTAAATATTCTGTCTGCCAAAATTTCAAATATGATTCGCGACTATTTTCAAAAAGAGGTATTTTGAAATCAACAGCGAATATTATATATTACGGCTGTTCTGATCGATAGGGCAACACTTATCGATCAGAATCAAGTTGTAACAACAAGGCAGAAAGAAGGCGCATAATATCAGCCCATTGATTCCTGACAATGTGATTGAGGAAATTAAAAATCGCAATGAACTTGTTTCAGTCGTAGAGCAGTACGTAACTCTCGATCGCAAGAGCTCGGCGAATTATTTCGGTCTCTGCCCCTTTCACAGGGAAGATACCCCTTCTTTCAGCGTTTCGCCTTCTAAACAGATTTTTTACTGCTTTGGCTGTCATAAGGGTGGAAATGTCATTAATTTTATCAAAGAGATCGAGCATGTGTCGTATCCTCAGGCCCTGCAGATTTTGGCAGAGCGAGCTGGAATAGCTTTGCCGGAGCCGGATGATGAGGGCTGGCGCAAGCGCAGTGAGCTGAGCAAAAGGCTGCATGAGACGATGCTGGAGGCTGCACGCTGGTTTTATATGCAGCTGATCGGCGGACAAGGTAAGCCGGCTCAGGATTATCTCAGAAAACGCGAAATTTCCCCGGCTACAGCTAAGAGATTTGGAATAGGATATGCTCCGGACAATTGGGATGCTCTTCTGAAGCATTTGCGAGCCAAGGGCTTTTCCGAGGAGGAAATTGATGTCAGCGGCTTATTTAAGAGAACCAAGCAGGGCAACCTGATCGATCTGTTTCGCGGCAGACTTATGTTTCCGATATTCGATGTGCTTGGTAAGGTTGTGGCTTTTGGCGGACGCGTGCTCGATGACAGCCTGCCCAAATATATAAATTCGCCTGAAACGCCAATATATACCAAGGGCCGCCATCTATACGGACTCAATCTGGCAAAAGCCAGCAGAGCTGACAATTTGATCATAGTTGAGGGTTATCTTGATGTTATAGCAATGCATCAGGCTGGTATAGATCAGGCTGTAGCTGCTCTTGGAACAGCGCTTACTGAACAACAGGCGATACTTCTGCGCAAATATACGGAGAAAATAATAATTGGTTTTGATGCCGATGCCGCTGGTCAGAAGGCCGCATTGCGTGGATTGGAAATTCTGGCAGGCAAAGATATGGATGTTTCGGTTCTTATGGTTCCTGATGGCAAGGATCCTGACGAGTATATCAGAAAAAATGGGCCGGAGAGATTTCATGCACTGGTAGAGAAATCAATGCCTCTGCTTGATTATAGATTGTATTGTGCCCGCAGAGACAGTCAAACAGAAAAAGGACTTGATATTATTGAATATCAGGACAGAGCCTGTGACATTTTATCTGAGCTTGATAATGGCATAGTAAGGGAATTATATGCTGATAAGTTAGCATCTGAGCTCCATGCAAGCAAGGATATCGTAATAAGAGAAATTGAGCGGCGTAAGCTGGTGCCTGCGGCAGATAAGAATAAGGATCTGCTTAAGCAGCAGCTGCGGCAGAGACAGTTGGATCTAACCAGGAAACAAGAGGAAAACAAGGATCAGATAACAAAAGAAGAAATATATTTGATCGTACTTCTGGCCGCCTATCCTGATTGCTGGCGCGAAATGAAGGATAAACCTAGTCCGAATGATTTTTCAGCTGGTACGATGAGGAAGCTGTTTGTTGAGGCAATGCCGCTGCTGGCTGAGGCCAGATTAGATTCATCAAGATTGCTTGATCTGGCCGGTGACACAGTTATAAGAGGCAGAGAGCTCAAAGAGCTTCTAGCCAAGGCTAGTATGCAGATAGATGATATTTTAGGCAGCCAGAGCGAGGTCAAAGCAGCCCGACTATGGATGCTGAGAACAAGAATGAAGCAGCTGTTAATAAATAAGAAAAAGCTTGAGCAGAGCCTAACTGAAGAAAACGATGAGCAAAGAACAAGATCGCTGCGCGGTGATCTGCTGAGATTATCTCAAATTTACGCACAGCTTAAGGAACAATATAATACCGAGTTTTGATCAGACGTTGAAATGATCAGACGAGAAAAAGAAATAAAATTAGATCACATATGCGGAGGTAGAGCTGATGGACAAGGAAAACGTGAACAACATCACAGAAGAACAGAAGAAAGAGCTTAATGCAGAGCAAGAGATCGCAGTGGATTCAGAGGTTAATGAAACTGATGAAGTCAAGCAGGAGAAAGCAGCACCAGCTAAGAAGAAAGCTCCGGCTCGCAAAAAGACAGCTGCTAAGAAGAAGTCAGACGATAACGATTCAGATAACAAGGATCAGTCAGAGCCGACCCCTGGTGATGTTATCAAGGAACAGCGTCTGGGTCTGATCAATGAGCTGATCAAAAAGGCCAAGGAGAACGCGAACAAAATATCTTCCAAGGACGTTATGGATCTGGTCGAAGCGTCAGATATTGACATTGACCAGGCAGAGAAGGTGATCGAGAAGCTTGAGGGCTTCGGGATCGAGGTTATCGCTGACAATTCTGTTGAGGAAGACGTCAGTGATTCAGAGGTAGAGATCAGCTCGATCGATGGTATCGGTGTTGATGATCCGGTACGTATGTATCTTAAGGAGATCGGCAAGGTGCCGCTGCTGACAGCAGATCAGGAAAAAGAGCTTGCACAGGCTATGCGGGATGGCGACGAGGATGCTAAGAATTCTCTATGTGAAGCCAATCTTAGACTGGTCGTTAGTATTGCCAAGAGATATGTCGGCAGAGGAATGCAGTTTCTTGATCTGATTCAAGAGGGTAACCTGGGACTGATCAAGGCTGTTGATAAGTTTGATTATACCAAGGGCTACAAGTTCAGCACATATGCCACCTGGTGGATTAGACAGGCCATAACAAGAGCCATTGCCGACCAGGCACGTACGATCAGAATACCAGTTCATATGGTTGAGACGATCAACAAGCTGATCAGAATACAGCGTCAGCTTATCCAGGAGCTCGGCAGAGAGCCAGAGGCAGAAGAGCTTGCCAATGAAATGGGGATGACTGTTGAGAAGGTTCGCGAGATCATGAAGATCTCACAGGAGCCTGTATCACTCGAGAAACCAATAGGTGAGGAAGAAGACAGCCATCTTGGCGATTTCATACCTGATGACGATGCGCCATCACCTGCGGATCAGGCGGCTTTTACCTTGCTGAAGGAACAGCTGCTCGAGGTGCTTAAGGGACTGACGCCCAGAGAAGAAAAGGTTCTGAGATTAAGATTCGGCCTCGATGATGGCAGAACCAGGACACTTGAAGAGGTTGGCAAAGAGTTTAATGTTACCCGCGAGCGTATCAGACAAATTGAGGCCAAGGCTCTCAGGAAAATGCGTCATCCGAGCCGCAGCAAGAAGCTGAAGGATTATCTGGATTAAGATGGCACAAGAACTTGAGTCTGATATTGTTCTGCCGCAGCTTAGTCCTAGATTGCAGGCTATTGCTGATATGGCAGAGCCTGCATCGGGCAGGGTCATCGATATTGGCACAGATCACGCATATTTACCGATCTGGTTGACAGGTAATGGGAAATGCAGCAGTGCAATAGCCTCTGATCTGCGCAGCGGTCCGATAATGAGGGCAAAAGCTAATATCAGCAAATATGGATTTAGCGACAAAATAGATGCCAGAATAGGCGATGGCCTTGAAGATATTGTTTTGGCAGAGGACGACACAATTATCATCGCAGGGATGGGCGGTCTTGAGATCATTAAGATACTGGACCGCCGTTCAGGCGATATTCCCGGTGGAATGACTCTGATCATCCAGCCGCAAAGATCGGTTTATGAGCTTCGTTACTGGTTATCGCAAAACGAATTTGTGATAGCAGATGAGAGCATCGTTCATGATAGAAGGCACTTTTATACCATAATGAAAGTCAAATTCGATGCTTGCCAGGTAAATGATGCGGTCAGAATTGATGAGCTTTCAGCCTTGATCGGTCCTATTCTGATGGAAAAGTATCAAGACAATGCAGAAGATCCAACATGGATCAACTATCTCAAGGATAAGAGGAACACATTGGCAAAAGCCGTCCGCGGCAAACCGGAGCTTACAGAAATATTGGATCAAATTGAAAAAATGCTGGCAAAAGCAGACAAATGATCAGCATCTAAAGATTGATTTACGATCATATCAAATGATAGCCAATAAGTATTGTGTGATAGAGGAGGCTGTGGCTCATGCCGACTATAGCTGAAATAGTTAGAAAAATCGAAGCGATGGCTCCGCCAGCACTGGCTGAGAGCTGGGATCCTGTCGGCCTGCAAACTGGCAGTATGGATACAGAGATCATTTCTGTACTGCTCTGCCTGGATATTACAGGCTCGGCTATCGCCAGAGCCAAGGCAAACAGAGCTGAACTTATAATAACTCATCATCCGCTTATATTTTCGCCTGTTAAAACAGTAAGAGCAGATATTCCTGAACAGCAGCTGCTTTATGATCTGATCAGACACAAAATCGCGGTTTACAGCGCGCATACCAATCTGGACGCAGCACCAGGCGGAGTTGCCGACTGTTTGGCACAGACTTTGAACCTTGATGCAGATACATGGCAGACAGTATTTCCTCAGAAAAATGATCTGACTGGATTTGCTGAGGCCGGGCACGGTCGATATGCTGATCTTTATCAGCCAATCAAGCTCTCGAGATTAAGAAAAATAGCAATAGAGCAGCTAGGCAGTCCTGGCTGCAGGATCAACACTGATAGTGATCCCATGGTTTCCAGGGTCGCAGTGTTTCCTGGATCATTTTCAGAGGAATGGATATCTGATCTCGATCTATTGGATATTGATACTGTCATAACCGGGGAGGCTAAGCATAATATAGCAATCGCTCTTGCCAACAGGGGCATCGCAGTGATCGATGCAGGACATGATGTGACTGAGCGAGTAGTTCTTAAGCCACTTGCTGAGAGATTAAAATCTGAATTCCCGCAAATATCCTTTACCGTTGACATGGGCTTGGATTATAATAAGGTGGCTTTCTGAGCTGATTGGACAGCCGCAGGCATAAGGCGAAAGCCTGTGCGTGAGGAAAGTCCGGGCTCCATAGGGCTGGGTGCCGGGTAGTTCCCGGTGAAGGCGACTTCAAGGATAGTGCAACAGAAATATACCGCCGGCAGCAGCCGGTAAGGGTGGAAAGGCGAGGTAAGAGCTCACCAGCGGTCTGGCGACAGTCCGGCTCTGTAAACCCCACCTGGAGCAACACCGTGGAGGGACAATAGTGTGGCCCGCATGTCCCGGGGAGGTGGCTTGAGCCATTCAGAAATGATTGGCCTAGATAGATGGCTGTCCACGACAGGACCCGGCTTATAGATCAGCTCAGAAAGCATATATTTATTATGGAGGACATCATGAAAGCAGAATCCTATTTATCACGCGGTGTTTCGCCGACAAAAGATGATGTTAAGCTAGCGGTAGCAAAACAGTCAAAGGGACTTTTTCCAGGATCCTTTTGCAAGGTGATCGATGATCCTGCCGGCGATGACAGATGGTGCAGCGCAGTTCATGCAGATGGTGCCGGTACAAAATCTTCGGCAGCCTATCTGATGTACAAGATTACCGGGGACACCACGTGGTTCAGAGGCATAGCACAGGATTCTCTGGTCATGAATACAGATGATCTGGCCTGCATTGGCGCTGTTGATAATTTTCTTGTGTCGAACACGATTGGCAGGAACGCACATCGAGTAAATGCTGATTGCCTGGCAGCGATCATTAACGGATATGACAGCTTCATCGAAAAAATGGCTGAGCATGATGTAAAAATAACGATGACAGGCGGCGAGACAGCCGATGTTGGTGATCTGGTCAGAACTGTTATTTGTGATTCGACGATCGTTGTAAGAATGCAGCGAGAAAATGTAATTAATGCAGCGGATATCAAGCCTGATCAAGTGATCGTAGGACTTTCTTCATTCGGGCAGACCAGTTATGAGGATAAGGAAAACTCTGGTATAGGTTCAAACGGTCTGACGGCTGCAAGACATTTGCTTTTGCATTCTGATTATCGTGACCAGTATCCGGAGACTTACGCCGATACGATGCCTGCGGGCAAAGCGTACTGTGGATTATATCATGTTGAAGATAAGCTGCCTGGCAGTACATTGACAGCGGGAGAAGCAGTTCTGTCGCCAACCAGGACATATTTACCGGTCATTCGCAGGATCCTTGCTGAATACAGAAGCTCCATCAGCGGAATAATCCATTGTACTGGCGGTGGCCAGGTCAAATGCCGCGATTTTGGACATGGTATCAGATATGTAAAAGATAATCTGTTTGAGCGTCCGCCAGTATTTAAGGCAATATTTGAATCCGGTGATGTTAAACAGCATGAGATGTATCAAATTTTCAATATGGGGCATCGTATGGAACTGTATTGTGATCAAGCATCTGCTGAAGCAATTATCGGAATTGCTGCGGAATATAAGCTGGATGCCAGAATTGTCGGTCATACCGAGAAGATGACCGGTCAGGATGGCGCCAATCAGGTCATCATAAAGGATCAGGGAGAAGAGTTTGTTTATTGATCTTTGACATCTTATCAGACATCTTATCAGATATTTTAGTGTGATCACTGCAGATCGTACCCGGGGTCACGGCCGTGGTCAGTGCTTGGATATGTTATGAGAACAATGTCTGCTTTCTTTACAAACATATCAGCATATGTTAAAATTTTTAACAGTCTGCCATGTCAAGGTTTATGGATCGTCCGACCATATACTTTGACAACGGTGAATATCAAGGAGGAAATATAATGGACAAGGCAAGAAAAGCAGAAATCATGACAACTTATGCGCGTCATGAAGGCGACACAGGATCACCTGAGGTTCAGGTAGCATTGCTCACAGAGCGTATCAATCATCTGACTGAGCATCTGAAGACACATAAGAATGATCATCATTCACGTCGTGGTCTTCTGATGATGGTTGGACGTCGTCGTGGTCTTCTCGATTATCTGATCAGTATCGATATCGAGCGTTATCGTACGATTATTGAGAAGCTGCATATCAGGAAGTAATAGTATCTGCCGTTGTGGAGATGGTGAGCTTAAAAACTCACCATTTTTCACAGCTGTCAGCAGAACAGTTACGTGAGAAATTAATCCCCGTAGGCTGTAGAAGGTAGGCTGCGCGGCTGAACAGGTCGGCCCCGGAACCTACATGCTACCGCCATTACGGGAAAAGATGCCAAGGCGCATCTAAATCAAAGATCAACCTATGGAGGTACATTAATGAAAAAAGTATTTGAAATGACTCTAGCCGGCAGATCACTTGTCATCGAGACAGGTGAGCTGGCACAATTCGCGAATGGATCATGTTTAGTTAGATATGGTGATACAGTTATCATGTCTACTGCAACAGCTTCAACCTCGCCAAGACCAGGAATCGATTTCTTCCCGCTGAGTGTGGATTATGAAGAGAAGCTTTACAGCGTTGGCCGTTTCCCCGGTGGCTTCATCAAGAGAGAAGGCAGACCTACCGAGAAGGCAATTTTGACTTCAAGAGTTATCGATCGTCCGATGCGTCCGCTTTTCCCTAAGGATCTGCGCAACGATGTTTCTATCAACAATCTTGTAATGTCGGTCGAACAGGATAATTCTCCTGAAATCGCTGCCATGATCGGCTCATCAATAGCTGTCTCTATTTCTGATATTCCCTGGAATGGCCCTATCGGCGGCGTTCATGTTGGAATAGTAGATGGTGAGATAATTGTTAACCCGACAGAAGAGCAGAGAATTAAGAGCGATCTGCAGCTGACTCTGGCTGGTACAGAAGAAAAAGTATGTATGATCGAGGCCGGTGCTAATGAGATCCCCGATGATAAAATGCTTGAGGCCATTATAGAGGGTCACAAGGTTATACAGGATCAGTGCCGCTTCATTAAGAAAATTGTCGCTGAAATTGGCAAAGAGAAATTCGGCTATGAATCTTCTGATCTTCCTGCTGAAGTATTTGAGGCAGTTGCCGCTTTCGCTTCTGAAGATATGAAGCAAGCCGTATTGTCACCTGACAAATCAGTAAGAGATGCTCAGGTAGGAGAGCTGAAAGTAAGAACAGCTGAACATCTTGAGAGTATCAATCCTGAATGGGTAACATATACAGGTGATGCTATCTATAAGCTCGAGAAGAAGACAGTTAGAAATTATCTGTTCAAAGAGCATAAGAGAGTAGATGGCCGTGGACTGAATGATATTCGTGAGCTTTCTGCTCAGGTTGATATATTGCCGCGCGTACACGGTTCAGGATTGTTCCAGCGTGGACAGACCCAGGTTCTCACAACCTGTACACTAGCTACACTGGCAAAAGCCCAGATCCTCGATGGCCTCGATAATGAGGACCAGAAGAGATATATCCATCACTATAATTTCCCAGGCTACAGTGTAGGTGAGGCAAAATCTGCCAGATCACCTGGACGTCGCGAAATTGGACATGGCGCACTCGCTGAGAGATCGCTTGTTCCCGTTCTGCCAAGTGAAGAGGAATTCCCATATGCGATCCGCTGCGTATCAGAAATACTGATGTCAAATGGATCGACCTCACAGGGCTCGGTATGTGCAAGCACTCTGGCACTTATGGCAGCTGGCGTACCTATCAAGAAGCCAGTCGCTGGTATTTCGAGCGGACTGATCGTCAATGAAGACAATGATCAGGACTATCTCGTATTCATGGATATCCAGGGCATAGAAGATTTCTTCGGCGATATGGATTTCAAGGTTGCCGGTACAGTTGATGGCATCACATCGATCCAGGTCGACATCAAGGTCGACGGTTTGTCATATGACATAATCCGCGATGCCTTCGAGATGACACGCAAGGGCAGACTTCAGATAATTAATGAGGTAATCGTACCTTGTATTGAGACTCCTCGCGAAGAGTTGTCAAGCTTCGCACCCAAGATCGAAAAAATTGATATACCTTCTGACAAGATCAGAGAAGTTATCGGTCAGGGCGGTAAGGTCATTCGTAAGATCACTGAGGAGACTAAGACCGAGATCGATATCGAAGAGGACGGAGCTATCGGCCATGTTTACATCGCGTCTCCTAATAGTGAAGCTGCTGAAGCTGCAATTAAATGGATTCGTAGTATTGCCTTTGATCCAGAGCCGGGTACAGTTTTTGACGGTGTAGTAACTCGTCTGATGGCCTTTGGCGCTTTCGTTGAGATCGCCCCAGGCAAAGAAGGTCTGGTACATATTTCCAAGCTGGCTTGGAAACGTGTCGAGAAGGTTGAGGATGTACTTGAGGTTGGTCAGACTGTTAAGGTAAAGGTTCTTGAGATAGACGGACAGGGTCGTTTGAACCTTTCAGTTCGTGATTGTCAGGAGAAGCCTGCTGATTATAATGAATCAGAAGAAGGCGCTCGCCCAGGCTCATCAAGAAATGATCGTCCTGACAGAAGACGCGACACCAGAGGCGGTGGACCAAGATTTAATGACAGACCTGATCGTGACCGCTCAGACCGTGGACCAAGAAGAAATGGACCGAGAGGCGATAATGATCAGCCAAGACGTCCTAATGAACGTAGTTTCTAATATCCAGAATTAAATAAAGTTCAGAGCCGAAGGCTGGAGTATATATTGTCTTTTGATAATATCAATACTCTGGCCTTTTTGTTTTCCGGGAATTGAATTTGAACTTGAATCAGCTCTGTGATCTTCATCGGTTATCTCTCTCTGGATCAGCTTGGCGAATTCTAGCCGAAGCTGTCCATAATGCCTGCTGAAAAACTGTTGGTTGTCACCATTGCTCATATCTGCTGATAACATAGAAGCCGCGAAGCTGAAACGACTGTCTGATTTTATCAGAAGTCCTAAACCCTGCTCATTGCCTGCATATAGCCAATGCGTGTCATTCCAGCTTTGGACTGTAGAAGATATTGGCTCGCTGTGGATCCTAAGCCAATTATTGGCATGTGGGGCAACAGGTAAGGGAAGATTTGCTTCAGCTGCGGCATTTTCAACAGCTGTTGGACCGTAGCCATACCATTGCAGTTGATTCAAATGTCTGCTGAGATCAAAAACCAGCTCAAGGCTTATCCAATCATAGGCTTGCATGAAAACATTTGATTTGTCATATTCTATCCCTGCGGCAATTCTCAGTTCTCCCTTGTGACTTATTTCATAACGAATAGTGCCTTTGAATCGTTGTGATGATTCAGCAGTCAGGATATATTCTGCCTCAATAACAGCACCTGTTCCATCACAATCAAAGGATATGTTTTCAACGTGGCTTGTACAAATAAATGCTTCTGACTGAAGCTTGTTGCTGACAATAACTTGCCAATATGGACCTGCTCCGGTCGAGTTTTCTACCTGGCAGAAAAGCTCAGTCTCACCGCAGCGCCAGCTCTCAAAATTACCGGTGATTTTATTAAATATAAACCAAAAACGATTGCCGGATATAAGAAGTATATGCTTATCCTGTTCAAGTCGTATCCTGCCATGGCTGAGAGGGGTGTAGCGTCCTGCTGGAGGCTCGACCAGCTTGCTGTCAGACACAGACCATGGCAGTGTAAAGCAAACGGTTTTGCGCTGTCCCTGATGCGGCCATGAGTTATCTGTCCAGCTTATCTTAATATTCAAATGAGTGGGCTCCTTTACGTCATCTGACACGTTTATCAAAGGCAGCTTCGTGGTTTTTCCAGCTTGGATCATATCGATCTCGATCGTGTTTCCCATCAACCATGTCTGCTCATCATGACTCTGCCAATCGACATTAATATTGCTGAAATTTGCAAAAGGATGCAAATTTTCAATTGCCAGGCTGCAGTTCTCAGCATCAATTGAAGCATGCAAAGAAAATAGTGAAGCAGTATCAAGAAGACTTGATGGTACAGAGTAAATTGAACCAGTATGATCCAGCAAGAATAGACCAAAAAGCGGCAGCCGCAAGGTCTTCAAAAGATATAGTATATCTGAATCAGCCGACGCCAGCTGGTCAATGGCAGCTGAAGCATAGAACAGAGGAATATTCAGCTCTTCGTACGATGAAATGTGATCATGACGATCTGCGATCACTGCCTTTAGCCCTGAAGCAGTATGATATACAGAAGGATGGCCATTGTCAGCATGCTCACAGGACGGTATCAGCAGAACCCTTGATCTGTCTGCCTCAGTGCATACTTTCAACAGATTATCGAGCTGTGGCCAATTTGTAAGATTACGACCAACATTCCAGGCAATAACAGAGCAATGAGTTTTAGCTGCTTTTATCAGATCTGCAGCCGAAGCACTCATTATATTTGTCCAAAAATCAATGTCATTATTTGCAGGCCATCTATTAATAAGCTCTATGACAGACTTATCATGAGGGAAAATGTCAGTAGATGCAATGACAAATAGACCAAGCATATCTGCCAGATCCAATATAGCCGGATCTGCCATACCATCAGCCAGAAACAGACAATTGCAGCCTGAGTTTTTTATCTCAATTAATTTACTGCTGAGCTTCTCTACAGCTGTTGTATATTTGCCGGCAAAATTGTCTTGACGGCTTTTGCCAATGTTTATATCTGAAACTAAACCCGAATTAATACTGATATTTGCTGTGATCAAACTAAGCGGCTTCCCGTTCAATAGAAAAATCTTGCCCCTTCGCTCAAGCTTCCTAAAACCAACTGGCAGGTGATAGCATACCTGTTCATATCCGCGACTATCGGAAATCGTAATATACAGGTCATATATACTAGGCTGATCCGCGGACCAGGCCAAGACGTTTTCAATAGTAAAGGAGCAATCTATTTTGCTCATCGTTTTAACAGCATCATATAGCCGGCTGTTATCCGTAAGCGGCTCCAAATCAGCGGTGAACTCATTGCTGCTAAGCAATTTATAATCGTCATACAAATCCAGGCGAACAACCGGACTCTCAAGAGAAATGCGGCTAGATGACAGCTCTGCCGCCACATTAACTGACCAGCTGGTATGTTCAGAATTTAACGGCTCACTGCTGTAATCAAGATCTGTCAAAGAAATAGCAGGAAATGCTTCAATATATATATCAGATACAATTCCCCGAAATTGTTTATCCCAGCCACTTCTGAGATGATCGCTGGCTGAACTTGAATACAGCACCAGAATCACTTCGTTTTCACCCTCGTGCCAGGCAGAAGTGATATCGAAGCTTATCGGAACATGTCTGATATCTGAATAACCAACCAGCCTTCCGTTAACAAAAATATGAAACGCACAAGACATCCCGGCAAAAGTAATCTTCTTGCGTAATGTGCTCCAGTAATGGGGCAATGAACATCTTCTGGACAGAAGAGTCACCGACTGATGAACATCTGCATAGGGAGGTGGGATCCGGTCGTTTCCAGTGCTCTTAGAATCAAATATGAACGGAAGAGATATTTTCTGAGCGTCATTATGAGACATGACAATTTTTTCTGGCAAATCATACACACGATCATAATGTGAGTACTCCCAATCATCATTTAGCAAATGAACATAATCAGTTAAATATCTCCGATAATCCGAAACAGCATCGAAGCATTTTTTGAAATTGGGAAAAGGAATCAGACAGCCATTAGCTGATATGGCATTAACAGTTCTGATATCTGCGTCATTCCAGTCAGGATTACTATCTCGTCCAGGGAGTAAATTCATTTGCTTGTATCCCTCCAAAGCTTTGCTTAATACATAATATCATTTTCGGGATAGGTAAAAAAACATATTGGCAAAAGAAAACGAGCGCTGTCTCAAATCATCAGATTTGAAGCAGACACTCGTAATGGTCGGAGTGACAGGACTTGAACCTGCGACCTCTTGCACCCCAAGCAAGCACTCTAGCCACCTGAGCTACACCCCGTTGAACCTACACAATTTTACTTGGTTATTGAACTTGTGTCAAGGTCAATAATGGCTGCCTGAAAATATGATATTTCCATAAGATCGATGATTATAATCACTTGCTGACAACCAGATCAGTTTCGCCGCTGTGCTGCCCAAGCCCTATATCCCAGGCATGTGCCTTACGATATTGCAATGGTGTTCTTCCTGTGACCTTCTTGAAGATCCCCGAGAAATAGCTTTGGCTTGGGAAGGCAAGAATTGAGGCGATCTGAGCAGCTCCGTAGCCTGAATACGCTAACATATTTTTCGCTGTTTCCACCTTCTGCAACCGAATATATTCAGAGATCGTAATACCAACTTCTTTTTTGAACAGACGCGATAGATAGGCCGGGTCCAGACCTATATGACTTGCGAGCTGACTGACCGTTATACGTATATGCAGGTTATCGTAGATATACTCGACACATTTTGCGATACTTGCGTTTTGAATTCTTCGTTTGCGCAGCAGCCGCATACGGCCAGCATAATCGAGGCAAACATCCCTGTGGATCGTTTCGATATCAGCAGCTGATTTTGAGCTGTCGGTCTTCTGAATATAAAGGTCGCTTAATCCATAGGCTTCTGACAAGTCCATTCCGCCCTCTATACAGTAACGTGCTATCATCGCGATAGTTATAACCAGATGATATTTCAGATTTTGAAGCGGGTCAGCAGAAAGCGTGCCAAGTCCCTGTTTGTCAACGATTGACGGTGTAAGAAATTCCTTGGTCCGGTTGAGATCCCCTGACTTGATAGAGTTGTAGAATGCCAGCTCCGGTGGATAAGGGGCCCGAAATGCACCAGCCTCGCGACGTATGTATTCTCTGTAAAACAAGTCCCTATCTGTTTGGTCTATCATAAAAAACTCCTGATCAACTAATGGTGCAGCTGCATATATATAATCACCATTATGTCATTAAAAAGATAAAAAAGATATAAAAACGATATATTGGCATTAATGACTGTGAGATTCTTAGTTTATACATTAGGTTGAACCATAAAACTAGGGAGGTATGTATGAAATTAAAAAGAGGTATAAATATCGGGGGATATTTATCACAATGTAACCATGACAGAGGACATTATGATAATTTCTTCAGAGAAGATGATGTGAAGCAGATTCAGACCTGGGGTTTTGATCACATTCGTTTGCCATTTGATTATTCTGTCATTCAAACAGAAAACGGCAAGGCTATACCTGAAGGTATCGATAGGCTGAGAAAAAATGTACTTCTATGCCAGAAACATGGATTAAACATCGTGCTTGACCTTCACAAAGCCAGCGGATATGACTTCAATTATGCTGGTGACGATGAGAAGAATAATTTGTTCAACAATGAACAGCTAGTTGCGAAGTTTCTATCTTTGTGGGAGCTGCTTGCCAAGGAATTTGGAATATATACAAACGTAGCTTTTGAGCTTCTGAACGAAGTGGTGGAGAGCGAAAATTCCGATTCATGGAATAGGCTGATCAGAAGATCTGTTGAGGCTATCCGTAAGATCGCGCCGAACACGCCGATCATTTATGGAGGTATTCGTTGGAATAGCGCTGATACACTGGAACTTCTGGACCCGCCAATTTCACATAATATTATTTATACATTTCATTTCTATGAACCTTTGCTCTTCACGCATCAAAAAGCACATTGGGTCAAAAATATCAGCATGGAAGATATATCCTATCCAGATTCAATGACTAATTATAGAGATCGTTCAGAAATGCTTGGTATTCAGGGAGAATCTGTCGTTAAGTCAGATGCATCTGTAATAGATAAAGAGTTTATTCGAACAATGATATCATCAGCGGTCTTGGCGGCAAGAAATGCAGGTGTATCACTATACTGCGGTGAATTCGGCGTTATTGATCAAGCTCCCGTCACAGATACCCTACGCTGGTTTGAGGATACTCTTGAAGTATTTGCAGAAAATAATATTGGCCATGCAGTCTGGACCTATAAAAAAATGGATTTCGGCTTGATTGGCGAACACTACTCTCCAATCAGAAAGAAAATGATCAGAGCTTTGACAAAATAGAAATAGAAAGGGAAAAAGGATATGAACAAATTTTCTAAGAATCTTATAATTTTCTGCTTATGCACGATTTTTACTATTGCGATAACAGGCTGCAAACAGCCGTTAGACACAACTGATCCTGCGCCAACAACTACTATTTCGACTGAACAAGAACTAGTCAACCAGACTAGCAATGATCAAGTACCGGAGCTTGATGACTATAAATTACTTTGGCATGACGAATTCAACGGAACAAAGTTAGATACGAAGACCTGGAACCGTGAGCTCCGCGAGCCAGGATGGACAAACAACGAACTTCAGGAATATACCGAATCAGAAGAAAATATATTTGTTCGAGATGGCTCACTTGTGCTCAAGGCTATAGCATCTGAGGATGCTAATGGAAATGATTACTATACATCAGGCAAGGTCAACAGTCAGAACAAACAGGACTTCATGTATGGAAAAGTCGTTGCCCGCGCTAAGGTCCCAGAAGGCCAGGGACTATGGCCGGCAATCTGGATGATGCCAACTGATGAGAGTCTTTATGGACAGTGGCCAAAATGCGGTGAAATAGATATCATGGAGGTTTTAGGCAGTCAACCTGATATAGCATACGCAACAATTCATTATGGAGAACCTCATGGTGAGCAACAAGGAGTACTCAAGCTGACAGAAGGAACATATGCGAGTGATTTCCATGAGTTTTCAGTAGAGTGGGAGCCTGGAGAGATGCGCTTCTACATAGATGATAATCTGGTTAACACTGTCAATGACTGGTTTACTGCCGAACCTGATCAAGATGAAAAACCATATCCGGCGCCATTTAATCAAACCTTCTTCTTACAGATGAATCTGGCAGTAGGAGGGAACTGGCCAGGAAATCCTGATGAAAACACAGATTTTTCCAAGGCTGAGTTTGAAATTGATTATGTCAGGGTCTATCAGAAG
>CAZHQX010000002.1:0-46333 GCA_964534195.1 uncultured Oscillospiraceae bacterium
AATGAATGGAAAAGGATTCCTCCTCGGGATGATCCTGCCATTGTTCACCTGAATGTGTGTCCAATGTACAAATGACATCAGCACCTGCACTCTGATATTGCTCGATTCTCCCAACTATCGCATTTTCAATAGCCTGAGCCGGAGCGCCAGCAGTCAGTTTACCATCATCAGCAACAAAATCCACCTGATAATCTATAACCAGTAACAACTTTTTCATACCGCATACCTCCAGTCATAGAAATTCTATCACTGTAGTGTTGTAATTAATAGATTTAACTGTGACAGAAATTTGAATTAGGCTCTGTCCTTTATCTTTTTAAGACGGCTCTTTTTGAATGGCTTATCATTCCGGACGCTGGGAGCAAGCGGCGGTTCATCAACAGCATGTACTTTTACTGTCAAAGCTGCCAGCTCATTTTCAGAACCCTTGTACCTGGCTGCTTCGCATATTGAATTAGCCAAACTGGCAAAAGCCTCCGGCTTAGTCAGAAGCTCAGCAATTTCGTCGTTACATAGGGCGCCAGTTATTTCAGAAGATAGCAACAAAATTATATCTCCCTTTTTCAAAGGCATACGGTTCAAATTGGCTGGAACAAGCCTGTTATCTCTTGATCTGAACCCTAGGAAGAAGTCCTGTGCCAACATATCAGCCTTATCTATTGGGTCCGTGATTCGATAAAATTTGTCATCTCTGTACAAAGCCAGCAATGAATCTCCAACACTGTAGGTATATGCGATATCATTCTCGATCATGATCCAAGCAAGTGAAGTACCGGTAATTATACCCTGCCATGCTGTCAACTGCTGTCTGACCGCATGATCAGCATTTTCGCTGACCATATCTGCCAAATCAGCAATATCCAAATACTTGCTGTCATGCTTCCTGATATAGTCACCAATATCAAAAAGCAACGATTCCAAAGCTGTCTTGGCTGCTATTCTGCCTGCTGAACCTGCTGTGACTCCTTCTGATAATCCAAATATCTGCACAGGCAGATCACTAACGCTTCGGTCAGTACATTCCAGCGAGAGGTTATCAGATATCTCAGATGAACTGCCTTTTTTCAAGCATACAGAAGAAGCAGAATCTGAACTGTTTCCGATCCGCAGAATATCATCAACTGCCAGTACTGCGTTAACACCGCATCTGTCAGCAATGCTTCCCTTTATAACTGATGAAATAATTGTTTTCGCTATCATGTCAGTTATTCTAACACATAGAAACAAAAAATATAGCGTATGTTTCTGCCTGCAAACTGTAATAAAACAGTTTATTTACATTATGCTATAATTTTATCAAATCGATCCAAGGGGGTTCCATTATGCCGGTACAAGACAATGAAGCAAAGGAAGATAAAAATACCGTGAAACAAAAGATTGATAAGAAGAAACCAATTGACCACAAAAAAATTATTATTATTCTTGCAGCTGCTTTCATTATCATAATAGCTTCTGTGATCATTGGTATTGGAGCATGTTCAAAAAAAGAAGCTCCGGTCGTAGAAACTACTGAGTCTGCTACGAGTACGACCACCACAGAAAAGATCACTACAACTACAACTCAGGCAACAACTGAAACTGAATCTTTAGATATTGAATTCGAGAATCCTTTGACCGGACTTGAAATGGGTAGCGAAGAGCTCACAGGTCAGAGACCGGTTGCCTTCATGATCAATAATGTCAAAGTTGCAACTCCCCATATCGGTGTTGGTCATGCGGATGTTGTGTTTGAAATGGAGGTTGAATATGGCTTAACCAGAATGATGGCCTATTTTGCCAGCGTAGATACAGTTCCGGAAATTGGTTCAATCAGGAGCATTAGACACAATTTTGTTGATCTGGCTGGTGCATTTGACGCGATCCCAGTTCATGTCGGAGCTTCATATATGGGCAACAATCAGATGGGAGCACAAAACACAGATCATCTCGATTATGGAGTTCTGCCGAATAATTTCTGGCGTGATGAAGCCTGGATGAGAGATCGAGGCTATGAGCATAGTGTTAGAACGACTGGAGAGCTGCTAAGGCAAGCTATTGACGCAAAAGACATGAGAATTGATATAGATCCTGATTATACAGAGCCATTCAAATTCAGAGATAGTTTCGATATAGAGCCTGCAGGCGATATAGACGCGATCAATGTCGATATTCCTGTCACCTATGCACAAAGAGCTTCTGTAAAATACAATGAAGATGAACAGGCTTATGAGAAAACAGAGCATGGCGCTGTACAAGTGGATTTCGCAGATGGCAAACCCTATCTTTATACAAATGTCATCATCATCAGAACTTCTGTTACTGAAGCCGCTGACATACTCAGAGAGATCGATCTCAAGAGCGGCGGCAGCGGACATTATATCAGCGGCGGCAAGGCCGCAGAAATAAACTGGTCTAAGGGCAGTACTTATGACCAGTTCAAGTTCACATATACAGATGGTAAAGAAGTGGAGTTCAATCGCGGCAAATTTTATATTGCTGTAATCAGTCAGGCCGGAGATATAGTCTTCTCAGGCCAAGGCGGCTAACCCAGATAAATAGTGATCAGTCATCACCCTTTCGACCGCTGTCCTTGAGACGGCGGTCGATTTCTCTTTTTGCCTGTTTAGCAGCTTCATCGTGTCTCTTATCGTAGAGCTTTTTGCCTCTGGCGACACTTACCTCAACTTTTACCTTGCCATTTTTGAAATATACCTTGGTCGGTACCAAGGTCAAGCCTTGCTGCTTAACCAGACCGAAAAGCCTCAATATCTCCCGCTTATGCATCAATAGCTTTCTATTTCTAATAGGATCCGGGTTAAACCTGTTACCCTGCTCATAAGGGCTTATATGCATACCATAAATGAATAGCTCTCCGTTCATGATCCCAGCATAGCTCTCCTTGAGGTTTATCTTCCCTTGTCTTATAGATTTGACCTCGGTTCCCGTCAGCTCTATTCCAGCCTCAAGCCGCTCATCTATATGATAATCATGATAAGCCTTACGATTTTCTGCTACCAGCTTATACTTTTTTTCCTGAACCATTTAACACTCTCTTTCCAGAATCTTTCATTTTTTGTATCAATAACAGAGCACTGATATCGTCACATAAAATGAATATTCACAAGGTTATGCACACTATCCACAGAGTTATCCACATTTAACGTTGCTTTTACCGTTTGATAATGCCGATTTTACAAGCTTTGTCGTATTTTGTCGAACTTTGTCCACATTTGTCGAATATGAATATTCCACAGCCTATAAGTGAATATTCATATTTTATACACATCACTGTCATTGCATGCTCAGAGGTCCAGACTGGCAGACGCATTTAAATCGAGGGAAGACTTCTCGCCTATCTTCCAGCGATAGTAACCAGCTGATGCTATCATAGCAGCGTTATCTGTGCATAGAATCAACGGAGGAAATGATAACACAAGGCCTCTCCGGTCGGCTTCGTTCTTCATCAGCTCTCTCAGAGCGCTATTGGCTGAAACTCCTCCTGCCATAACTACGCGTTTGATCTGCAGCTCTTCTGCAGCCTTCATTGTATGCTGAACCAGTACATCAACGATCGCATGCTGATAGGTCGCAGCGAAATCCTGCAGACTTAGTATCTCATGCCAGCTGAGGCCTTCTCTGTCTGCCTGCTGCTTCAATTGATTAAGCTGGTTCAGCGCAGCCGTTTTCAATCCACTGAAGGAAAAATCAAGGCTGTTATCAAAATGTGTACGCGGCAGATAAAAAGCATCAATTCTGCCACCTACTGCTGCTTGGTCCATCAATGGCCCGCCAGGATAACCCAGTCCTGTAGCTCTGGCAAGCTTGTCAAAAGCCTCACCGGCAGCATCATCTCTCGTTCTAGCTATAACCTCAAACTCATTATAGCCGCGAACAACAACCAGATGACTATGAGCACCAGATACGACCAGACAGAGAAAAGGCGGCTCAAGTGTAGGATCAGCAAGATAGTTAGCAGCAATATGACCAGCGATGTGCTGAACACCAACCAAAGGCTTTCCTGCAGCCATTGCCAACCCCTTGGCAGCAGATAAACCAACCAGCAAGGCCCCGACGAGGCCGGGTCCATAGGTAACTGCGATCGCATCGATGTCTGTCAGCTTCACCTCTGCCTCTCTCAAGGCCTGATCAATTACCGGAAGAATTGCTTCTACATGCATCCGTGAAGCGATCTCCGGAACAACACCACCAAACTGTTGATGGAAATCAGCTTGTGACGCGATTACATTTGACAGTATTGCTCTGCCATCAGCAACAACCGCCGCAGCGGTTTCATCACATGATGATTCTATCCCGAGGATCAATTTTCTAGCCTTCATTACGCATCTCCAAATTTCATTACATCAAGATCAGCTCAAAACACTATGTGCAGCCAATTCTGATCTATCAGAACCATTAGTCCAAGAATAATGACATAAACAGCAAAAACCAGCAGTCCCTTTGAAGTAAGCTTCTTGAGCATATAGTTCATAGCCAACCAGCCAGAGAAAAACGCTGATGCTATACCCACTATGATGATAAAAGGGTCTAACTGTGTCAGTGCCGTAGTCTCGCCACCAAACATTTTTAGTATGTCGAGTAAAAATCCGCCGGCGATGGCAGGAATAGACATTAGAAATGAAAATCTGACGGCCTTCTTGCGGTCAATTTTGCAAAACAGCAGAGCTGCAAGAGTAGAGCCGGAACGTGATATACCCGGCAATATCGCCACAGCTTGACCTAAACCAGCGATTAGTGCTTCTTTGTAAGATATCTCTTTTGGCAATCTGTTGACGGCTGTTACCTCTGAAGCATTATCACTGTCATCAGATAAAGGCTCAGCTGATATCTCATCCTTTTGGATCGAAGCAGCTCTAACCAGCTTGGCTTGATGCATACTCTTATCCTGCTTGATCATAAGTGTACTTAGCAAAATCAAACCGGTCATCAGGAATGAAAAGCCCAATGATCCGCCTGCAAACAGCTCATCAAGAAAATCCCCAAGAAGGACAGCAGCTATAACTGCCGGGATTGTCGCAATTATGATCAACCAGGTCATTTTGCCGAAAATGTCAAGAATAATGCTCTTGATATCCTTGCGCATGACTATGAATACAGCGATCAAAGTGCCAACATGAAGCAAAGTTGTAAACGACAGCATAATGCTGCTGTCTACATCAAACACCTTACCGAACAAGGTTAGATGGCCCGAGCTGCTGACTGGTATAAACTCAGTTATACCCTGTATCAATCCAAGTATCAAAGCTTCAAAAAAGTTCATCTGCTAAATAGATGCCAGCTGCGGCATCTGCCTCCCTTTTACCTATATATAATCATAAAGAATAATCACATAACCGGTGTCAATTTTACCACAATCTGACAGTCAGCGTGCTATAATGAATCACGTTTATTACAAATACAATATACAACGCTGGCAAAAGCCAGTTTGGGTGGACTAAGTTCAGAAGCGGAGACAATAGTGAAGTCAGGCAGCAGCATTGAAAAAATAAGAGGCGAGAGACATTTACCTAAACGAATCAACAGATTCGCGATCGTTGCCGCCGCTATCGCCTTGATTCTGGTAGCTATTATTATTCTAACATTCGTACAAGCCGATAAAATAATGAGAGCCCCAGGCAAAGAGCTGGCAAGCTTCACAAGTAATATCATGCCAGATTACAGGCTTGCCACATTCCCTTCTCTTGATGAACAAACTCGTTTATCAGGTTGGTTCTTCCCTGCCAAGGGAGACCCCATAAGCACAGTGGTAATAATACATGATAATGGCAGCAACAGACTGCAATTTGATCTCGATAGCCCCGCTCTTTTCGACTATCTTGTAAACAAAGGCCTGAATGTGCTGGCTTTTGATCTAAGATTTTCGGGTCAGTCTGACGGTACGATGTCAACCTATGGCTATAGTGAGTGGGAGGATGTTTTAGCTGCGATTCAGTACGCCCGCCAATTTGCGTCAACTGAGGATGTTGTTCTCTACGGCTTCGGCAGCGGAGTTTCAGCAGCCCTGATGGCCTGGGAGGAACTGCCAGCCAGCGGAACCGACCCTGAAGATATCCCTTCAAAACTTAAGCTTATAACCTACGATCGCAGCTATATCAGAGCAGTTATACTAGACACGCCGGCTATCTCGCCGGATGAATACATCAGAGCTGATGCCAGAAAAACTGGCCCTGTTGGCCGTTATTTACTACAGTATACTGTGCCTTACGCAGTTAGGCTATCGGCTGGGCACAGCAAAACTTCCAACCTGGTCACTATAGTCTCACAAATGCCTATACCTGCTTTGATCATATGGTCTGATACCGATGAGCATATTGAATCAGCTTCAACTCAGGCATTTATTCAAGAACGCATTAGACTATATCCCGCGAACACTCAAATCTACGAGGCAGAAGCCGATGACTATCTTGGCAGCTGGCTCAGTGATCAAACAGCTTATATTGAATCGCTTGATCGTTTTATCACTAGATATTTACGTTGACAAACCAGGGAACAATGCCACAAAAGACCTAAAACATATCCCGCCTATTCAACAGCCAAATCGTCAAGGCCACAGAGCCTATACATAAGCTGAGAATAATTATGAACGGCCATGGATTCCCGGCAAAAGCCGAGCCGTCAAATGGAAGTGGAATATTCTGACCGAAAAAGCTGGTAAATATGTTGGGAATAGAAAGAACTATCGTCATGGCAGCCATAAATTTCATAACAACATTAAGGTTGTTAGAAATAATAGAAGCGTAAGCATCCATTGTTCCATTGATTATAGAAGCATATATATTGGCCATTTCCAAAGCCTGCTTATATTCAATAAGCACGTCCTCGAGCAGTTCGGAATCTTCCTCATACTGCTTGATAAACCTGCTGCGCATCAGCTTTTCCAAAACAGCCTCATTAGACTTAAGCGAAGTTGAGAAATAGATCAATGATTTGCCTAACTCCATCAGCTTAAATAGCTCGCGGTTGCTGATAGATTTGCTGAGCTGATGCTCAGCTGAATCAATGGTTTTATCCATGTAACGCAATAATTTCAAATAATCCTTAGCACCAGCATACATGATTTGAAAAGTAAATCTGGTTTTGAAGCCAGTTACGAAATCACGAACACGGTTATTTCTAAATGGATCAAGCACACTTGCTTCACGCAAAGACACAGTAACAAGAGATTTAGCTGCTAAAATGATTCCCATTGGCTGTGTTTCATACTTAGCCTGAGGACCATCTCTTCTTATATATGGGAAGTCAGCAATGATAAGCTGTGTAGAACCATCATCATCTAAATCGATACGAGGTCTCTCTTCCTCATCCAGTGCATAACGCAAAAACTCAGGCGGAAGATCAAGCTCCTGTTCCACACGCTTAAGCTCATCTTCTGTTGGTGCATATAGATTTACCCAGCAATCTTCTCTTATCTGATCAATTGATTCTAGCTCATAGACAGTTCTGCCATTTACCGAGCGAATATGAGAGTAAAATATTTCAAGCATGGTCTTCCTCACATTCGTTTTTTACTTACAGTCAATAATTTTTAGACCTCTGACCGCTCCTTCGAGTATAATCCTAAAAACAGCATTTTTCTACACAACAATATTAAAAATCACCTGACGCCTGTGGAACCGAATCCTCCGCCTCTATCATTCCCGATCGACTCAACATCAGCATGCTGCACGAAATTCGCGTGCAAATGACGTGTAATTACCATCTGCGCGATTCTGTCTCCTTCTTCTATATAAACTGTTCCGTAGGGATTGTTATTCTCATCCAGGAAGAGGACATTGTTGAAAAAGCTCTGCCAGGCCGAATCATCAGCTGATTGCACCAGCTTATCCATTGGTTTTAACTCTTGCAAATAGTTTTCGAGAGTAACCGCCCTATAATATTTTTCAAGTGTTTTAATAACATCTGGATCAGTTGCTGCTAGAACCGGTATCAAAGCAGGGTTAAAGGTGTTCTCAATCAGCACCCCAACCTGATTACGATAATCAGAATCGATCGTACCAGGGCTATTTGGTACTCTTAAAGCTGTTCTCAAGGACAAACCGCTTCTTGGTCTGATCTGAGCTTCAGCGCCTTCTGGCAGTGCGATTGTGATACCAGTAGGAATGACCCGAGTTTCGCCTGGTCTGATAATCATATCTTCAGCAGCAAACAGATCACAGCCTGCAGCCTCTTCTGACGCATACAGAGGTAGTTTGCCCTTACCTTCAATTTTGATAAATACATCTGTGTTACTCATAGATCTTCCTCCTTGTGTCAACAGATCCGTCTGCTATTCTATCTGCGATCCTTCTGACTAATTGTTCTAATTCTGCTGTATTGGCACTATGCTCCTGCATCATATCATCGGTAAGCTTGCGCATAGCTCTTACCAGCTGTAATCTTTCTTGATAGCTCTCATCAAGCATATGTAATCGCCATGCGGTTTTTACCGGCCACGACTTAGTTAACATAGCAATATCCAGCAGAACAGAGCTGTCAAAAATATCAGTCGTGCAAAAAAGCGGATGAGTTTGAAGAATCATTTTTTTTCTGTTTTGATCACAAAGATCATAAAGCTTAGCGTTATCCGGCTTGACGGCAGTATCCTTCAGATGACATTTTTTACATCCAATTACATTCTGTCCCACTGGGCAGTACACACTGCTCATTAAGCGTTGACGACCATAAACTGGCAAAACAAGGTGTGTTTGCCTGAACATCTCATTATCCATACCGACTGCTATATCATAGATCTGACTTGCTAACAGCTCAGAGGAAAAGGTCAATGAATCAGGCCTGTTTGACAGAGCAAGCTCTGCAGACTTTCTGTTGGTAATATTGAGTCCGGAATCTACCTGAAGCTTCAAATCTGCGCCAATCAAAGAGGCTGCGCCCGGATGACTGCTGCAAATTCCATCAATACCTATATCAGCAAGACTTCTGATTGTTTCAGCTGCCCACGCCGCTATTTCGTTCTGCGGAGCCGGAGGTGTCCAAGCAAATATTGCTGAATCAGGCTCTTCCTGTTTCAGCACATCTATCCATGGTTTGCCTTTGTTATCAGCAAGTGACCAAAGCGGCAAAATATAACAGTCTGCGCCACAAGCTATTTCACCTGGATCATCCGGTAATCGCTGATACCATACATCGATCCTGCTGCCTGAAGAAGCCGACACATTTCCTTGATCGACTCTTTTGGAGGAGATATCGTTTAGTAAGCTCTTGGGCATAGTCATGCCGGGAGTCTTATCCGGTTCAATATTTGAAACAGTTATCTTAAAACTGTCTATCATTGCCTGCTCAAGTGTCTTGATCGCTTCTCTTCTCAAGCTATTTAGATCTGAAATTGAAAAACGCACTCCTGTTCCATCTAATTCAGTAAGCAATATCGAATCAACGGCAAATTGAGTCGCCCCTGTTTTAGCAAGCTGCTGTCTGACTCTATCCTCAGGAAGTGTTTTATCAGTAGTGATAAATACTTTTTCGGCAGCCGCTTCAAGTCCAGCTAAAGCTCCTGCAGCAATTCTTATATTAAGTGTTGCTCTCTGAAATCCGGCCTGTTCTTCTTCTGAGATAGCGACAGAAGCAAGCACGGCCTCAGCTTGATCGGCCAAGCTTACCTCTAACACAAGCTCAACTGGAATTTTTCGCACTGCATACTTTTTAATATCATTCAATTTGGAATTATCGGACATCTGAAACACCTGTTCACCCGGCTTGATTTTCTTAAGAACATCGGGGTGGAAGGCTTTTACCAGTATACCTTTGTTGTCAGGTTTAATGATACCAATAGGAGCGCTTGCGGTTTCTCTGCTGCCGGTGCGGACAGAAAGCACATCGCCTCGAGCAGGCAGCGATGTCAAATCTCCTGCGAGCTGTATTTTGAGCGAGCCTTGTCTGGGATCAACAGCCTCGACGTTTCCAATATAAAATCCATAGCTGCCTGGATATTTACCAGTGACAAAATTACTGTCTCTTCTGCCGACATAGTACCTATCAGTAAATTCTCCGCCTCTGTTATACGCGATCAGGAGCTTCTTGTGATCTGATTCAACGCTCTTACTCCCGGCAAAAGCCTGGTCGATTGCCTTTCTGTACTCAGATACGACCAATGCGGTATAGTCCGCGGATCTCATTCGCCCTTCAATCTTAAGCGAGCTGACACCTGCCTCGATAAGCTCAGGCAAATACTTGATCAAAGCCTGATCTTTCGGACTTATAAGCGGACTTGAATATTCAGGTCTATCACAAATCGAATCAGATAGATCTGGTCTGTGATATTCATTTATGCCATACGAGAGACGGCAGGGTTGAGAACACTGCCCGCGATTCGCGCTTCTTCCCTTCTTAATGCCGCTGATCAGGCATTGCCCGGAATAGGCAATGCACAAAGCACCATGTACAAAAACCTCGGTCTCAATTCCAAATTCGCGTGCGTATGCTGTCAGATCGGCTATTGAACTTGCGTTGAGCTCTCTTGGCAGGACAACTCTGGCAAGACCCAGCTCATTAGCACGTTCCAGACCATACCTATCGGTTATGGTCATCTGCGTGCTGGCATGTATTGGCATAGTGGGAAACTCTGCTCTAATCAAAGCAGCAAGGCCGATGTCCTGAACGATAATTCCGTCAACATATGCTGCTTTAGCTTGTCTTGCAAGCTCCAGAGCCTGATGAAGCTCATGGTCGCGCAGCAGAATATTAAGAGCCAGATAGCCTTTTACCGATCTGGCATGAAGGAATTCAAGTATTTCCGGCAACTGATCATCAGTCAGATTATCTGCGCCGGCACGAGCGTTGAAAGAGCCGACACCAAAATACACAGCATCAGCTCCATAATATGCAGCATTTTCAATTGCTTGTTTGTTTCCACCGGGAGCGAGCAGCTCAATCATAAATTAAACCAGCTCTTGCTTAGATCCTGAATGACTATTTGCCGATCTCTCCTGCAAATAATCATCAAGTCTGGTTTGCTCAAACGGATGGAAATCATCAACATGAGGATTCAGATCGTTCTTATTATCAGCCGCTTCAGAATATTCGCTATTATTATCTATTGATAGTTCATCCTTTTCGTCTGTAGAATCATCTCTGATCGTACTTGAGATATCAGCAGCTCCCTTATCAATCATGGTCTCACGTTCAAGTAGTTCTTCATATTCCTTACAAAGATTCTGATAATGAAGCAGATCCTTCTTAATTTCCCAGGTCTGCTCGCGGCAGCGCATCAGCTCAGATTTCATCTCATCAAGCTTCTTCTCAGCCTCAGCACTCTTATGTTCTGCGTTCTCCATGCTCTTGCGAGCGTTATATTGCTCATCAACTGCATTCACCAAAGCTAAAACAGTAGACATGCTTAGTGTGAGATGAGGGCTATTCTGCATCACTCTTCTGATCATTTCATCAGCGTGGGCAGCCACCTGTCTCATATATACTTCATTTTCAGCGGCAAGCAATTGATAATTCATGCCTCCGATTTTGACCGTTATTTTACTAATGCTGTCAGCCACCGCTATCACTCCTCATATCCTAATACTATTACTATTAATCAGTATAATTCAACAGCATAACATCAGCAACACTTGTGCTTACTGCAGCTTCATGAAGAGCTCCCAGAAAACCTTTGGCGGCAGCTGCTCGGCTCTTGCCTTATCCTCAAAACCATTTTCAGCTAGTACAGCCGTGAGTATTCCTTCAGAAGCTAAAAGATTGTATCCGCTGTTTCTAATAACATTGGCAAAAGTCTTACGACGCTGACTGAAGCATGTATGAAGAAACCTATGGAAGCTACGCCTCATTTCCAGACCCATTGTCGCAAGATCATTATGCTGAGGACCATCTGATTGACTATCTGCTATTACTGTCTTTTCTAGCTTTACTACTATGGAATCCACATGAGGACGAGGGTAATATGATGCAGCAGAGACCCTCTGATATTTTTCTATTTTGCCATAAAGAGCAATCAGTATTGATACAGGCCCGTACAATTTGCTGCCGGGTAATGCGAACAATCTATCTGAAGCTTCCTTCTGCATCATAAGAAGCATTAGCCTTGCCGAAGCGAGCTCGATAATAAGCTTTTCAATCAGCTGAGTAGTAATATAGTAAGGAAGATTTGCCGCGACTTTGATACTATCATAACCTTCAGCTAAACTGCTGAAGTCAGTTTTCAATGCATCAGCATGAATAATACTAATATTACTGTTGGAGGACAATGTGTCAGCCAATACAGCTACCATATGCTTATCGATCTCAATAGCAGCCACAGCTCTGGCTCCTGCCAATTCTCTTGTTAGGCTGCCAAGACCAGGTCCTATCTCCAAAACAAAATCCCTATTGGTTAGTTCTGTACCGGCAAGCAGACGATCAACAACCCGGTCATCGATCAGAAAATTCTGACCGAGCGACCGGGTTGGACGTATATCATATTCAGATAATAATTGCCTTGTCTCTTTAAGATCCATCAAATGATTCTCTCTGTCATTCAGACTTCAGAACTTCACAAATATATAGATCAGGGAGTGGACAAAATGTAGACCGCTCTGCTCTCTCTGCCTACTCTTGCTGTTCCTGCACGAATCTCTCCAGGATCATAGCTCAAATCAAGCAGATTAGGATTTGAATGGACACCATGGATATCTCCAACAACTGCCAAACCATATCCTTCAATAAATAGTTTCGTACCAAGCGGCAGATTGGATCCTGTATACCTGCCACCACTCTTGTAGCCATATGTAGCAACTATACCGCGCTGTGCCGGAACACCACTGAATGTATTATGATTAATGGCAGGAGTATGACAGCCCTGCTGCATACATACCTCTAATCCATCATACATTGTAACTGTTCTGGTTTGCTTGTCCTGATATGTATAGGTCTGACCATCAACGGTAATGGTCCCATCACCGTTATCAGAGTATCCACCATATGTTCGTTGACCATTGTTATTGAATGTACTCTTGATAGCATTCAGATTGTTAACAACGGTTGAATTGGCATATCTGCTGACTGGTGCTATAACAGGCTTCTTCTTAGTACCATTGGCAATTACCTTCTGTACAGGATCCTCAACTATCTCAGTTCCAACATACACCCGGCTTACAAAGATTCCATCTTCGTAAGTATCTGTGTATATTGTAGCTCTCTGTCCATCCTTGCCTTCTGTTGTGACCTTGCTCTCCCCTTCATAAATATTGGGATCATCTACCTCAACAGTTGTAAAAGGTATAGCCTCGAACTCTCTGTATTCTTTTTTCTCAACATTGACATAAGTTATCGCAGCGCCATCTACGCTATCTTCACTCTCACCGGCCTCCTCTAATATTGTACCGGTTTCTTCACTGATTTCAGAAAAACCAGAACGTGAAAGCAAATCTATCATAGACATTTCTTCTGCTGCTGTGCTTATAGCATAACCGCTCCAGGAAAGTGTGACACTCGACTGCCTGCTGACTGATAGATCGTATCGATGGCCGGGCAGCAATTGCTGATCATCCGACAGGCTTAGCAGGTCATTTTCTCCTACCTTGATTCCTGCTTCATCTATTGCCTCTATCACTGTATTCTGATATGTCAAAAGTGTCTGAGTATTGTCACCATCTGTGACTGTAAGCTCTGCTGGATATCTTGTTTCATCTGCCAGCATTGTTGAGCGGCTGTTTGCCAATACACCTGCGACGAGACCAAGACTAATCAATATAGTCAAGATAAACGATCTGATGATCGATCTTGCCACCTTGATCTCGCGCTTGCTGCTGATACTTCGAACGTTGTTCCAAAGCTGTGCAGCTACAGCTATGATTCTTGGTTTGTTTATCTTTTTCATGTTTGCAATTATAATCAGGCCTATTACAAGTGTCAAACAAACAGCAAATTTTTCAGTTAAATCACACTATAAGTGAGGTTTCTGATTCGATTTTTCGACAAATAGCAATAAAAATCTGCCAAAATGAGGTAATATTGTCACTGAGATTCTGTATCTCTTATTACCTGAAGTTTAGCCTTTATTCTTCTTTTTTCCTCATACATGATCGAGTCAGCCTTGCTTATATGGTCTTCGATCTGATCCTGTTCAATTGACTTGATAACAGTTATTCCGTGACTGGCAGAGACGATATAAGGCCTTTTTTCAGTTTGATTTATTCTCTTCATATATTCTTTGATTCTCAACCAAATAAGCTCAGCCTGTTCTGCAGGAACGCCCGGTAAAACAAGCAAAAACTCATCGCCGCCCATTCTAATTACAAAATCACCTCGCCTAATACTATCCTTGATCGCTTGTGCGGCAGTTTTGATCAGTTCGTCTCCATAATCGTGTCCGAGCTGATCATTTACCTGTTTAAGACCATTTATATCAACGAAACAGATCGACATTTCACGCAGATTTTCTGAGTCCTTGAACACCTTTTGTATACGGCTCAATCCGGTATACCTATTTAATGTACCACTCATTTGATCATATTCTGAGAGGTATTTTGCTCTAATCTGCTGATGCTTGCGAAGTGCCAGCAGTCCCGCAGCAATAGCACCTACAAGAATAAGAATGAAGAACGGTACAAAAGAATCTTTCAATGCTTCTACTATGAGATATATGACTGACCCGGAGTACATTCTATAAATATCAGAGCCAGCTGCGATTTCAGAAATCAGGTAGTAATTGCTATCAGAGGTAAATAGCCCAACGCCAACAAAATCATCAGGCATAATTATCCTACGCCAGAAGTATGCTCCCCGATTTATGCGAATATATCCTTCATTAACAGAAGCAACCGCATTTCTGACCTCTTGTACAGCCCTGATCGCAACTCTTGAGGGCACATCATCAAACTCAGCTATAACTCTGGTTGATGAGTCAGTTAGCATCATATGTGCTATATCTGAGCCTTGATCCAGCTTATTACCTGTTATCAATTTGTGCGCTGGATAAACAAAGCTGAAAATACCATCAGGCAAGCCCTCGACTTGACCATCAAGCCACAGAGGTCTGCTTAGTCTAAAAAAGTTGAAGGATTTTCCTGATTCCATATCCGCCCCTGACCAGGAAACAAAAATAATATCCTCAGCTGCAGAAAACAGTTTCTCATCGGGAATCTCGTCAAGCCAATCGGCATTCAAATCGGAATCAGAATACATGATATCGCTGAGACTCAAGTACTGAAATTCGCTATATCCGCTATGAAGCATCTGACGCTCAAGCCATGTTGGAATTGTCTTGTCTGGAGAACTATCTGCCAAGCCGGCACTTGCTTTCTGATCACTGGCAAGTACACCGCTGAAAAAATCAAGATCCTTCTTCCAATTGCTCATTATACCTTCAATAATGCTTTGGTTATAATCAAGCCTGTGATTCTCGTCAGCTGTATAATGGCCGATTTGATTGTTGATCAATCTCTTGTTGATAGTTAAACTGAAAACAAAGCTCAGCAAAAACGCAGAAATAACAGCAATTATAAAAGCTTTGAGAAAAAAGCTTTTCATTGACTTAAGATGATTCCACATCAAGCTGCCTCCGAAGATAATAAAAAACATATTATTTAAGAAATTTACTTATTCAACTATAACAAAGATTCAAATTTATGTCATACAAATAGTAATCATTTTTTTTCTGAATTCTCTGTGGACGGCAAGGTTGTTGATTTGACCTCATTTCGAAGTTTGCTGCCAATAGACGGCAATTCAATTAATGGTTCCATATTGTTGTTCGATTTAACTGTTACTGGAGTCTCATGATCAAACTGTTTGTTCCATTTACGGTCTGGACTGCCTGTATATGTATAACAATAATTATTCTCGCCATAATATACATAGAACAAAGCTGCCGGAACATCACTATCACGATCAATATAGCAGAAAATTGGATGCTTGAGCCTTCTCGCCGTTTTCACCATGGTTTTAAAGTTGCTGGCCGTAATGCACCACTCCGGTTCCCAAGCCTTATCTCCTATCATCATCAAGCGTCCTCTGGCCATGCGCAGCATCTTTTGCAGCTGTCTTGTGAACTTCTGACGTTTCCTGGTCCTTGTTGTAGCCAGGAAGAATATCAATAGCATTAAACTCAGAAAAACAGCTGCAGGATATAGCCAAACAGGCATAGGAGACAATTCAAGACGCCAATCTTGGAATCGCCATATCGAATCCTTTTTGTCCTGTAGATCAAGCAACCTGATTGTAAAGGTCTCACCCTCAAGCGGCATGATCATGCCTGGGCGTTCCTGTATTTTAGCAATCTCCTGTCCAGAACTAGACAAAGTAAAATCGGTCTGCAATCCAATCTCTAACTCATAAGAAACTTCCTGTTCGATATCCTGTTCAAGAGCGATCACCATATCATTAACAGCGGCAAGGTCCACCTGCGCAGATTCTTCAAGGCTGATGCCACTGTCAACAGTATTAATAAATATCTCATCAGTCAGAGGTATGGTTTTTGAGCTGATCTGCTTATTGGGGTCTGCCTGATCTAGCTGGCGCAATATGGCCACTACTTGATACTTGCCGCTGATAGTAATGACATTGACGCCGCTGATCTCATATTTAATTACTGGCAGAACGCTGATCGCGTTGCTGCGAAGATAAACAGCACCCATACCCTGCATTGTCTGGTCAAAAAACTCTGTCGGTCTATTTTGAATATGATAGCTTATATCAGCATTTCTAGTGTATTTGTAGACCTGTGTTGGCAAAGTAAGAATAACTGGTCTGAATCGTGCGTAGGAGGCCAGCAGAGAAGCTGCCAGTAAAACAACTGACATTACGATTACAAGAAATCTGGTGGTTCCACCAATTTCTCTACGCTTGGACTGCTTCTGCTTTTTCTTGTGAACAGGCCCTTTTTGTGTTGCCTTTTTTTGCTTCATAATTCCTCCCGCTCGTTAAAGCTTCAAGATCACTTAAACCACTTCACGCCAGCCTCAAAAATTCTTTGATCCTTATTCCCTGGAATATTCTTAGCAATATTGTCACCGTATCTTTCTGAATGGCCCATTTTGCCGAATATTCTGCCATCAGCGCTTATGATACCTTCTATGGCAGCTACAGAGCCATTTGGGTTGTAAGCAGTTTCAACAGATGGCTTACCGTTCAGATCCACATACTGGGTGGCAATTTGATCATTATCGATCAATTTCGATAATACTTCCGTGTTTGCGGAAAATCTGCCCTCACCATGCGATACAGGGACTTGATATAGCTCATCCATTCGAGTCATTGATAACCATGGCGACCGGTTACTAACAACTCTTGTTGTGACATACGATGAAACATGTCTGCCAATATTGTTAAAAGTCAAGGTCGGTGAATCGGTTGACAAATCTGTTATGTCGCCGTATGGCAGCAGTCCCAGTTTGACCAGCGCCTGAAATCCGTTGCATATACCAAGCATTAATCCATCTCTCTTCTGCAGCAGGATCCTGATCTGCTCAGTTAACGCAGGATTACGCAAAGCAGCCGCGATAAACTTACCTGAACCCTCAGGCTCATCACCACCACTGAAACCTCCTGGAAGCATAACGATCTGTGCCAAGGCGATTCTTCTTTCCATTTCAGCGATCGTTTCAGAAATAGCCTGATGTGACAAATTTCTGACAACCAGAATATCAGTGCTTGCACCGGCCTTCTCAAAAGCCTTTTGGGTATCATACTCACAATTTGTGCCTGGGAATACTGGAATAAAAACTCTGGGTTTAGCAGAATCCCCAGTTATCACCGCAGGAGCTTTTGTCTGTCCGGCCTCGGTGTAACTCAAGCTATTGTATGAATTATAATTTGTGTTTTCTTCAAGTCTGCTATCAATTGCCGGTTTGCTCCGGACATCAGTCGGGAAGACTTTTTCCAACTTGTTATGCCAGCCTGTGATGACAGCTTCAAGATCAACTCTTTGGCCACCAAACACTATCTCGGTATCAGATATTGTCTGTCCTGTCAGAAGAGCTCCGTTTCTTCTTAGAAGGTTCATGCCTTCAATATCCGCTACAGCCAGCAAAATAGCGCCTGTTCGCGGCGCGAAAACATCTCTGGCTGTCAGAGTCGTATCAAACTTGAACCCCAGTCTCTCGCCAAAACACTGTCTGGCTATTGTTACTGCGATTCCTCCTGAGCCAACTGTTGCTGCGGCCTCTACAAGACCGTGCTGCTGCAAGCGATAAACCAGGCCGAGCTTCTCTCGCCAATCGCAGATATCCGGCATGCCAAGCTCATCCTTTTTAATGTCAAGAAGCCAGACAGGAATTCCTGCCTGCTTGAAGGCAGCTGAACAGACCTGTTTGGCCTTACCGGCCGAAACAGCAAAAGACACGAGAGTAGGCGGTACATGCAAATTATTGAAGCTTCCTGACATACTGTCTTTGCCGCCAATCGCAGGTACAGTAAAATCAAGCTGCGCCTGATAAGCTCCTAACAAAGCCATCAAAGGCTTGCCCCATTTTGTTTCATCTGTCAGTCGCTCGAAATATTCCTGGAAGGTTAGTCTGGCGCTGAATGGATCAGCACCCATTGCTGCCAGCTTCGAAATTGAATGCAGTACAGCGTAGTATGCGCCATGGAATGGGCTTCTGACAGAAAGCTCAGGATCAAAACCGTAGGTCATGAAACTGCAGTTATCGGTTTGCCCATCCAAAACAGGTATAAGAGCAGCCATGCCTTCTTCTGCGGTTAACTGATATCTGCCTCCAAAAGGCATAAGGATAGTTCCAGCACCAATTGTACTGTCGAACATCTCGACCAGACCCTTGCGTGAGCAATGAGCAAGGCTGCTCATTCTCTTAATAAGAGTATCCGCAAAATTATCAGATGACACAGTCTCATCCAGGTCACCAATAAGCTTACCAGCATCTTCAGCAGATTTCACTCTGATAGATACGTGCTGTGGGGCACCGTTGCTGTCAATAAACTCTCTAGCCAGATCAACGATCGTTTTGTCTCGCCATTTCATAATCATTCTTGGTTCAGCAGTTACTGTTGCGACTGGTACTGCTTCCAGATTTTCAAAATCTGCTGCCGAGATAAATCTATCCACATCCTCAGGAGCAACGACAACTGCCATCCTCTCCTGTGATTCAGATATTGCCAGCTCAGTACCATCAAGACCATCATATTTTTTAGGCACTCTGTCGAGATCAATTATCAGTCCAGGTGCCAGCTCACCGATCGCGACAGATACGCCACCGGCGCCAAAATCATTACAGCGTTTGATCATGCGGGCAACCTCAGGGTTCCTGAACAGCCTTTGGATTTTTCTCTCAGTCGGAGGATTACCCTTCTGCACTTCAGAACCGCATGTTATTAATGACTCCTCAGTATGAGCCTTGGATGAACCAGTTGCGCCGCCGCAGCCATCTCTACCGGTCCTGCCGCCAAGAAGAATGATCTGATCACCAGCTGCGGGGACTTCTCTTCTTACCTGATCAGCTGGCGCGGCTGCTATAACAGCACCTATTTCCATTCGTTTAGCTACATAGCCGGGATGGTATATTTCATCGACCTGTCCTGTTGCCAAACCAATCTGGTTGCCATAAGAGCTGTAGCCATGCGCTGCGGTTTTTGTCAGTTTACGCTGAGGAAGCTTTCCGGGCAGCGTCTCGGAGACAGGAACTGTCGGATCGCCGCTGCCAGTAACACGCATCGCCTGATAGACATAGGATCTGCCGGACAAAGGATCCCTGATCGCTCCGCCCAGACAGGTGGCAGCGCCGCCAAAAGGCTCAATTTCTGTAGGATGGTTATGTGTTTCGTTCTTAAACATAACAAGGTAGTCCTGAGGCTTGCCATTGACTTCTATTTCAACCTTGATACTACAGGCATTTATCTCCTCGGATTGGTCAAGATCAGCCAATTGACCGTTATCACGCAGATGCTTCATGGCGATCGTAGCAAGATCCATCAGACATTCAGGCTTGCTTGCCAATCTATCACCATAGATCTCAGCTCTCTTTTGTCTATAGTCAGCCAAAACACTCTGGATATGATGACTAAGCTCATCATCATTTTCGAAAATGATCTCATCTATCTCAGTTAAAAAGGTTGTATGTCTGCAGTGATCAGACCAATATGTATCAAGCACCCGCAGTTCAGTCCAGCTGGGGTCACGCTGTTCTTGTTTGAAATAAGTCCGGATAAACTTCAAATCCTCTATGGACATTGCCAGACCAGCTTCTCTTCTAAGCTCCTCAAGCATAGAGTCGTTAGCTTGAATCAAGCCATCAACCAGCTTAATATCTTCTGGAGCATCTAATTGATCCTCAAGTGAATCCGGCTTATCCAGGGAGGCTTCACGTGACTCAACAGGATTGATCAGCCATTTTCTTATCTGATCAAGCTGCTCAGGAGATATCATTCCATAGAAAGCGAAAACTCTGGCAGTTCTGCATAAGGGCCGTTCACCACATGTTACTATTTGTATACACTGAGAAGCGGAATCCGCACGCTGATCATATTGGCCAGGCAAAGCCTCAACAGCTATTACCGCATCTGCTTTTGCCAAATCGATTTTCTCGACAAATACATCATCTACCGGTGCTTCAGAAAACACCTGGGAAATCGATTTATTGAAATCCTCTTCACTTAAGCCAGATACGTCGTACCTGTTGAAAATCTGTACCGACTCCAGTCCGGTCAACCCAAGATTTTCCTTAAGATCCGCAGCAATACCCTGTGCTTCAATATCAAAGCCGGGGCGCTTAACCACATAAACTCTTTTTACTTGGCTGTTTGCTTCCATTGATCTGCCATCCTTATATTTTATTGCGTCTTCACTATTCACAGCTGTACCCATAAGACGCTTTTTGCACTTGTTTCATAAGATCCCGCGGCGCCAACCACGGGATCATCTAATAATGAGCAATTTCTCAGCCAGCTTCTTATTCGGCCAGCTTATTCAGCAGTTCTGCACTGCGCTTAAGGAATTTCGCCATATCTTCGGCTGTCAGTGAGCCATGCCCAAGTCTAGCCAGATCATATACCTGTTCAGCGATTGCTTCAGCCTTTTCCCTCTGAGCCGGCAACTCATTAAGAGCATGCATCCTGGATATCAGAGGACTGTCTTCGTTAATCACCAGTGTCTGCTGCAGCGGGAACATACTATCAATATCCATAGCATCATCTCCCTTACCCTGCATCTTCTCAAACTGCTTGCGCATTTCCTGAATCCTGCGATTCTCCTCAGACTCAAGAATCATTGCCGGTAAGGCCTCTTCACCCAGTGACTGCACCTTGACATCTAGTTTTTCGATACCACTGGCCGCACGGAAGATCGCAGCAAACGCTTCTGTTCTATCACTTTCACTATCCTTGCCGCCCAGTTCAGCATCAACTCTTTTGAATTTCTTGCCTTCATTTTTGTATTCGATCATGGACATGAAATGATTATCAAGCTCATGATCCATTATAACTACTTCTAAACCACGCTTCTTGGCCATCTGAATATAAGTTACCTGCTGCTTGGCATCAGGAGTATAGTATATTTCATCACCAAGCTCGGCAAGTGTTTTGAACTTGTCATCGACGGTTTTGAACAGTGCTATTTCCTTAACACGATCGTTGAATTTCTCATCACGCAGCATGCCATACTTGACGAAAACACCAATATCATGCCAATAGCTCTCATAGTCCTCTCTCTGATCCTTGAACAGTTTATTGAGCTTCTCTGAAACCTTGCGTATGATATTGCTCGATAATTTGCCAACATATTCATCATTTTGCAGAAAGCTTCTTGAGACATTGAGCGGCAGATCGGGACAATCAATACAACCCTTAAGCAGGAACAAAAACTCAGGAATAATTTCCTTTATGTTGTCTGCCACAAAAACCTGATTATAATAGATTTTTATCCTGCCTTCCAAGGTCTCATAGACATTATCGGTCTGTGGGAAATAGAGTATTCCTCTCAGCTTAAATGGATAATCCATATTTAAATGAATCCAGAATAGAGGCTCACGAAAGTCTCTGAAGGTAGTCCGATAAAATTCTTTGTATTCATCATCAGTACACTCCGACGGATTCTTGAGCCAGAGCGGAGAAACGTTATTAACAGGCAGTATTTCTTTGTCTGCCGCAGTTTCCTCATTGTCATCCTTTTTGTCAGCCTTGGCAGCCTCTTCTGCCGCCTTACGCTCAGCTGTCAGGTCATGGAAGTAGATGGGATAAGGCATAAAATTACAGTACTTGTCAAGAATACTTCTAATCTCAGAACTGTTCAGGAATGATTTGCCTTCTTCCGATAATTTCAGAGTGATTCTTGAACCTCTCTGATCATACTCAGAGCCGGCCATGATATACTCCATGCCATCCTCACTTTGCCAGGATGCTGCTTCAGCACCATCCTGCCATGAAAGGGTATCGATCCTGACCTGATCAGAAACCATGAAGGCTGAATAGAATCCAAGTCCAAAATGTCCAATAATACCAGCATCTTCAGCAGCTTTGTCCTTGTACTTCTCCACGAAATCCATCACACCGGAAAAAGCTATCTGGTTTATGTACTTGCGGATTTCCTCAGTTGTCATGCCTATACCATTATCTGTGATCATCAGCTCGCCGGCTTCACTATCGAAGCTGACATCGATCCGGAACAACTCATCCTCCGGCAGCTGCGCCTCACCCATGTCAACCAGTCTCTTCAGCTTGGATATGGCATCCGAAGCATTTGAAACCAGTTCTCTCAGAAAAATATCCCGATCAGAATACAACCACTTACGAATAATCGGGAAAATATTCTCAGTACTGACTGAAACACGTCCACTTTCTTGATGCATTAAAATTCCTCCTTGTTTATGGATAATTATTATTGACCAAGCAGCCGGCAAAAAACTGCTGCACTCAGGTCTGCTCGGCTTTTGCCAATATATTATAGCAATATGATGCTATCAATTCTATTACCTGCCGCATCCTCTTTGATTTATTTTGAATCAGGCTTGTAATGGATATGACTGGCAAGCCACTCGCGCATTATATTATGATACTCTTTGTTTATCTTCACGAAGAGCTCATTGGCAGCGGAGGGCAGTGGAATCTCTTCAATTGAGCTTATCGGCAGAAGATCTATCGGCGATCCCGATAAAAATGCTGCCGAAACAGATCCACCAGCCAGTTCATCTGCTGTAATCATTTCCACTCTGAGTCCAGCTCCTGCTCGCTCAATAGCCTGCATAACATACTTTCTGGTTACACCCAGCAGGATCCTGTCATCTGGTGCAGTAAGAACTTCATCATCTCTTATGAAAAATAAGTTAGATCTTGATCCTTCGGTAAGAAATCCATTATTATCAGCCAGAAGAAGCTCAAAAGGACTGCCATAACTGCTCTTGCGGGCAAAGCCATGTGCTACGGCTGCTTTATAATCGGCTTTTATCACCTTAACATTGGGATTCTCGCGTTCCCAGTTGATGATCAATGTTGATACTCCCTTGCTGAACTGTGATAGGTCAGGATAATAGGAAGGTATCAGGTGGATCACTCTAAGCTCAGGTGTTACAACGATACGTAAATTCAGACCCTCGAGATCTACTCCTGCCTGCAAATGACGCTCGAGCAGCTTTCTGCTCTCTCCCAGCAGATCACCTCTGAGCTTGAAGCTGCCGTCGATCGATCTATTCAGCCTCTCAATATGATCATCCCAGAATAATGGTGTATTATCAGCGATTCTAACAACCTCATAATACATCAGATATCCAGCAGGCTTACGCAGCTGTGCTGTCATCTCTGATCCATGATCATATATTCGCCCATCAGCCATCAGCCATGAGCCGGCAAGTGCATCTATTATTGGATATGACATGTTATATCTCCTTGCATAACTGGTCAGCCTCATACACAACAAATTATAGCACGACCAGCTACTTATTATGAAACAAGAAACGGTCACAGATCCATCTGTTTCGACATCGTGTTCCACGGCATTAAGTATACTATATGACCGGCTGTTTGGGCTTTGACATTATCAACAGGACAGCTGTATACTTCTAAGCATGAAATTGAACAATTGGCATAATAGCTATTGTTCATGCAATAGTTTATAATTATTCATAACAACAATCTTTTTATGCAATTTTAACACTTTTTATGCAACTGCATTAATGTTTGGGAGGTCTACTAAAATGGCAAAAGAAAAAATACTTCTAGCTTATTCAGGCGGATTGGATACTTCTATCATAATCCCCTGGCTGCTCGAAAACTATGATTGCGAAGTTATCGCCATGGCTGGCGAGGTCGGCATCGATCTTGACCATGAAGCGCTCAAGGCCAAGGCACTTAAGTGCGGCGCATCCAAATGTTACATTGAGGATATTTCCGAGGAATTCATCACAGACTATATCTATCCTACGCTCAAGGCTGGCGCTGTCTATGAAGGCAAATATCTTCTGGGAACATCTTTTGCCCGGCCGATCATCGCCAAGAGAATGGTTGAGATAGCACGCAAGGAAGGCTGCACAACAATAGCTCATGGCTGTACTGGCAAGGGTAATGATCAGGTTCGTTTTGAGTTGACCATCAAAGCGCTGGCTCCGGAAATGAAGATAATCGCTCCTTGGAGAGTCTGGGAAATCAAATCGCGCGATGAAGAGATCGATTACGCTAATGCACGCGGTATTCCCGTTCCGGTTACAAAAGAGAATAACTATTCAATGGATAAAAACCTCTGGCACCTGAGTCATGAGGGCATGGATCTTGAGGATCCGGCAAATGAGCCGCAATATGATAAAATCCTGGAAATGATGGTTTCGCCTGAGAAGGCACCAGATCAGGCTGAATATGTTGAGCTGGATTTCGAAGCAGGCATCCCGGTAAAAGTAAACGGCGAGGCTCTCGCACCTGTTGATATGCTCAAGAAGCTTAACGAGATTGCCGGCAGAAATGGTGTAGGCATTGCTGACATGGTTGAGAATCGTCTTGTCGGTATGAAGTCCAGAGGTGTTTACGAAACACCGGGCGGCACATTAATGTATGCGGCTCATCGTGAGCTGGAGCTGCTCTGTCTGGAGAGAGACACCATGCATTATAAGGATCTTGTGTCTCATAAATATGCGGAGCTGGTTTATTTCGGCCAATGGTTCCATCCTCTGCGCGAAGCGCTTGACGCTTTCGTGAATGAGACTCAGAAAACCATTACCGGCAAGGTAAAACTCAAGCTCTACAAGGGCAATGTACTTCCGGCAGGCACAACTTCACCCTTCTCACTTTATGAGGAAGAGCTTTCTACCTTCGGTGAGGATGTTGTCTATGATCAGGCTGACGCAGGCGGCTTCATCAATTGTTTCGGTCTGCCTATGAAGGTCGTAGCTCAGATGAAGAAACGCAACGGTCTGCTTGACTGATTGATCAGAAAGGTCTGCTAATATGACTCCAACTAATTCAACAAATTCAGCAGACAGCAGGAAAGCTGCGAACACACCGGCTCAGAGCACCAAACTCTGGGCCGGCCGTTTCAGCAAGGAAACTGACACTGCTGTCAACGCCTATAATTCTTCTATTTCTTTTGACGCAAGAATGTACAAACAGGATATCAAGGGCAGCTGTGCTCATGCACGCATGTTGGCGGCTCAGGGCATAATCACTAGCGATGACGCCGGTCTTATAATAGATGGATTGAATGACATACTGCTCGATATAGAAAGTAACAAGCTCAGCTTTGATCCGCTGGCAGAAGATATTCACATGTTCATTGAGGCTGAGCTGACATCAAGAATCGGCGATGCCGGCAAAAGACTGCATACGGGACGCAGCCGCAATGATCAGGTTGCGCTCGATCTGCGCATGTATTTGCTCGATATCATTGCAGAGATCAGAGCTGGTATGCTTGAACTCTATTCTGTTCTTATTAGCATTTGTCGGGAAAACCTTGAAACGATCATGCCAGGCTACACGCATCTGCAGCGTGCTCAGCCTATTACGATGGCTCACCATTTAATGGCCTATGTCGAGATGCTTGCTCGTGATATTGATAGACTTGATGACTGCAGCCGCAGAATGAATGTAATGCCGCTTGGTTCTGGCGCACTTGCTGGTACGACCTACGATCTCGATCGCCAGTCTGTTGCTGACGAGCTTGGTTTTGCGGACATCACGATGAATAGTCTTGATGGTGTGTCCGACAGGGATTACGCTATTGAATTAACCAGTATGCTGTCAATTTTCATGATGCACCTATCACGTCTTAGTGAAGAAATTATTCTCTGGTCCAGTCAGGAATTTGCTTTTGTCGAGTTAGATGACGCATACAGTACTGGCAGCAGTATTATGCCACAGAAGAAAAACCCGGATATTGCCGAATTGACTCGTGGTAAAACCGGCAGAGTCTATGGGTCTTTGATCACTCTGCTTACCATGATGAAGGGCCTGCCCCTGGCATATAACAAGGATATGCAAGAGGATAAGGAAGCTGTATTCGACGCCGTTGACACAGTTCTTATGTGCCTTCCGGCTTTTTCCGGTATGCTTTCAACAATGCGTATCAGGAAGGATCGTTGTCGTCAGGCAGCTGCCGGCGGTTTTACCAATGCCACCGATCTTGCCGATTATCTCGTCAAGAGAGGACTGCCATTCCGCAGTGCGCATGAGGTTTCAGGACGCATGGTGCGCTACTGTGTTGAGAAGAGCTGTGCCCTGGACGATCTCAGCCTCGAGGAGATGATGACATTCTCAGACATGATCGGAGACGATATATTTGACGCGATCAGTTTGGATACATGTGTCAGCCAACGCCGCATAACAGGCGCACCCGCACCAGAGACAGTCGCAGCCGCAATTGATAAAGCAGCAGCACGTTTCACAGACTGAGTTTAGTTGTCACTGCAATTTACAAATTGAGATCAAGTTCGGCAGAACCTCTAACTTAAAATATCTTCTGCCGAATCTTCATCGAAATAGTCTTCTAGCATATCGAAATTGAGGTCGGGCAAATCAGCCCGACTATTTTCGTTATCGGATTCATCTATACGATTCTCGATCATAATGATTCTTTTCTGCCACAGCTGCTGTTCACCCTCAAGCCCAAGCTCACGGCACAATGACAGTTTGCCATGACAGGCATCAAGATTTTCGGGATCGAGCTTGAGTGCCAGATCAAGACTGATCTGTGCTTCTTCGTATTCAGCCAACTGAACCAGTGAATTGCCTTTGCCTGCCAATGCCGGCACATGATCAGGAATAAGGCCGATCGCCTGATCGAATAATTCCTCGGCCTCTTCATATTCTCCATAATAATAAAGGATATTTCCCTTCGCATACATGGCATCGGCATAATCCGGCGTAGTCTCGAGTGCTTTCTCAGCAAGTTCAAGTGCTCTCTCGCTATCGCCTTCTTGCTGCAGCAACAGAGCCAGAGCTGTCATAGCAGCTGTATGCTCAGGAGCGATTGAGATCGCCTTCTCATATAACTCTATTGCATCAGACTCATTGCCCTTGATATCGGCAATAGAAGCCAAATGAAAATAGGCACCTGAGAAGCTGCCATCGATCTCAAGACATTTGCGGCACATTCTGGCTGCATCATCGATCCAGCCGCCGCTCATGTAGAGGTCAGCCAGCTCAAAATATATATCCGCGTCCTGGTAAATTTTGCTTATGCTGAAAAAATGCTCGATCGCTTCTCGCTCTCTGCCCAGAAGTACAAGACATCTGCCGATTCCACGTTGTGAATCATATCTATATTGTTGGCTGCTGACAGCAGCCTGGAAGTCCACAAGCGCCGACTCATATTTCTCCAGAGAAAAATAGACAAAAGCCCTGTTAATACGGCAGTCTACTGAATCTGGAAAAAGACTGCAGCCTTTTTCCGCCATTGCAAGTGCTTCCTCTGTTTTATTCTCAGACCATTTGCTCTGAGTAAGCAGACAGTATCCTGTATGACTGCCAGGAAATAGATCAATAAGCTCACTTCCTGTATCACTGGCTGCGGCTGCATTCCCATGATATCTTAGCCTTTTCGCTTTGAGGATCAGGAATTGCTCCTTGTCCGAACATATTTCAAGTGCACGGTCAATTAAACCAATCGCACTAGCTTTGTCACCTAATGATTCATATGTGATGACCGCCATATCGACAAAAACTGTTTCATCACCAAAATAATCCCATTTTGCACATAGCTCTATCCACTTAAGGCTTAAAGCAGCAAAACCGGCATGATCAGAATTGATCTCAGCCTCGGAAACGTCATAATGAAATTGCGCCCATGTGATCAAGGCTTCGTTGTCAGTATGCTTGATCAAGTACTCTATATCCAGTAAGTTGTACTCCTGATATTCTCGATCCGGTATGGGCATATGAGAGCACATAACTATACGCAGCACGTGTGCACTCAGCTCAGCTATTTTCATATCCGTGATCTGAATGCTTCCATACTCTGACAGATCAGTTATCAACTCCAGTTCATCGATCAGATCATAGATCTCATCCTCATTCTCAATATTCGGTTCAGTCTCATATCCAAGCCAGCTTGAAATTAATCTATAAGTGAAGAGATCTGAGGCTGGATCATGTGTCATTTTCAGCTTCTCAGCTGCGTTCTCAACATCAAAATCCCTGATGAGCTTCGCGGACTCAAGAATCTGATATAGCATATGCCAGCGGTCGTTTTTTTCACCTGGATAGGCAGGAAACGATTGCCCCCAGGCCAACATCGCTTCCACACTCATATCCTCAAGGAAGAACTTCATCATTTTGTTTTCGTATGCCAAATCGTTCAAGACTAATTCCTCATACTGTGAATAGGCGCAGGTATTCTGCCACCACGCTTTATGAACTCCGCAGGAGATGATTGATTGACAGACATAATTGGAGCTGAACCAAGCAGACCACCGTATGAAACTGTATCTCCGACATCCTTGCCAGGAACCGGAATTATGCGGACTGCGGTTGTTTTGTTATTAAATGTGCCAATTGCCATTTCATCTGCGATTATGCCCGAAATAATTTCAGCAGAAGTGTCTCCGGGTATTGCTACCATATCTATGCCAACTGAACAAACACAGGTCATCGCTTCCAGCTTCTCAAGTGATAGAGCGCCTGAGTTTACAGCTGCGATCATACCTTCATCTTCACTGACCGGTATAAAAGCACCGCTCAATCCACCTACAAATGAAGATGCCATAGTTCCGCCTTTCTTGACGGCGTCATTAAGCATAGCCAGTGCGGCTGTCGTTCCCCAAGCACCGCAGGTCTCAAGTCCGAACTCTTCAAGAATTCTGGCAATAGAATCACCCACAACAGGTGTTGGTGCCAGTGAAAGATCAATAATTCCAAAAGGAACATCAAGGCGTCTGGATGCTTCTCTTGCTACCAGCTGACCAACTCTGGTTATTTTGAAAGCTGCCTTCTTGATCGTTTCAGCAACGACACCGAGATTCTGGCCTCTAGCGCTCTCTAGCGCATGCTTGACCACACCAGGGCCTGATACACCAACATTAATTACACATTCAGGCTCACCTGGTCCAAGGAAGGCTCCGGCCATAAACGGGTTATCCTCCGGCGCATTGGCAAAAACAACCAGCTTGCAGCAACCAAGAGCATCTCTGTCAGCTGTAAGTTGGGCAGTTTTCAGGATGATCTCACCCATATCACGAACAGCGTCCATATTAATGCCGGTTCTGCTGGTGGCAAGATTTACTGAAGAGCAAACGAGCTCAGTCGTTGCAAGCGCCTCAGGAATCGAAGCCAAAAGAGCCCTGTCGCTGTTTGAATAGCCCTTATGAACGAGCGCGGAAAAACCACCAATGAAATTAACTCCAACCTCTGACGCGGCACGGTCAAGCGCACGCGCATAGCAGGTATAATTATTTGTCTCGCCAGATGCCGCTACCAAAGAGATCGGTGTTACCGAGATTCTCTTATTTATGATCGGGATCCCATATTCTCTGCTGATATCCTCACCTGTCTTCACCAGATGTTCAGCTTTTCGACAGATTTTGTCGTAAATGCGCTGGCTGGTCTGCTTGCTGTCAGAGGTAGCGCAGTCCATAAGTGAGATACCCATCGTTATTGTACGCACGTCAAGATGCTGCTCCTGGAACATGCGGATCGTCTCAAGAATTTCAAATTCATTGAACATATTTAACTATGACCGTTCCCTTCATATACGATGCATCGCATCAAAAATATCTGCATGCTGTATTCTGATCGATATCTCAAGCTCTTTGCCAAGCTGCTCGAGCTCATCAGCGAGAAGCTTGATATCAGATTTGATTCCAGACAAATCGACAAGCATGATCATGGTAAAAACATCCTGCAGGATAGTCTGTGATATATCATTGATATTGACACCCTGTTCAGCCAACAGCTTAGATACTGCGGCGATGATTCCTACACGATCATGTCCGACTACTGTAATTACAGCATTCTGTTTTTTGTTTTGTTTATCACTCATGTTTTCTCCTCACGATCAATATTGGTTTATTACATAGTATTTCGCCGCAGACATTCTGATAAGCCTTGAACTATAGGATCACAGCTAATATCCGGACCATTAATTCTACTGCTAATCACAAGAAATGGCTACTGTGAAAACAACCGAAATCATTACCCTATATCATAAGTCTGCATCAATATAGCCAGCTCTGTTTCTGATCTCTCAGTCCTTGCTTCGGCCAGAAGCTCATCACTGCTGATCAATGGAAGAATATGTGTAAGCAAAAGCTTCTTAACACCGTACTTATTAGCGGCAGCAGCACATTCGGCTGCTGTCATATGCATCATGACCGGTTTGCGATATTTCTCAAGCATGCCTGCATCCATGATCGCGAGATCAGCATCCTGAAGAAGTCCAGCCAAAGCATCACAGGGAGTTGAGTCAGCGGTAAAAGCAAAAATCGATCCGTTATGTTCTATTCTTAAACCGTAAGTTTCAACAGGATGCTCCATCCTGTAGGTCTCCAAATGAGCTCCATAGAGATTCATCGACATGCCATCCTTGAGCCGGCCGATAATCATATTGCCTTCACTTCTAAGGCTGTCGGCCGCTGTCTCAGGTGTTTCCGGTGCAAAAACCGGCAGGGCATCCCTCTTCATACCATACTTGCCGGACAGGTCTATCGCATATTTAAGAACAGAAATATCACTGATATGATCATTATGCAAATGTGTCAGGATCAAGGCGTCAAGCTTGGTTATATCTATGATCTTAAACATGTTGGCCAATACACCACTGCCGCAGTCAATTAAGACATAGTGTCCATCAATTTCCAGAAGATAACCGGATGTCGCGCCGCCTGCAGCTGGAAAACCGCCGGAATTGCCAAGAATCGTAATCTTCATACAACAGACCTCCATTTCTGATTGTTGCTGTGTGCTTATTTTATCACAAGTTTGAAAGAAACTTCAGATAAACAGTTCGACAAAACAACTATCAGTCAGAATGATCCCGGCAGGTGTTATTATTCCAGCAACTGCAACATCATGCTCTGCGGTCGGTACCTCGTCAATCAGCTGTCCCTCGAGAGCAGCTCCCAGAGTTAATGGGAAAACCTCTCGCTTGTCAGCTGCTCTACCGGCAAGATATGAATCATAATATGCTTTGCCCCAGCCGAGCCTGCCTCCCTGTCTGTCAAACGCCAAACCTGGTAAAACGATCAAATCCGGCTCAACAACGGAATCAAGCTCCTCCGGCGGCTCCTGAACACCAAAATGACCCTTGATAAACCATTTATCAAGTCGAGGGTCATTAGGTTTAATTATTGGAGCTCTAATAAATTTTAATGCCCTGCCCGGCGGTGAATCAGATCCAGCAGATACCATAATGGGAAAAGACAACTCCCAGCCTGCCTTTTGCAGCGCATGCCAGATCGAGGAAAAATCAGCTTCATGTCGAAAAGCGTTATAAAGACCCACACAGGGCCGATCTGACTTCTTACGTGATTCAAAATAGTCCTGATTGTCATTGATCAGACGCAGCAATTTTTCAGCCATCATGGCAGATTGGTCTTGTACATCCTGTTCTTGCAAGCTCTCACGCCATATGGACATACGCTTGCGGACAGCCTGCTTTTGCAAGACTATATCATATTTATTATTTGTGTTATCCATAACTATTGCTCCAGCTCAGGGAACATCATCGCTTCAATATAGAGCTCAGTAAATACCGGATCAGAAGAAAGCTCGAAATACTCAACCGAAGCAGCCGCCAAAGCAGCTTCCTGACGCAGCTCATCGTTCAACATACATGCTATCGCGCCCATGCCTGACGTATTGCCGACAGCTCTTGTTTTATCTCTGGCACCAGTCGGCAGCAGACCTATCTTATATGCGTCATCCACATTGAGATAATATCCGAAGCCACCTGCAAGCAAAATCTCGTCCAGGTCACTTGCCTTCATATCGGTTTGCTTAAGAAGCCTCATAACACCAGCAGCCACCGCGGCTTTTGCGTTTTGCAGCTCACGAACATCCCGCTGAGACAGATATATTTTACCATCAGGCTTGTCCAGCCAGAATATGTTCATGCCATCCATTTCAGAGCATCTAGCTGCCAGCTCAGCAGGCAATTCATCCGGATCATCTGCCAGACGACCAGTCTCATCGATCACACCGGCCTGCAGCAAGGCAGCGACAGCGGAAACCAAACCTGATCCGCACAAACCCTGTGGGGCTGCGCCACTGATAACCGAAAACCTGATGTCTCCCCCCTCGAGCCAGACCTTATCGATCGCTCCCGTTGTACCACTCATACCGCAGCTAATATTCGCGGCTTCAAAAGCAGGACCGGCAGCGGTTGAGCAAGCTGTCATTCCATCTGGACGCGACAATACGATCTCGCCGTTCGTCCCCAGATCAACCAGAAGCTTATTTGACTTGTCTGCTCTGAACAGTCCGCAGGCCATAATACCAGCTGTGATATCCGCGCCTGCATATGCCGATATCGATGGCAGGAGCAAGCATAATGGATCGCCTGCTACATTGATATTCAATTGACCAGCGCTCAGAATTTGTTCTGATATACTGACAGGAATAAATGGCGACTGTGATATGGCCGTGGGATTCAGTCCGCATAGTATATGCATCATGGTCGTATTGCCGCTGATACTTAGGAAGTGTACGTCATGCCTCTTAAGTCCGGCAGCTGAAATCATCTCCTCAGTCATCCCGGAGATCGCACCAGCTATCTGCTTCTGCATTAATTGTAGATTGCTTATATCATTATCTATACGTTCAATACGGCTGATCACATCGGCACCAGAGCTGCGCTGAGGATTGTACCTTGAGCTGACGCCAAGTCTCTCACCAGTTTCAAGATCATAGAGCCAGGCGGCAAGAGTCGTTGTTCCAATATCGATAGCTGCTGCCAGGATATGCTCTGTATTGGCCTGCAAAAAATGTGTTATCTCAGATGTGTCTCGCCTGAACACGAACTCAATATCACGATTACCTGCATTAATGATATTAAAAAGCTGAGGCAGAAGAACAAAAGGAACTTTGAGTCCGCTTGTCTCTTCAAAACGCAGCTGATTGGAGCGTTGATCTTTTATACTGGCAGGCTCGAGACTTACTTTGCCTCTGTTAATTAACGGCGCGATCACGATATCAGGCATCAGACCATCTGATGAGATCTGCGCTTTGCCGAATTCAGGCAGCTCAACAACGATCACTTGATCTGGTTTCAGTCCGTTATTCTCAGCCCATTCATGACTGATCACAGTCTGGCAGGACAAAACATCGCCTACTCCATCAATTTTCACACGACATTTACCACAGCTGCCTTTGCCGCCGCAGGGCGCGCTGACTGCAGCGTCGTGCTCCTGCAGCAGATGAAGCAGATTTATCGGCTGATCGGTAACATGCTCAAAATTTCTTTGCTCACCTTTTACCAGTATGATCATTTATGTATTCCCCTTACCTAAATTGATTTTATATGCATATGTCTTGTTGTTTATTATAATAGTCTAGCACAGCTGCTATTTGTAGTAATTTTCTGTTGTTTCTGTTACTCTTTTGTATCTTTGAAATGAAAAGCACGACATTTAGACAAGCATTTTGCTAAAATAGTTCAACGGAGGTGGTTTTTTGAGAACTACACATGTCCAGATAGTAATGGCTTCTCATGTTAATGGAGCGAAACGCCTATTTGGCGGCAAGCTTATGGAATGGATAGATGTTACGGCCGCGGTTGAGGCCAGGAGACATGCCTGCCGTGATGTTACACTGGCAGCAGTTGATCCTTTGGAGTTTATAGCACCGGTCAAAATGAATGATACGGTAGTACTGGAGGCAGAGGTTACCTGGACAGGCAATACATCTCTGGAAGTCAGAGTAGATACATTTGTAGAGCACCTTGACCTCAGCAGGAAGCATGTCAACAGAGCGTATCTGGTTTTTGTAGCCGTCGATGAAGATAATAAGCCACAGCCGGTCAAGCCTTATGAGCCGGTCACAGCGCTGGAGCATAAGGAATATGACAATGCTTTTTTACGTAGAGCGTTTCGCTTAAGACTTCGGAAAGAGGCAGAGGCATTGCAGGAGCTTGCAGAGAGACTCAAGGACAAGGAGCTGCCGCCTCAAAACAGCGAGATACTAATACAGGCAGCCGAGGAAACTAATCAGAACTGATAGGAGTTGATCATAAATGTCGATCTTCAACAGGGAAAAACCGATCGTAAATCCAATCAAGGAGCGTAGGCCTAAGAAGCCCATCGTCTGGTTTCTTGATATTCTCGTTATTGTTATCGCAGTTATCGGCATATATCTGATAGTTAAGCCGATGTACGTTCATTGGCAGCAGGACAGACTCAGTACCAAACTGCAGGAGAACTTCGAAGAAGGTGACGGAACGATCACATTTCAGGCTGACCAATGGGTCGTACCCGGAGAGGATCTTGAGTATTTTGAAGAAAATGATGGCTATGATGTGCCGCCGTCTGAATCAGACACTCTGGAAACTGAAACCGTTGATTCAACTGAGCCAGAGCCTGAAGTCATCACGGTAAAAGCCATCGGCAAGATAAAAATTGATAAAATCGGTGTTGATATGCCAATAGCTGAAGGTTCTACCAAGTACAATCTGCGTGTGGCGATAGGGCATTACAGCTACAGCGCGCCTGCCGGTGAGCCAGGTCTGAGTATTTATCTTGGCCACAGAATGTATGATTATGGCAGGCACTTCAATCGACTTGGCGAGATCGTTTCAGGTGATATCGTTGTGATCGAAACCAAAGAAGCACGCTTCACATATGAAGTCGATGGTATCAGCATTATTGATCCTCAGGAGATTCCCGCATACTTCAATGAACAGACAAATGGTGAGAACCGTCTCTTGCTGGTCACCTGCCATCCTGTTCGAGTTGCATCACATAGACTGCTGGTACATGGCAAATTGATCAGCACCGAACCGCTCGCTTAATTTGAGTCATTACATAATTTGATAAGAAAAAACTGCCCTGTGCTTTTTATAAGCACGGGGCAGTCTAACTTTTAAATTGGTTTTTAGTACTGGACGTAATTAGATTTTGCCGTCGCAGCCAAGAACATTCTTGATCTTATGCTCAACCATACCCTTGATAGATGCACGTGCAGGGCTGAGATACTGACGAGGATCAAAATGGCTTGGGTTCTCCGCGAAATATTTACGGATGGTACCTGTCATTGCCAGTCTCAGGTCAGAGTCGATGTTGATTTTGCAAACTGCCATTTTGGCTGCCTGACGGAGCATGTCCTCAGGAATACCGATAGCATCAGGCATCTCACCACCAAATTTGTTGATCATCTCAACATATTCAGGAATAACTGAGCTGGCGCCATGCAGAACGATCGGGAAACCAGGAAGCTTCTTCTCGATTTCTTCGAGGATATCGAAACGCAGCTGTGGCTTCTGACCAGGCTTGAACTTGAAAGCACCATGGCTTGTGCCAATAGCGATAGCCAGTGAATCACAGCCTGTACGTGTAACGAAATCATAGACCTGCTCAGGATCAGTATATGAAGCATCTGCAGATGAAACATTAACATCATCCTCAACACCAGCGAGACGGCCAAGCTCAGCTTCAACAACTACGCCTCTCTCATGAGCGTATTCAACAACTCTCTTTGTCAGCTCAACATTCTCTTCATAGCTATGATGAGAACCATCGATCATGACTGAAGTAAAACCGCCGTCGATACAGCTCTTACAGAGCTCAAAAGTGTCGCCATGATCAAGATGCAGGGCGATCGGCAGATCAGTCTCGATGATAGCTGCTTCAACCAGCTTGGTCAGATATGTATGATTAGCATACTTTCTGGCGCCTGATGAAACCTGAAGAATAAGTGGTGACTTCAGTTCCTTGGCAGCTTCAGTGATACCCTGGATGATCTCCATGTTGTTAACGTTGAAAGCACCGATGGCATAACCGCCCTCATAGGCCTTCTGAAACATTTCCTTTGTTGTTACAAGTGGCATAATGTTCATCTCCTTTTATATTATTGATCCCGATTTACAATCCAGCCCACCCGTGCCATTTTCGGATTAGCAGTCAACTGTCTGCTGACGGACGAGCCAATATTATTGTATGGGTGTTTTAACAGCTAGTCAACTGATTTTGCATTTGACATCAGGTTTCTCCTATTTATAGATCATTTTATGTGTCATGCCGCCATCTATAGTCAGATTGACACCGGTAATAAATCCGGCATCTTCAGAAGCCAGAAACAGACAGGCTGCAGCAATGTCAGCAGGTTTACCTACACGTCCTGCAGGATGCTGTCTATGGTCTTCCTCTGAAAACTCCACGGCCTCCGGCAGGCCAAGCTGCCAATGCTCAGTCGCGATCCAGCCGGGGCTTATGCAGTTGACTCTAACGCCTCTGTCAGCCAGTGTAGCCGCCATAGCATGAGTCAAAGCTACGACTCCGCCCTTGCTCGAACCATAGCCCTCTGATCGAGGCTCAGACATAAATGCTCTGGTCGAAGCAATATTGATAATACTGCTTCCGCTGCTTCTGCTCAGCCAGGTTCTAAGCAGACTGCTCATAAGATAAGGTGCGCGCAAATTAACTGCCAGCACACGGTCAAAAGCATCCGGATCTCCATGCAAATGGGCACTATGCGCGTCAGCAATTGCAGCGTTATTGATCAATAGATGCAGGCCCTTTTTGTCTAACAGAGGCTTGATCTCATCTACTGCCTTCTCTATAGCTTCGCGGCTCGACAAATCAGTCTGAACAGGGATAACTGAACCACTGGCATTATCGGCAAGTAGAGGCTTCATCTGCTCCAAGAGCCAAGCAGTCTCATCAAGAGCCTCCTGATTGATATCGATCATTATTACATCAGCACCCGCAAGCGCAAAGCTCAAGCTCAGGCAGCGACCTATGCCCTGGGCTCCTCCGGTCACAATAACTGTTTTGCCCAAATAGTCGTACCTGGCAATTGGCATTTCACGTACAAGAGCTTCGATTCTGATTTTCAGATCATTACTCATAACTTGTTTCTCCCATTAGGTTGCCTTTTGTGACTTATTCGCTGACTTGATCAAACCTTGCTGAGAATCGCGATTCTCTCAAGAGTACTCTGATACATCGCATCATATCGCTCAAGCTTATCCTTCTCAGCTTGAATGACCTTCTCCGGCGCTTTACCAACAAAGGCTTCATTTGACAGCTTGCCGCGAACCCGCTTCAGCTCCTGCTCGAGGTTTTCCTTCTCCTTGTTAAGTCTGCTGATCTCTTTGTCAATATCGATCAGATCCTCAAGCGGAATGAAAACCTCACCACCAGCAAACAGTGCTGTCACAGCGGTTACAGGCATACCCTCACTGTTGTTTCTGGTTTCAAGCGCCTCAACACCTGCAAGTCTCTGCATAAAGGCAGTCCCCTCATTGAACATAGTTTTTATAGCTTCCTGCTCTGATACGACAATGATGCTGACCTTGCGACTGAATGGCACCTGCATTTCTGTTCTGATATTTCTTATGCCCCTGATCGCGTCCATCAGAACACTCATACGTTCAACAGCATCCATAAACACATATTCAGAATCGTACTCAGGCCACTCACTGACCATGATCGAACCATTATTTGTCTCAAGGTGTCCATAGATCTCTTCAGTAACAAATGGCATAAACGGATGCAGAAGCTGCATTGCCTGAGCAAGCACATGATTCAAAACAGTCTGTGCAACAGTGCGTCCTCTGCTGCCCTTATCAGACAGGCGCGATTTGCACATCTCAATGTACCAGTCACAGTATTCCTCCCATAAGAAGCTGTAGATCTTGCCGATCGCAACACCAAGCTCATATTTATCAATATTATGAGCTACCTCCTGCTTTAGCTGCTGCAGCCTTGTTAATATCCATTGATCCTCAAGTGCCAGTTCAGACAGGTCCAGCAAATTAATATCCAGCTCCATTTCATCATCAAAATTCATCACAACAAAACGGAAGGCGTTCCAGATCTTGTTAATAAAATTACGTCCGGCTTCAATCTTATCAGTCTGAAAACGCTGATCATTGCCGGGTGCGTTGCCCGTTACCAGCGCATATCTAAGCGCGTCAGCGCCATACTCATCGATGATCTCCAGCGGATCAATGCCATTACCAAGCGATTTTGACATTTTTCTGCCTTCGCTGTCGCGAACGATACCATGAATAAATACAGTGTGAAAAGGTACCTCACCCGTATGCTCCAGACCAGAGAAGATCATTCGCGCGACCCAGAAGAAGATGATGTCATACCCGGTTACCAGCACACTGGTTGGATAAAAATACTTAAGATCATCAGTCTGTGCCGGCCAGCCAAGAGTTGAAAACGGCCACAGAGCAGATGAGAACCAGGTATCTAATGTATCTGCATCCTGAGTAAAAGAGGTCGATCCACAATCAGGACAAACATCAGGCATCTCACGATCAACCATGATTTTCCCGCAGCTATCGCAATAATAGGCAGGTATGCGGTGTCCCCACCAGAGCTGTCTGGAAATACACCAATCTCTGATATTCTCCATCCAGTTGAAATAAATCTTGTCGAAGCGCTCAGGCACGAAGCGTGTCTCATTATTCTTAACAGCCTCAATAGCCGGTCCTGCCAATGGCTCCATCTTAACAAACCACTGGAACGACACTCTGGGCTCCACGGTAGTACTGCAGCGATAGCAGGCTCCGACATTGTGCTGATGCGGTTCTGTTTTTTCAAGAAAACCACCAGCCTCAAGATCAGCAACGATCTTCTTCCTGGCCTCTTCTCGTGTGAGCCCGCAGTAAATTCCGCCATCTTCGTTGATATGAGCATCATCAGTCATAACGTTTATGACCGGCAGCTGATGTCTAAGACCAACCTCGAAATCATTCGGATCATGAGCGGGGGTTATTTTAACAACACCTGTACCAAACTCCATATCGACATAGCTGTCAGCAATAATAGGTATTTCTCTACCCACCAGCGGCAAAATGACTGTCTTGCCGATCAGAGCCTGATAACGCTCATCATCAGGATTAACAGCAACAGCTGTATCGCCTAACAGAGTTTCTGGTCTGGTGGTAGCCAGCATGAGATGACCGCTGCCATCTGCCAATGGATAACGCAAATGCCAGAAACTGCCCTGCTTATCCTGATATTCAACCTCGGCATCGGAGATCGAGGTCAGACAATGCGGACACCAGTTAATTATTCTCTCGCCACGATAAATCAAACCCTTTTTATAGAGCCGGATGAAAACCTCCTGAACAGCCTCAGACAGACCTTCATCCATCGTGAAGCGCTCACGGCTCCAGTCACATGAAGATCCCAGCCTCTTCAGCTGTTCAATAATACGTCCACCAAATTCACTTTTCCATTCCCAGGCACGCTTCAGGAACTCCTCACGACCGATATCTTCCTTACTGATTCCTTCTCCGCGCATTCTCTCAACGATCTTCGCTTCTGTTGCGATAGACGCATGATCTGTGCCAGGCAGCCAAAGCGCAGCATATCCCTGCATTCTTTTATGCCTGATCAGTATGTCCTGGAGCGTATTATCAAGCGCATGCCCCATATGAAGCTGCCCAGTAATATTCGGCGGCGGAATCACGATAGTATATGGTTTCTTATTGGGTTCCGGCTGTGGTGTGAAAAGCTTCTCATCCTGCCAGCTGCTGTAAATTCTGGCCTCAGCCTCAGCAGGTTCAAAAGCTTTGCTGATGTTATCAATTCTTGACATATAACTTCCTCCCATATTCCAGGTCAATTTCTATAATTGTAATCTAAACAAACTCTGATCTATCCGATAATCAAGGATGCTTCATCTAAAAAGTATTAAGACGATAACAAATCCAGGGGAAGCGAGCAGCAATCCCTTGAGCTTAACATCAACGATCGCGGCATCGCGCTTAAACTTGGTCTTCTGCTCTTCATCCATCATCGCCGTCAATCTTGGATCTTCCTTTTTCTTGTCCGCCAAGCCCTTACGATCGACGATCCTCGGTGCAAGAAATATCACCACTACCCCGGCAGCCACAAACAAAAGGCCGATAATTTTAAGTATCAATTCTAACTCTTCACCCATATAAAAAAGCCTCCTTCCAGTATGTTTTACTAAACATAACTGGACGAAAGCATTCTTCCGTGGTACCACCAGTTTTCCTGTACAAGCACATGCATGCCGTACAGGCACTCTTCCCGCTGATCACGCTGCGGCAACGTCTGCTCTGGAGCGACCTTCATCCTAATACTGCCTAGAGATCTTCCAGCCTATGGATCTCATTCTCTGAAGGCGTCAAATAAGACTACTCCTCACCATCAACACAGATCTATCTGTTAAGAAATCATTCTACACATTATTTATCTACTTGGCAAGAAACCTGATATTATCCACATAGACAGATCCATCAGACTTGCCATCTTCGAAACAAAAACCCAGTTCGACAATTCCCCTGTAAAACGCATCAGGCAGTTCCTGTGATTCAAGCGAGAACTGAAAACTTTGCCAACGGAGAGCACCCATAAGCAATTGTTGCTTGCTTATTATCTGTTCAACGCGTTCCTGCGAATCAGCCTCATCCTTAATAATCATTCTCAAATCGATCCAGATCTTCTTCATTTGTCTGTCAGGATTAAAAATATCGACGCTGATCTGACTGTAATCACTGATATCCACAGGTGGAAACAATGACTCATAATCAAGCACCGGCTGCAATACAAAGGTACTGCCCGCACCTGGCTCAGATTGCTTGTATTTGATAAAGAGCGAGGCATCACCCTCTTGTTTATTTGAACTATCAAGACTAATAGACGCTGTACCTGTCTTGATACGCCAAACCGGGTGCTTCTCAGTAAGCAGGAAGCTTACACGATCAGAACAACCAGCGCGCACCGGAGCTGCCCAGGCAGTAAGCTGGTCACAATGTGTCCATTCCGAGGGCAATCTATACTTGGCCGGATGCCTGTCTGACCTAAACGGCATAACCGCAATATGTTCACTGTTTATGAGATTAGAATCCTGATTCATACTGGCAAAAGCATAGCAGACCGCTTGCGGGTTTTTGATCTGATCGTGCCACACGAGAACTCTGACACCATATAGTATCCTGGCCTGAGCAGCATGAAAAACTCTGTCTTCACCACAAATAGCGAATCCCCGCAGCCTTGTACCACCACTATTCAATCTCAGTCCTTCGGCAGTATTGCTGAAGCTAAGCAGAAGCTTATCTCCGACCATTTCAATACCAATACATTCAGGAGCTGAGTCAGAAGATTTACGGTGATATAGCATACCGGCAGCCATCTGCTTCAAGCTCTGGCCGGTTTTTTCCAGGTCAACCATATATTCAGGAGAAAACCACACTCTGGCAGAGGAGGGTTTCTCTTTGTAAAGATCATATGTCGGTAAAACAGCGATTTTCCCCTTAAGCTGATGCTTAACACGTGACAAGGTCTCATTGTAGCGGGCAATAGCAAACCCGTCAGCATCCTCTCTGCATGCAGAAGGAAGCTGCTGGATCAGCAGCCAGGCACAGCTGCCATTGTTTTCTTCACCAGTTATTGAAGCATCTGCCAAATCAGTGCCCGGCACCTGACTGCGGGGCTTATCGGCAGGAATGCGGAAAACGCTCTGCCAATCACTTATCAAGTATTTGAGAGCTGAGAGATAATAGTCAGGGTAATCATGATCACGCTCACCCTGATGCCAGATCACACCTCTGATTCCTAGACCACTGAGCGGCGCAATTTTATGGTTATAGAGGGCGGCAGGAAGATTAGATCCCCAGTCACCAGCCATTTGCCACGTATTCTCATCCCGATAAAAGCCGTAAGCCTCCACACGTTGTCTGATATGGGCATGGTTGTCGATCGACTCTCTTGATAACCAGCTGTGAACAAAAGTCGAACTCATGGAAGTTTCAATTATCGCCACAGGCAGCTGTAATTCCTGTTGCAAAGCTCTGGCAAAAAACCAGGTAAGCGCGCTGATATTTCTTATAGTTTCAGGATCATCTCCATATGACCAAACTGCTCCAGCAGCTTCAGAACGCGGTGAAAAGCTATAATTATCCCGCTTTGATTTGAGGCCATCTCGAGCTTGTTGAAAAAAACGGAGAAAATGCATATTGGCTGATTCACTTATGATTCTTGGATCAAGCCCTCTCGACAACTCAGCCGAGAATTCTGAATGCCCGCCATGAACCCAGACCTCACCTGCCAATACATCCTGAACGGTGATTTCCTCTCGACCGGCTTTTACAGTGATTTCATAATAATCAAAGGATGCTTCCAAAGCCGGAAGCTCGACGCGGAAAGAAGCGTTGTCATTACAAATTGCTTCTTGCTCAAAAATACAGCCATAGCTGTTATCAAGTGGTGAGACCTGCTTGCCAGCAGGTGGAAATCGCTCCAGCCTGACGGAAACTTCAGCTTCCGGCTTATATTTTCCGGCAAGATAATAAGGCAGCTGCTGCTGAATTACCATACCGCTGCCGGTATATGATGCTAAACTGAGATGTTTCGCCATAGCAGACTCCTTGAATGATGACAGCTGCCACATAGCGCGGCAGTCCGCATTCGACCTGCAGTTCAGGCACCATTATAACGCCCGCGGCAAGTACGTGCAACAAGTCACAATTTGTACAATGTGACTTGTCCCTTCTTAAGACTTGCCTGGACATCGATCGCACGCTGATTTCTCGAGCCCCTGAACCTAAGATCCATGGATTTCTGATCGTCATCATATCTTCCATCTATCAATATATCGGTCAAACTGAGCAGCTCGTGCCAGCCGGGTCTGGTATCGGCCTGCTCAAGCAGCTCCTCCCATGTATAGCCTGAGTAGCAGATAATGTTTCTGCTGCTGCTGCGAACCGCTCTTGCGATATAGGCAAGCTCCTCCGCCTGCATGAAGGGCTCTCCGCCACTGAAGGTCACACCATCGAGCAAGGGATCAGCCAAAATCTGTCTAATCAAATCATCCGCATCGTACTCATAACCGCCACGGAAATCATGGCTCTCCGGATTATGACAGCCTTGACAAAAATGCGGACAGCCCTGGGCGAATATCGTGAATCTGATTCCCGGTCCATCTGTAATCGATTCAAGAGCTAAGCCAAATAGCCTACAGACCATGTCTTGTTCTGTCTTGCTCTTCAGATTTTTTAGCATTATTGAAACGATCAAGCGTACCTACCAGATAGCCGGTTATCCTTCTAATGCGTTCAAAAGGCTCATTCTCTGTTTCCTCACGTCCGCAAGCCGGACAGGTATCGCCAATAATACCGTTATATCCACAAACCGGATCACGATCTATCGGATGATTGATCGCACCATAACCGATACCGCTTTCAGCCATTAATCGTACGACCTTTTCAAATGCTTCAATATTCTGTGTAGTATCGCCGTCCAGCTCAACATAAGTAATATGACCCGCATTAGTCAGCTCATGATAAGGCGCCTCTAGTCTGACCTTGTTATAGGCGCTGATATCATATCTGACAGGGATGTGGAAGCTGTTTGTATAATAAAGCTTATCAGTTACACCATCAATTTTTCCAAATTTCTTGCGATCCAATCTCAGGAAGCGACCGGACAATCCTTCTGCAGGTGTCGCTAAGAGAGAAAAATTGAGTCCGGTCTGTCTGCATTTCTCATCGCAGAAAGCACGCATATGCGAAATGATCTCAAGTCCAAGCTGCTGAGAATCGTCTTGTTCGCCGTGGTGACAGCCGGTAAGTGAAGTAAGTGTCTCAGCAAGACCGATAAAACCAATAGAAAGAGTACCATGCTTGATGACCTCCCTGATCTCGTCCTCCCAGTCAAGCTTATCCGAATCAAGCCACAGCCCCTGTCCCATCAGGAATGGGAAATTATAAACATGCTTGCGTGCCTGCACCTCCATACGCTCGAGCAGCTGCTGAGATACCATTTCCATCATCTCATCAAGCCTACGGTAAAAGGCGTTCAGATCGCCTTGCGCCATAATTGCGCAGCGTGGTAAATTTATAGAAGTAAAACTCAAATTACCGCGGCTATATGTGATTTCACGTTCAGTATCGTATGTATTAGCAGCAACCCTGGTTCTGCAGCCCATATAGGCTATTTCAGTCTCAACTCTTGAGGGATCATAGCTCTTAAGATTAAAGGGTGCGTCCTGAAAAGCGAAATTCGGGAACATCCTGCGGGCACTGCAGCGGCAAGCCTGTCGGAACAGGTCATAATTCGGATCTCCCTCTTCGTAATTAATGCCCTTCTTGACTCTGAATATTTGGATCGGAAAAATAGCGGTCTCACCATTACCAAGACCAGCTTCAGTTGCTTGCAGCAGGTTCTTGATCGCCATTCTGGCTTCAGCAGAGGTATCCATACCATAATTGATCGAACTAAACGGTGTCTGAGCTCCGGCCCTGCTATGCATGGAGTTAAGATTATGAATCAGAGCCTCCATAGCCTGATAGGTCGCCTTGTCAGTTTCCTCGAAGGTTTTCTCAAGTACAAATTTATTGACTCTTGCTGCGATCTCCTCATCATCAACCAATTGACGCAATAGATCCAGCTGGACATGACCATAATCCGAGGTTTGACTCAGAGATGGCTCCTTGCCTGTTAGCTCTTTCAGTTCTGCGATAATTCTTTTCGCCTGGTCGATTGGATCATCAATTAGTGTCAGAAGGCTGAGTGCTGTAACCAGGTGCTTTTCAAAAAGCTTGCGATAGGTACAGGCTACACCCTGGGCCATCGCATAATCAAAATTGACAATTGACTGTCCTCCATGCATATCATTCTGGTTTGACTGAATAGCAATACAGGCCAGAGCTGCGTAGCTTCTAATATCTCTTGGTTCACGTAAATGTCCATGTCCTGTTGAAAAACCATTCTTAAACAGTCTGATCAGGTCGATCTGACAGCATGTCATGGTCAATGAATAGAAATCCAGATCATGAATATGTATGTCTCCTGCTTGGTGGGCAGCACTGTGTTCCGGGCTGAGCATAAACATCTGATAGTACATTTTCGCACCCTCAGAGCCGTATTTCAGCATTGTCCCCATAGCTGTATCGCCGTCGATATTAGCATTCTCACGTTTGACATCACTCTGACGCGAATCACTATGTGTGATATCGTGATAAGTCTGCATCAAACGTGTATTCATTTCGCGAACGCGATTACGCTCAGCACGATAAAGAATATAGCGTTTAGCGGTCTCAGGATAATTCTCTTCAATTAATACTCTCTCCACCATATCCTGGATATCTTCAATTCCAGGAATATCCGAAGCTGTGACCGCGAGATACTCCGCTACCTTAGAAGCAAGATCCATGCTTAGCATTTGTCGGCTATTGACCGACTCATCTTCACCCTCACCTGATGCAACAAGTGCTTTATAAATCGCGTTGGCGATCTTCTCGATATTAAAGGATGCTGCTCTTCCGTCTCGCTTTACTACTCTAGTAATCATGATAACCCTCCAGATTGCCGACTTTTCCTATAGTATTGTCAGAAAATGCAAACACTATATATAGTGTTTGCACGATTTCGCTTTCAATATCTGGTATGATTTTATAGATAAAGCCGGAGAGAGTCAAGGCAGTTCTGAAAAATATATGCAAAACATTGTAATATTACTTCAAATTCCGCATAGCGAACTGTTGGACTTACAAACTGTACTATCCTGTATCTTCCAGGGATTAATTTTTCTTCCAAATACTTCGGATATAGAATAAGTACAATTTAAGTTGTCATTTTGATGCACTGATAAAGTCCGTATACTTGGTGTAAATTGAATTACTGCGTGCACACCTTATAATTGTCAAGTTGTACGTTTTGATAAATGCTCTATACAAACTAAACGAATCAAATGAGGTTTTTGTTGCACCTAAATCGAAATTTTCTGTTTAAATATTTCATTTCGTCGATATTGCTATATTTGCAAGAGCGTTTTTGGTTATAGTGCCAATTAACCGTCCGCATCCCCTATCAGGAAATTTAGTTTTCGAACACAAAATCCTTAAACAATATTCCTT
>CAZHQX010000003.1:0-44146 GCA_964534195.1 uncultured Oscillospiraceae bacterium
GAATCGAACTGGTCAAATCAGTTATTGCAAATTTTACCAGTACCCTCGTGCCTTGGCTTACCTCTCTCGATTCAAATCCGAAGGTGTCTCCTTCGAGAACAACTGTGCCTGATTCGCTGTTGACATCCTTGATCGGTGTTGATTTGAGCTCAGGATTCAGTCTGCCCCAGATCATATTTTCAGCCTTCGGCATTCTCTTGTATTGGCGCTGCGGCTTAGCCGGTTTGTTGTCACGTCCTACTGACTTAGCTTGCCGCGGCTGAGTCTGTCTTGCCGGTTCGCTGGCAGGCGGCGGTACCTGCGGACCCGGATCTGATGACTCTATTGTTATCGATCTTGCTTCATTGGCAAGTCTGCTTGATTTCATTTCCAATTTGCGGGAACGCTCAGAGATGTCGCCTTTTACCGGTATGAGGCAGAAGGTCGCAGGCAAATTCTGATAATGTCTGCAGAGCTCCTGCAGTTCAGGAATTTTGCTGTTTTCAATAATCGAACAGCAGTCCTCCTGCAAATGAACCTCAACCCTTGAGCTGTCATGTCTGAAGCTCGCGTTTTTCAGCATGGATGCCAAAAAAGCATTGCGCAGCTTAAGGTGACGCAGCATCCAGGGTACAAGCTCAACTGTGTAGCTGCAAATACTCTCACTGCTAAGCCCTGCCGGCATCTGCTGACTGACTATGACTTCACGTGTGTCAAGCTTCTGTTCCAGTGCTTCTTCCAGCCGGCAGATCAGCGATGGCGCAATAAGACGATCCGGTGCGGTTCGTATCAACAGCGTTCCGGTTTTCTTAACTGTCAGCTCTTGGACGGCTCCGCCGATCTCACTCAGCTCAGTCAGTATACTATGACCCGGCAGCAGCCAGGCGAAAAAACTCTTGTAATCAGCTTGCATTATGATTTATGTGTTCCCTTCCTGGTATTTTCCCGCTCCTTGCAGATTTCATCAGCCAAAGCCAATAGTGCGGAAACCGCTTCATTCTCCGGTACTTTGCGGACGATCTCACCACGACGGAAAATGATAAATTCCCCGCGGCCTCCCGCTATGCCTATATCGGCTTCTCTTGCCTCACCTGGTCCATTGACGGCACAGCCCATTACTGCCACCTTAATCGGCTCCTTAATGCTCTCAAGAGCCTTCTCGACCTCGCCTGCTATTCTGACGAGATCGACCGCTGTGCGGCCACAGGTCGGACAGCTGATCAACAGAGGTCCTCGATCTCTAAGTCCAAGAGATTTTAGTATCGAATATGCTGCTTTGATCTCCTCGACCGGGTCTGCTGTCAGTGATACTCTCAGTGTATCACCGATGCCTTCTGCCAGCAGCGTACCTATGCCTACCGCAGACCTGATAACACCGTCGCGCAGTGTTCCTGCCTCTGTTACACCAAGATGAAGCGGGTAATCAGTCATCTTAGACAACAGTCTATAGGCCTTGATCGTCAGAGCTGGGTCAGATGCCTTGATCGAAATAACAATGTCATTGAAATCGTATCTCTCGATCGCCTTCGTCGCTTCCATGACAGATTCACTCATGGAACGTGCGTTAACTCCGCCATACTGATCGATAATCTTACGATCAAGCGATCCTGAATTGACACCAACTCTTATCGGCACTTTACGCTCTTTTGCGGCCAGAACGACCTGTTTAATTCTATCTTCGCTGCCAATATTGCCCGGATTGATCCGAATCTTATCCGCGCCAGCCTCTAATGCTGCCAGCGCCAATCTATAATCAAAATGAATATCAGCCACCAGCGGCATTGAAGATCTTTTGCGTATCCTGGCAAAAGCCGCGGCCGCCTCCTGATCCGGTACTGCCAGACGTGTCATCTCGCAGCCAGCCTCGGCCAGCTGTTCTATTTGTCGGAGACATGCCTCCACATCTCTTGTATCTGTATTGTTCATGGACTGCACAACGATCGGCGCGGTACCACCAATAACCAGGTCGCCCACATGGACTTCTCTGGACTTACGTCTGCTGTAGTCTATATCATTAATATCAGTCATATTGCCTCCCTGGAAAAATCAGACACTAAATATCTCAGCCGCCAGCAAGTCTCATAATATCGAAGGTAAGACCAAGCAGAGCTAGGCCGATGATCAATGTAAAACCTACCAGACCTATAATGTTTTGAGTCTTCATTGACAGTCTCCTGCCACGAATCGCTTCGATTCCGGTCAAGATCAAATGATTACCATCCAGCGGTGGTATCGGCAGCAGATTCATGAAGCCCAGACTGACCGAGATCAGCGCGAACATCCAAAGCAGCTGATAAACGGTATCTCTAACTGGCTGCTTCTGCTCTACAACATCCCCGATCATGCTGACCACACCAACTGGCCCGGACAGAGTATCTTGCGGCCTAACACTGCCGGAGAACATCATTCCAATGCTGCGGACCGTCACCTTGACGATAGACCAGCTCCATTGGAAGGACTGGACAACTGCCTGGCCGAAGCTGTTACTGGCAGAAAAATAAACGCCAGCTGGCAAATTGTCATTGTATCTGGTAGCTGTCATTGTCAGATCCATTTCTGTGCCATCTCTGATCACAGTAATGGTAAAAGGCTGGCCCGCGCTGTCTTGTACAGCTTGCTTGAAGGCAGCGGCATCGCTATAAGATGCACCATTAGCGGCTATCAAAACATCTCCAGCCTGCAGCACAGGCGCGCCATTATTAGAATCAGCGTCAACTGTGTTAACAACCGCGCCGCCATTTTCAAGCTCAGAAGATACTGTTATACCCAGTCTGTATTGATCAACAGCTCTCGGAATCAACTCAATTACTTTCTCACTTCCATCCGCAGACTGTACCTCAAGAGTCACTTTGTCCTCTGCGTCCAAAAACATTTCAACGCCTGTATAATCCAATGTTGTCCTGATACGGTCGCCATTCGCCTTGATTATACGATCGCCGGCCTCCAGGCCTGATTCATAAGCGAGTGTATTCTCAACTGTACCGGCTATAACCGGAATCGTAACCCCGAAGCTGCTGAACATGATAAGAAACGCCAGTACGCCTGACAGCAGATTAAGAGCAGGACCGGTAACCAGAACTATAGCTCGCGCCCATCGCGGACGATTGTAAAAATATCCCGACTGATCCTCTTCAGTTTCACTATTATAAACTTCATCATCCTCGTCTCCGGCAAATCGCACCGAAGCGCCTATTGGCAGAAGCTTGATATTGTATCTGATGCCGTTCTTCTTCCATTCGAACAGAACTGGTCCCATGAATATCGAAAACTCGGTCACTTTGAACCCAAGTCTTCTGGCTGTAAGATAATGACCCAGCTCATGAACTATCATCATTATGCTAAGGAACATTATTCCAATCAAAATTCCAACAAAGCCCATACTATTTGACTCCTTTCGGTCTGTAACAGAATAATTATATCAATCTGTCCAGCCGTTTATCGTATCATAGAGACTTAGCTGCCTCTCGTGCCCACCGATCGGCATCCATGAGGCCGGCAAAATCAAAACCTGCTGACCAGTTTGATTTATGATGCAAATTCATCACATGCTCAACCTGAACTGCTATATCGGCAAAGGATATTCTGCCTGACAGGAAGCGCCAGACGGCTTCTTCGTTAGCCGCGTTCATGACAGCCGGCATGGTACCGCCGATTTCGGCAGCTTCATAAGCAAGCGGCAGAAGTCTGAAGGTATCGGTATCCGGCTCCTCGAAAGTAAGATTTCTGGACTGTGGATCAAATGGATCAAACCTCCTGTCGTTTGCCGGCTGTCTCTGTGGCCAGGTAAGTGCCAGCTGAATCGGATGCTTCATGTTAGGGAAACCCATCTGTGCAATAACCGATCCATCGGTAAGCTCGATCATTGAATGAATTATACTCTGGGGATGAACCACGACCTCAATATTATCTACCGGGCAATCAAAGAGCCAGGCAGCTTCAATAACTTCCAGACCCTTGTTCATCAACGTCGCCGAATCAATTGTGATCTTACCTCCCATTTTCCAGGTAGGATGATCAAGCGCTTGTTCTACTGATATGTTTACTAATTGCTCAGGTTTTTTGCCACGAAAGGGGCCGCCTGATGCTGTTAACAGTATTCTCCTGAGACTATTGTCAGGTGAGCCTGCCAGGCACTGCCAGATTGCTGAATGCTCACTGTCCACAGGCAATAATCTGACGCCGTATTCTTTTGCCAATGGCATGACAAGAGCTCCACCGGCAACAAGTGTCTCCTTGTTAGCCAATGCGATATCCTTACCGGCTCTTATCGCGGACATTACAGGCTCCAGACCGGCGACACCGACCATAGCAGCAACAACAGCATCTGCTTCGGCAATCGAAGCTGCGGCATTATTACCGGCCATTCCATGCATGATCTCTGGTTTGCTGTCAAAATCAGCAAGAGCTTCAGCCAGTTGTCCAGACAGTTCGGCATTCTGAACGCTGACAAGTATTGGTCTGAACTCTCTTATTTGTTTTTCCAGTAGTTCTATATTATTCGCGCAGGTCAATGCGGCGATCTTAATGCCAAGATGTCGACAGACCTCAAGTGTCTGCGTACCGATCGATCCGGTTGATCCTAAAATTGAAATAGTCTGAATCATGTTTCAGCTCCCTGCTCAAACGTATGTGTTTTCAAATTACCGTGGATAAAAGGCAGTAAATATCAGTTTTGAAAAAACTGCCAATAGAGGATTGCCAACAGTAGTGTTATAGGCATCGTAAAAAACGCGCTGTCAAAGCGATCGAGAATACCACCATGCCCTGGCAAAAGCTTGCCAAAATCCTTAATGCCGGCTCTTCTCTTAATTACAGAGGCCAGCCAGTCACCAAATTGCGAGGCTATACTTAGTATGATACCGCCAATCAGAGCAAACAAAAAATGCTGAAGCATGTCTGGTCTGATTTTAGTCACTCTAAGCAGAACAAACTCGGAATACAAGATAAGAACTGCTACAGTACCAGCTAATCCGCCCAAGCAGCCCTCAAGTGTTTTTTTAGGGCTGATTTTGGGCAGTATATGATGACGACCGATCGCTGAGCCTGTGAAATATGCGGCTACATCTGATGCCCATGGAGCGATCAACGCAAGCACCAGCCAGTACCATCCCAGCGGAACATAATAGAGCAGTAAAACGGAACAGGTCAGAGGAAAGGCTGTGTAGGCCATGATCAGAGATCCAGCAGCAACTGACATCAGATCCTCAGGGCCGGTTTTTATCAATGGTACAATTAAATTCATCATCATCAAACCAAGCAGAGCCGATAATGAAAGTGCCAATGCAGCCGCGGCTCCGTTCCAGGCGTCAAGAACTATTACGTCGGAAGTAAGCTTAAGCACCAAAGGCAATAAAAAAGTCATGGCCCCAATAAAAACAGGCCATCTGACCATTTTAAGGCCGCCTGCCTCAGCCGCATTCAACAGCTCCTGAACAGTTGTGATGCTGACAAACAGCAATAACAAAGTAGAAATCAATGGCCAGCGAATACCTGGTCCTATAAAAAGCGCGATGCCAAGTGTGAACAATACTCCAGTAATTACACGCTGTCTCATTTTGCTCCAATACCTCCAAAGCGCCTATCTCTATCTGTATAAGCGGTCAAAGCTTGTATCAGGTTGCTCTCGTCAAAATCAGGCCACATGACGTCAGAAAACCAGAACTCGGCATATGCGGACTGCCAAAGCAGAAAATTTGATAATCTCTGTTCTCCGCTTGGTCGAATGATCAAATCAGGATCCGGTACATCCGGCAGATAGAGGCATCGTTTAATATCCTGCTCATCTATCTTTTCAGGATCAAGGCTGCCGCTTCTCAAGTCATGCGCCAGTTTTTGAAAAGCCTGAACCAGTTCTCTTCTTCCACCATAGTTAATCGCTACTATCAGCTGCATTTTATTCCTTGATGCTGATTCGGCCTCGGCATCAGCCATAATCTTCTGAATATTATCCGGCAAAGCTTTTAAATCACCGGAGAAACGCAGTCTGATGCCCTCCTGTGCCAGTTCTCTGTCATATCGATGAAAAAACTCAACAAAAAGCTCCATCAAAGCATGGACCTCATCATCAGGCCTGCTCCAATTTTCGGTTGAAAAAGCATATACGGTCAAATATTTAATGCCTCTCCGTCCGCACATGCGGCAGAGATTTTTCAAATTTTCAGCACCTGCTCGATGGCCTGCCTGACGCGGCAGATTTCTCTGTTTAGCCCAGCGGCCATTGCCATCCATAATTACAGCCAGATGCTCTGGAACATCAAGCTTATCCGGCCCGGCGCCATCATAATCAACAATATTCTGATAGCTTTTTTCGTCTCTTCTTGAGCGGCGCATCGAAGATAATAGCCAGGACAGTCTCTGCGATAATTTCATTAAAATTCAGGCAGTATGCCTATCCTCCTGTTTTAATAAGAAACCGGGCGTTTCCACCCGGTTTCTATGTCAGGCTGTATACCCTGTTGGTTTATCTTTTTTAGTGATATTCGATCAGCTAACTTGCTATTTTTGCAAGTATGCTCATCAAAGCTCCATCAGGTCTTTTTCCTTGGCCTCTGCAGCTTTATCGATATCGCTGACATAACGATCTGTCAGCTTCTGCATGGCAGTTTCAACCTCAGACATCTGGTCTTCAGTTATATCTTTTTTCTTAAGAAGCGCACGGAAATGATCAATGCCCTCTCTTCTTAAGTTTCTGATTGCTATTTTTGCCTCTTCACCATATTTACCGACCTGTTTTGCCAGATCGCGGCGACGCTCTTCAGTAAGAGCAGGGAAAACCAATCTGATCATCTTGCCGTCGTTCGATGGATTTATACCAAGATCTGAAGCTTGTATAGACTTCTCGATCAGCTTAAGTGATGTCGGATCCCATGGAGATATTGTAATGATCCTAGGCTCAGGTACCTGTATATTAGCCACCTGATTGATAGGCGTCGGCACTCCGTAATACTCAATAGTGATGTGATCCAGAACCTTGGCATTGGCACGCCCTGCACGAATAGCGTTAAACTCCTCCTGCAATACAAGCAATGTTTTCTTCATCTTCTCCTCATAAGGTAAAAATGAATCCTTGGTAATCTCTATAGAAACCATATCTGCACCTCCGAATTATGATCTCAGATCATTATACCCAAACCAATCTGTGTTATCAATCAGTTTACGATCGTACCGAGGTCCTGACCTTCTGCCATGCGAAGAATATTGTCCGGATCAGACATACTGAAAACGGCTATAGCGATTTTATTGTCGCGGCAAAGTGCAGCTGCCGTCGCGTCCATGACACCTAAGCTCATCTGCAAAACTTCATCATGACTGATCTTGTTGTATTTGACCGCATCATTAAATCTGTTGGGGTCTTTGTCATAAACACCATCTACCATCGTCGCTTTGAAAATAATATCTGCCTCTATTTCAGAAGCCCTGAGTGCTGCTGCAGTATCAGTCGAGAAGAAAGGATTGCCAGTGCCACAGGCAAATATAACAACACGGCCCTTCTCAAGATGTCTTATTGCTCTCTTTCGAATATAGGTTTCAGCAATCTGACGCATCTCAATCGCGCTAAGAACTCTGGTAACAGCACCTGCCTGCTCAAGAGCATCAGACAGAGCCAATGCGTTAATGCTTGTAGCCAGCATACCCATGTGATCTGCTGTTACACGATCCATGCCCTCGCTGCTGCGGCCACGCCAGAAATTTCCTCCGCCAACTACGATAGCAACCTGAACATCCATCTCGGTCAGTTTCTTGATCGTATTGCCAAGAACCTGAAGCACCTCATTATCAAGTCCAGTACCTTTGGGTCCTGCAAGCGCCTCTCCACTGATCTTAAGAAGAATTCTTCGATAAATTGCTGACATGATCAACCTCCATACTCTATGTTTGCTTGTTTATCTTCAAAAAAAGGGACATGCAAGGCATGTCCCTTTGAGTTTAATTTCAGGGTTTACTTGATCTGCTTCATGACCTCATCAGCAAAATTCTCTTCGCGCTTCTGCAGTCCCTCACCCATTTCATAACGGGTGAAGCGGCGAACAGTGATATTTTCACCAATAGTGGCGATCATCTGTGTAAGAACTTCACGAACTTTCTTCGAATCATCCTTAATGAAGCTCTGCTCAAGCAGACAATTTTCATCGTAGAATTTGCTTAGACGACCTTCGACGATTTTATCAACGATCTTCTCGGGTTTGCCCTCATTGAGAGCCTGATTACGTACGATCTCACGTTCTTTTTCAAGAGCGTCAGCCGGAACTTCTTCCTTTGATACCCATCTTGGGTTCATAGCTGCGATCTGCATTCCTAACTCTTTTACAAAAGTACGGAAATCTTCATTTTTCGCGGCAAAGTCTGTCTCAATATTTACTTCGATAAGTACGCCAACACGTCCGCCCATGTGAATGTATGATTCAACGATACCTTCAGCAGCAATACGACTGGATTTCTTCTCGGCAGTAGCAATGCCCTTCTCGCGCAGCCATTTGATGGCCTTCTCCATATCGCCGTCAGCTTCTGTCAGCGCTTTCTTGCAGTCCATCATGCCTGAACCGGTTTTTTCTCTTATTTCTTTTATCATGTCTAGTGTAACAGCCATTATTTATACCTCCTGAATTGTAATGATCGGTTTCGTGAAACGAAATATAAAACAGATATTAAGCTTCTTCTTCAGTTTCTACAACTTCTTCAGCTTCTGCTTCTGCTTCAACTTCAACTTCTGCTTCTGCAGGTGCACTGCCGGCGACCTCTAGCTGCTCGCCCTGACGGCCTTCCAGCATAGCATCAGCCATTTTGCCTGCGATCAGCTTAACGGCGCGGATCGCGTCATCATTACCAGGAATAACATAATCGACTTCTTCTGGATCACAGTTTGTATCTACGATACCAATGATGGGTATACCTAGACGACGAGCTTCCATAACTGCGATATGTTCTTTTCTTGGATCAACTACGAACATGCATGAAGGGATACCAGGCATCTTCTTGATACCGCCGAGATTCTTCTCGAGCTTTTCCATCTCAAGCTTGAGCTTAGCGACTTCCTTCTTAGGCAGAACGTCAAATGTACCATTCTCCTGCATCTGCTCAAGTTCTTCCAGACGGTGGATCCTCTTCTTGATCGTTGCATAGTTTGTCAGAGTTCCGCCCAGCCAGCGGTTGTTGATGAAGTACATTCCGCAGCGTTCTGCTTCTTCACGGATAGAATCCTGAGCCTGCTTCTTAGTACCTACAAACAGCATCGTACCGCCGTTCATAGAAACCTGACGGGCAAACATATAAGCCTCGTCTGCCTTACGGACTGTCTTCTGCAGGTCAATGATATAAATACCATTGCGCTCTGTGTAGATGTACTCTGCCATTTTAGGATTCCAGCGACGGGTCTGATGACCGAAATGTACACCGGCTTCCAATAGCTGTTTCATGCTGATTACTGCCATTTTAAAATTCCTCCTGTTTGTTCCACCATGGGTACTTAGGCCGAAGACCATCTAAGTCGGCAACAGGCATAGTCGTCCCATGTGCGTATTTAAATCGCTCAGTATTGTAACACGTTACTTTGCTTATGACAAGTAGCCTGCGCTGATATATAATGATGGCAATAATAATGACAGTTTCATTTGATTTAAACTCTACATATCAGGACAGCGGGAGGACACGAAAATGATATCAAGACAACTTGAAAAGCTTGCAGATAAATATGACTGGAAGAGACATCAGGACAGCCAAGATGAAGTATCCTTGTTTGGTGAATTCAACGGATTTCTGTTCACTGCTATGGAAGGCAAAGGTTTCAAGGCCTTCTTCACACCAGTGGCTGGAATAGGCAGAAATCAGCTTCGTCAACTTAAGTCTTGGCTGGATGATAATCAAAAAGATTTGAAAATAAGAAATTATGAATTGTCTGACAATTTTCTCTGCATTAGACTCCGGGAGGAATGGCTGCCCAGATCTGTCGAGAAGATGGAGAGTTTTCTGATAAGGTTGACCGGTTTGCTTGACGAGCTTGATCTGCCAGAGAACAGTTGCGCTATCTGTGGTAAGCCTGCAGATAAAAAGGGCTTATATGTTGGTCTGTTCTGCCATCTCCATCCGGAATGTCAGAGCAAGCCTGGTATTGATTATACTGCTGATGACGATGTTGTTAATTCGGTATCATACATACCCACGCAGGACACAATTGACAGTCTGGCGGAATCTATGAGTGATTACAGACAACCTTTGATTGATACAGTAACAAAAATATGCAGCATACCAAGTGTCAAGGGACAGCCAGAGCCTGACGCCCCCTATGGTCGATATACGGCCGAGGCTCTTCATGCCTTTTTGGAGGAAGGTTCTAAGCTTGGATTTGCAACAACAGCTCTTGAGAATCGTGCCGGTTACATAGAATGGGGTCAGGGCGAGGAAATGATCGCGGCACTTTGTCATCTCGATGTAGTCCCGGCTGGTCAGGGCTGGCATAATGATCCTTTCAAGCCTGCTGAGATCAATGGCAGGCTGACTGCCAGAGGCACTGCGGATGACAAAGGTCCTGCAGCAGCTGTTCTCTATGCGATGAAAGCTCTTAGTGATGAGGGTTTTGTTCCTGAACGTCGTATACGTCTAATCGTTGGTCTTGACGAGGAAAACGGCAGTGGCTGCATGGAATGGTACAGTATGCATGAAGAACTGCCTGTAGCCGGCTTCACCGCGGACGCGTCTTTTCCCGTTATACACGCGGAAAAGGGTATAGCTCAAGTTGTTTTATCGATCGACGAGAAGCAGGACGAGGCTGATTCACTTCAGCTTATCTCTGCCAGCGGCGGCGAAGCTGCCAACATGGTTCCGGGCAGTTTCCAGGCAGGATTTGCTGACAGAGCAGATCCTCTCATCATTAATGGCAGCCAGGCACATGCCAGCAGACCAGAGGATGGCGATAACGCTATCATCAAGGGCATTTACGCGGTTCAACGCGAGCTCCACTCTGTAAGTTCGCATCATCCGTTCGTTTCTGCTTTTACTCTGATGTTTCCATCTGACCGTCCAGGCAAGCTAATAGATTTTGAGCTTAGTGACGATTACGGCGAGCTGACCGCAAATCCCGGAATCATCAAGCTAGGCCCTGATGGCGCCGAGCTTACTATCGATATAAGATACCCTGTTACATGTGACTTCGAAACAGATTTAAAAACTCCATTTGAGGCTTTGGCTGCCCAGCTTGGCTTCAGCTGTCATTGGAAAACTCATCTGGAGCCACTATATATCGATCCGCAATCTAAACTTATAAGTACGATAAATGACATATACCAGACAATGACTGGAACACAGGCTACGCCTGAAGCTATCGGTGGCGGAACATACGCACGTGCTATTCCCAACATTGTCGCCTTTGGCCCGGCTTTTCCCGGTGATCCTGATGTTTGCCATCAGGCAGATGAGAGCGTTGATACCAATCGTCTGATGGCTGCCAGCGCAATTTACAGAGAGACACTCAGAGCTCTTGCGGACCATTGACTGCGTACAAGGAGATATCATGCCAGATTTACCAATTCTGCTGACTGAGAGGCTGATGCTTCGTATTCTGGATGAGAGCTATGCTCAGCATGTCAGCGACTATTATTTGAGAAACAGAGAATTTCACCAGCCCTGGTTTTCCGAGCGCGGCGATGATATCTTCACAGCTAGACAGCAGAGAAAAAATCTTGAGGTCGAACTGCGGGATTTCAACACCGGCCGTGCTCTGCCATTCTGGATATACCTCAAGAGTGATCCCCAGCGGATAATAGGAAGATTTGCCCTCACAAATATGATTCACGGAAGCTTTCGATCTTGTATCGCCAGCTGGCATCTCGACAAGGAGATAACAGGCCGTGGCTATGCTTATGAGGCTGGCAAGGCAGCTATCAAAGCGGCATTCAATGACTACAAGCTCCATCGTATCGAAGCAAATATTCTTCCTGTTAACAGCCGGTCTATTAACTTAGCAGAACAGCTAGGTTTCGAACTGGCTGGTTATGAGAACAGATACCTGGAAATCAATGGTGAATGGGAGGATCATCTTCACTATGTCAAGCTGTCTGACGGTCCTTATTATCAGGTGTTTGAAGTACCTGAGCTTACAGGTGATCAGATTCTGCTAAGACCTCTGCGTCAGGACGATATTGAAACTCTAGTTCAATATTTTTCTGTAAATGATGAGCATCTTTCCGCCTATAATCCTTCCCTGCCAATAAGCTTCCAGTCAGAAATCTATTGGCGCAAGCATTTGATGAAAGCACAATTTGACAATGGTCGTGGTATAACACTAAACATTGGCATCTTCCTCAGGGACAGACCCGATAAGCTAATAGGCTGCCTTGAAGTCAGAGACATCATGAAAGCACCTTACAATTGCTGTGAGCTGGGCTTCTCACTCGACAGCAGATTAACAGGACAAGGTTTCATGTTGAAATCCTTAAGCTTGATAATCGGTTGGCTGTTTACGTACATGAACATTAACAGGATACATGCAAGATATTTACCAGAAAACCTGCGCAGCGAAAAAGTTCTCAAGATATTAGGATTTAAGCGCGAAGGCTTGCAGCGACAAGCAATCGTCACAAGCCTAGGCAGCCGGGATCTGGTCTTGGCTGGCTTGCTTGCTGAAGATTTCTGTTGGATCGATTGACATTCATAATTAGTGATGGCAACAAAGCTTTATTCACCTAAAGCTCTCTAACACGTCGCAGCAGCAGCTCCATAAAAGGCTCATCAGACGGTGGCAGCACCTCATCAGCTGAGGCCTTCACATGATCAGAGGCCTGACCCATGGCAAAAGCATAATCAGCGACTTTAAACATCTCTATGTCGTTTTCCTGATCACCAACAACAATAATTTTCCGATTTTCAATACATTCTGGATCCATAAATCCTGGGAGTTGTTTGAGCGTATTGCCCTTAGAAACTCCAGCGGACATGATATCAAGGAGAGTTGGATATGAACAGGTCGCGGACAATGTGGCCTTATATGAGAGATCGATCAGCTTGCGAGGAGCTGACAGCTCTTCAAGAGATCCTACAAACAGCGCTTTGTAAACGTCATCTGGTAAGCCGGAAAAATCAGAAACAGGATATGACTGGTAAAAGAAGGGCATAGTCTCACGATCTTCGGGCTCACGCATGATAACAGCCCCACCATCTGATACTGCGATCAATCCCAAATGAGGAAACTTCTCAGCTAAAAACAGAAGCTGCTCAATGGATCTGCCGGCTAGAGTTTGTTTCATAATCACCTGTTTATTCACAGGATCATATATCTGTGCCCCATTTACCAATATCAAAGGAAGCCTTAGTGGCAGCAAAGGCGTATATTCATCAAGAGCATGCCACTCTCTGCCAGTTGCCAAAGTGAAGCATCCTCCTTCGGCCACCAGATCATGTACAGCCGCAATGTTCTCATCGAAAATTTTGTGATCTGGATTTAACAGTGTTCCATCCATATCACTAACTACAAGTACTTCCCTTAAATTCATTAATGTTTCTCCATCACTTCTAATAATCAATGCTTGTAATCATAAAAAGGGAGCGTGCCGTTTATGACATGCTCCCTTGTTGACTGACAATTAAATAGTACAAGCCAAGTGATCTTATTCTTCCTCTGCAACAGTTTCTGTTTCAGGAAGCTCAAGCTCACCAGATGGGGCGTTAAACTCATCCTGCTCTGAAACATAATTATCAATTGCTTCCTCTGCAGGCTCTGCTGATTCATCAGCAACAGGATTGATCGGCTCAACTTCCTTAATACTGATGCTGATTCTGCGATTCTCATTGCTGACCTCGAGAACTCTAGCATCAATTTCCATACCCTCTGCCAGAACATCGTTTGGCTTAACAAGGCGGACATCAGAAATTTGCGAAATATGGCAAAGTGCGTCAACACCTGGAGCGATTTCAACAAAAGCACCAAATGGGAACATTCTTACAACGATACCACGTACGATCGATCCGACAGGGAATCTGCTCTCTACATCATGATAAGGATCATCCTCAGGACGTTTATAGCCCAATGATATACGCTTCTTCTCTGTGTCAAAATCCTTAACGTAAACAGTAATCTCATCACCTACGTTAACGACCTCGGATGGATGACGAATACGATTCCAAGAAAGCTCGCTGACATGTACTAAACCATCAACGCCGCCGATATCGACAAAAGCGCCGAAATCTGTGAGGCTGCGTACAATACCTTCGTAATCCTTGCCAACTTCAATAGCTGCCCAGACCTCGTCTGCCTTCTCACGGCGCTGTGCGCTAAGCAGAGCACGCTTCGAGCCTGACACACGCAGTCTCTTCTTATCCGGATCAAATTGTGTGATCATGATCTCCAAGGTCTGGCCAATGTATGGCTCAAGATCATTTACCATGTTCATTTCGAGCTGTGTACGGTGGATGTAGATATCGACTCCGCCATAAGTAGCAATCACGCCATCCTTGACAGCCTTGATCACTTTGACGGAAATAGGTTCCTTATTCTGGAAAGCCTCTTCAATCAGAGCCTTGTATTTGCCGAAATCAACTCTTGATCTGCGAAGAACTATCTCTTTACCCATATCTGAGTTGCGTATGCTGCTGACATATACATCTATTTCAGTATGGTCCTGAATGGCCTGATCCAAATTGAAATCCGGATCACCGTCAAACTCACGGCGAGGAATCCTTCCTTCAGATTTATCATGGACATCCACATACACATAGTCATTGTCATATCTGACAATTACACCTTTTACGGTGGCGCCTTTTTTCAAATGTGGAATGCTGTCGATAAAGTCTGAAAAACTCACATCAACCTGCTCCTGTTGGTTTTCAAAAACCTCGTTCTCAGTCATTGCTTGGATAACCTCCCTGATTATGCGTTCTGGTGTAGATGCACCCGCTGTAACCCCGACTGTCAAATCCTTCAGATGTCTATTTCTCATAACCTTCAGGACATCACCCGGCTGTTCAATCAAATACGTCTCACCACATCGACTGCTACACACATCAAAAAGCTTCATAGTGTTAGAACTGTTGCTGCTGCCAATGACAAGCATGACATCAACCTCAGCAGCTAAACTCTCAGCTTCTTTTTGTCTATTTTCAGTCGTAATACATATTGTATCAAAAATTTCAAAGTTTGCAATTTTATTTTTCAAAATATCACATATTTTCTTAAATTTATCAACAGAATATGTCGTTTGTGAATAAATGACCCATTTACCTTCATCAAATTCCATAGATTCTGCCTGTTCCGGCGACTCGATAACCACTGCCTTTCCAGACGCTTCTCCAACGATCCCAACGACCTCCGGATGATTCGCGGATCCGGCAATAATAATGTTGCTTCCTTCAGACGCCGCTTTTTTGGCCAGCTTATGGATTTTCGAAACAAATGGGCAGGTACAATCTATGACCTCACATTTTTTTAACTCAAGCTGATCGATTATTTGCGGTGGTACGCCATGGGCTCTGATCATAACCCTACTGCCTTCAGGAATATCATCAAGCTCATTCACTGTTTTCATGCCACCTTCATTAAGCTCATTGATTACAATTTTGTTATGAATCAACTCACCCAACATATACATAGGCTCTTCGCTATTGTTTTTCTTATTATCTTCAATCAGATCATAAGCTTTCGTTACGGCGTTTCGAACACCAAAACAAAATCCTGATGACTGTGCTCTGACTATTTTCATGCTTAAACTCCGTTTCATAAAAAATGCTGATAATGCTTTCACACTATCAGCAGGATGGACTATAATCAACTATTCTGCGGTAACATTGCTAACGGGCTTATAGTCTATAGTTGTCAGTGCATATATTTTTTTCATTACGTCAACGCTCATATCAAGAAGCTCATTATGACTATACTTCTTCCTGGAATCTGTATCCAGCTTAAAAGGTTCGCCAAATATTATCCTGGTCTTATGAAAGAGCTTGAATTGACCATCAATGGCCGCCGGAACTATCAAAGCGTTTGTTTTGATAGCGAAATGCGCGATTCCAGTCTTAGGAAGAACATGATCTATATGTTCCGGCTTGACACGTGTTCCTTGCGGGAACATCGCGACCGCGCGATCTGCTTGAAGTACAGAAAAAATTCCTCTGGCTGCTGTCAGGTCTACCTTGTCTCGATCTACAGGGATCGCTCCCATTCTTGGCATAACGAATTTTACGATCGGTGTTCGGAATAATTCCTTCTTAGCCACCCAATGGAGCCAGCGTTTTAGGCCGGTATGAATGGCGATAATATCAACGATACTGGTATGATTTGCAGCTAATATAAAAGCTCCATTTTCCGGCACATTCTCGATGCCAACAAATTCGAATCGATAAAAAATACGTCCATACAGCCAAAAAAAGCCTTTGACCAAGCCTCGTAAACCACGATTTGTATCGATGAGAACAGATTGTGATGACTTGCTTTTACCTGATGACATCATTTGCTGCCTCCAGAAGTATCAGCCGCAACATCAGAAACCTCACTGGCTGCTTCTTGAACCTCATGAGGGAGCATGCCGATCTCTCTGATAATAGCAGCAATAACCTGTTCAATGCTTAAGTGAGTTGTGTCAAGCAAAATCGCGTCATCAGCCTGTCTTAACGGAGCGACTTCTCTGGTGCTGTCCTGTTTGTCGCGGTAGTTGATATCCTCAATAACCTGCTCCAGAGTTGTATTGGCATCACCCTTTGCACGCAGCTGTAAAAGGCGACGTTGTGCCCTCTCTTCGGCAGTTGCTGTTAAGAAAAATTTCCAAGGTGCATCAGGGAGTACATATGTCCCTATATCCCGACCATCAATGACCAGCGGCCTGCTGGCAGCCAGCTGACGCTGTAGCTCAACAAGATGTTTGCGAACGCAAGACAAAGCGCTGATATCTGAAGCTGCCTTGGACATTTCCGGGGTTCTGATAAGATCACTGACATCAATATCATCAACGAACACATGCTGTTCGCCTTCTTCAAATCTAACATCCAGCTTGGTTTTGCAAAGCATAAACTCCACAGCCGGATCATTCTGGGGCGATATACCGGTATTCAGAGCTTTCCAGCCCATAGCTCTATACATGGCACCTGTGTCCAAATAAAGTATGCCGTAGTGCTCAGCTACCTTCCGTGCAATTGTACTTTTGCCCGCACCGGCAGGTCCATCCAATGCTATCGCAAACATAAAAAACCTCTCAAAATACTCTATGGCCTAAACCAACAGCTATTTCGTTCAAATGAAGAAGACCAATGCCGAAGTATATGCAAACTCCTACATGATCCTCGTATCTGGCTATTCCGATCTTGCCGCCAACATTAAGGCCGATTGCCTTATTCATGATCTGCGACAAGGCTTCTCTGGCCGCACCTGCGACCGCACCTTCTTCTGCATGAGTCGAGCTGATAAGGCCTTCTCTCTTAGCGGCTACTACTGCCCTCTCTATCATTCTGGACACTGAAGAAATAAACTCACCGCCAAAATCAACTGCGGCAGCATATATACCCTCTGCTGCGAGCTGATCACGCATCAGGTTCTCCTGAGTACGATCCTCAGTCAAAGCCATTCTAATAGCAGCCGAGGCCGCACGCTTGCTGCCAGATGGGGCATGCTCACTCATACCTGCTGATCCCCCTTATCATAGACATCATACTCATCCCAGATATGCTCGAGCTTCTCAAGCGTTTCTATAACGTGCTCCTGGCGTTTGAATCCAATAGCAGCGATCAAAGCGTTAATAACACTCAAAGGTGCGACCAGACTATCGACAAATGACATCATGTCACTGGGTGCAAGCAAGCTGATATCAGCATTTTCGGCAACAGGAGACTCAGATTTATCTGTAATAGCTACAACTGTAGCCCCTGTCGAACGTGCATAAGTCATAGCTTTGATCGTACGTTTAGAATAGCGGGGGAAGCTTATCGCTACTACAACATCTTTTTCGCCAACTGGCAGTATCTGTTCAAACATCTCGCTGACACTGGTGGTGTGAACAAGACGAATATTGTCAAAAATCAGGTTGAAGTAAAATCCCAAAAATGACGCCAAAGGGGCCGCGCTTCTTACACCCAAAATATAGATCTTTTCAGCGCCCAAGATCGCATCAACTGCTTGATTAAACTTCTCTCGGTCAAGTCTGTCAGATGTCCTCTTCAGTTTCTCAATATCTGACTGCAATACAGCGCCCAGGATATCTTCTCTGCCAGCCAGCTTGAAGGAAGCCCTCATACGTTGAACAGAGGTAAGCCTGACCTTCAGTTCCTCCTGAAGCTCCTTCTGAAAATGAGGATAGCCATCAAATCCAAGCTCCATCGCGAATCTGACAACAGTTGATTCGCTGACGCCTGCTTCTTCGCCTATTCTGGCCGCAGTCAGATAGGCCGCCTGCTCATAATGGTTCAAAATAAAAGACGCGATAGATTTCTGACCTTTGCTCATCGTAGCCATTTGCTGGCTGATACGATTCATTAAACTCATACTGTTTGACTGCATGGATACTACCTTCTCCATTTGATAACTGACTGCTAGTCAGCTGTGCCGAAAAGCGGCAACTTCTTATTACCTGTTGCTGTGCAATGACCAGCTCTCATTTAAGAGAGCTGGTCATAATTACAGCTGAAACATTATTGTAAGCCATTTTTGCGCTCTCGGCAATTATGACTAGTTAGTGTCCGGCTCAGACAGGCTGATAAGCCTGATCGACGCTGCCGGCAGCCTCATCAACCAAATGACGCTGAGCACGACGCCAGCGGAAATACTTCTCCGCGACCTGTGGGAACATACCGTATGTAAGTACATCCTCTTCCTGCTCGATCCATTCGGCAGCCTCTGCGCGGATCTTGTCCAGTTCAGGCTCAAGTAGATCTGCAGGTCTGCAGGTGATCTGCTCCTCACCCTTTAAGATCATATCAACAAATTCCTTCTTCATAGGTGCAGGTGTTGTACCATATTTGCCCATAACGACATCTTTTGATTCCTTAGGAACCATTTTGTATCTCTCGCCTGTCACAACATTCATAACAGCCTGAGTACCGACGATCTGTGATGACGGGGTAACCAGTGGGGGATAACCGAAGTCTTCACGCACACGTGGAACCTCCTGAAGAACCTCAAGCAGCTGATCTTCTTTGCCAGCCTGCTTGAGCTGTGATACCAGATTTGAAAGCATACCGCCCGGAACCTGATACTTAAGGGCATTAACGTCAACACCAAGCATTTTGGGGCTGATAAGACCACTGGCGATCCAGCGCTCTCTTACACCTGAGAAATGTGCGGAAATCTCAGTCAGCTGATCAAGATCCATACCGGTGTCATACTCAGTGCCAGCCAGAGTTGCTACTAGCGGCTCTGTAGGCGGCTGAGAAGTACCCATAGCCAGAGGGCTGAGAGCAGTATCGACGATATCGCAGCCAGCTTCTATAGCCTTGAGGTATGTCATTGAACCAACACCGCTCGTATAGTGAGTGTGCAGCTCTACAGGGATCTTCAGAGTTTCCTTGAGTGCCTTAACCAGCTCATAAGCGTCATATGGCAGAAGCAGGCCAGCCATGTCTTTTATACATACAGAATTTGCGCCCATATCTTCAAGACGCTTGGCGTCCTTGGCAAACTGCTCCATTGAATGGAAAGGGCTTGTTGTATAGGCTATACAGCCCTGGGCATGACCACCCTCACGAACTGTTGCCTTCATCGCTCTCTCAATGTTGCGGAAATCATTAAGCGCATCAAAAATTCTGATGATATCTATGCCGTTGGCGATTGATTTCTGTACGAAATAATCTACAACGTCATCAGCATAATGCTTATATCCGAGCAGGTTCTGACCGCGCAGAAGCATCTGAAGCTTGCTGTTTGGGCAGGCCGCGCGAATTTTGCGCAGACGCTCCCAGGGATCTTCATTCAGAAATCTGATAGTTGAATCGAAGGTAGCTCCGCCCCAACACTCAAGAGCGTTGTAGCCAGCCTTATCGAGAAGACCGAGCACCGGAATCATATCATCCGTTGTCATACGTGTCGCAGCCAGAGACTGATGTGCGTCACGCAGAATCGTTTCAGTTATTTTTACTTTTCCCATTATGGAATTCCTCCTTGCGGTTTAGATCCGACATCTGCTTTGATCTCAATTATTTTTCAGATCACAGACAGAATATCAGTTCAGGCTTACCAGCAGTTCGCCGGCGTTGACAGAGCTGCCCTTGGATGTATTGACACTGGCAACAGTACCGTCAACAGGAGACACTATTTCATTTTCCATTTTCATGGCTTCCAGAACTACCAGAACCTGGCCCTTTTTAACACTATCGCCAACCGCGACATTTACGCTGATAATTGTTCCAGGCATCGGAGCCTTCACAGTTTCTGACCCGGCAGAACCGGCAGCGGCAGGGGCTGGTGCCGGAGCAGCAGCGGCAGGAGCCGGAGCGGCCGCAGGAGCGGCAGCCTTGGGGGCAGCAGCAGGTACAGATGCGGCAGGAGCGGCCACTGAACCGTTCTCCTCAACCTCAACATCATAAGCAACACCGTTAACCTTTATCGAAAATCTTTTCATTTTATATATTCCTCCATCCTTATCAATATGCTGAAGTCAGCATGTTCAATGCACTAATCAGACGCGGGCGGGTCACTGCGGGCTGTATAACCTCATCTACATGAGCCAGTCCAGCGGCGACATAAGGGCTTGCAACCTCATCGGCATACTTGTCAACGAAGCTCTGACGTGCAGATGCAGGATCAGAGGCTGCGGCAATCTCCTTGCGGTAAACAATATGAGCAGCTGTGTCAGAAGACAAGGCAGCTATCTCAGCTGTAGGCCAGGCATAAACAACATCAGCACCGCTGCTCTTGCTGTTCATAGTTAAGTAGGCGGTTCCATAAGCCTTGCCAATAATCAGTCCGATACGCGGCATAGATGCCTGCTGGAATGTTCGCATCAGGTTTGTCGCAGCTAATACCAGACCATCTGCTTCTGCCTGCTGACTGATGACATAGCCCTCAGAATCCGTAACGGTGATCAGAGGTATGGCAAATGAATCGCAGAACTCAACCATACGGATAGCTTTTGCAGCCATATCAGAATCGATTCTGGCAGCAGCGTTGGCAACAACACCAACGACCATTCCGCCAAGTCGGCCAAATGCCGTTACCATGCCCGGAGCGTAAGCGCTGTATGTTTCAAGCATACTGTCCTGATCGAGAACTGATGCTATGATATCTCTTACCTGATAACCTTGATCAAGACCAGCTGCGATCTCGTCAAGTGCTGAATCTGTTCTGTTAACGTCGTCAGTTTCTTCAACAGGCATTGAGAAGCCGTCTGCGCAATCAGGCAGATAACCAAACAAGGCTTTCATCGCACCGATAAGCTCAGCTTCATCAGCAGCCTTGAAAGCAGCCAGACCAGTTGATTCAGTATGAACAGCTGCATTTCCAACGGAAGCAGCATTATCAGCACCTTTATTCTCAACAGCAGAAATGACCAGTGGACCATTCATGGATATTCCGGCTTTTGCCTCTGTCATGAAAACAAAATCACTTGTTCCAGCCAGAAGAGCCGCACCACCTGCACATGGTCCGAATACACCTGCGATCAGAGGAATTTCTCCTGAAGCATCAGTCATATCGGCAATCAAAGCGCCAAGCGATTCGAGTCCAACGATTCCTTCCTCGATTCTTGATCCACCTGTTTCATAAAGTCCGATAAAAGGAACACCGGCAGCTACCGCCATCTGAACAGCCTTGCTGATTTTTATCGCATGCATCTGACCGATAGAACCACCATAGACTGATGGATCCTGTGCGGCTACATATACTAAACGTCCGTCAATTGTTCCATAACCTGTTACTACACCATCACCGGCAACTTTTGGCCTTTCAAATCCGAAGGCCAGGCCGCGGGATTCTGCCAATGAATCCAGCTCGACAAAGCTGGCTTCATCAAGAAGCATCTGTATCCGCCTGCGACAAGCTTTATCAGCTGCCTCGACGGTATCCAGAGAGGCTCTTTTCTCCACGTACTCGGTCATTTTCTCTCGAGATCCCATTCTTTTCACCTCATCATCTAAAGGAGCAAATCCTTTGGCTTATAGATAATGCGGGAAAGGTCAAATCCATATCCCGCCGCTTACGATTATAATTTATGCAAGACAATAGTTCAACCTTGCATAATAAATAATTTTTATTAATCAGGATTTATAGTTGCTTGAACTATCTGATCAATAGTTATCTGATTATCTCTGTTTCCGCCTGACGCTTCCTGCAAAGAGCTCTCAAGATCTCTTAGTGTTCCATACATCAACATCTCCATCGCAGGCAATTCGTCAACTGAGCCTAATCCGACATCAAGCAGAAACTGTTCAGTCGTCGCGAATAGCGTCGGCCTGCCTGGAGCATCAAGATGGCCTGCCTCATATATCAGGTTTCTCTCGATCAGACGACTTATGATACTGTCACTATTGACACCACGAACAGATTCTACCTGAGCTCTGGTAACTGGTTGATTATAGGCGATGATCGCTAAGGTTTCATAAGCGGCCTGAGAAAGCGGCGGTCTATGCCTGGGCTGATACATTCGCGTAATTATGTCGAAAAAACCAGGTTTAGTACTAAGGGTATATTTGCCATCTGCCTCGCGCAGCATTATCCCACGGCTGCGGTCTCTTGCATACCTCTCACTCATGTCCTGCAGAAGTCGGCTCAGGGTACTCTTTTCAATACCTGTGATCTGCCTGATCTTGTCAAAGCTTATCGGATCACCAGCAGCAAACAACAAGGCTTCTACAGCGGCTTGTCTATCTTCCGGCTCTATTTGCGGAAGCAGATCATTTTCCGTATAACCAAAATCCTCTGCGCTCTCCTGCTCAAGAACAACAGGTATCGTACCTTCAGTTTCCTGATCTATTATCTTCTCTTCTGTTTCAGCTTCAATGTCATTGTTCAGAATCATTTTCCGTCTCCTTCACACTCTCCTCAGGATCTTCCAGACCGCTGATCAGACTATCCGGATCCTTCCAGCGTGGATCAGGCTCAATAAGCATCGCGTCAAAAGGTCTGTCCTGGCTGACTATGATCCTGTTCTGACGCAGCAGCTCCAAAACAGCCAGAAACCCTGTAACCTGCTCCGTACGACTGCTGCCGCCAGAGGGGAAAAGCTCGTGAAAGAAAATTCGCGTCTTCTTAAAAGCACGGCGCAGAACATCCATCATCTTCTGCTTAAGCGAAACCTTCTCTCGTTTCAGTATATGTGTGATCCTGCCGCTGATATCCTGAAACCTGACTTCATTTTGTTTGGCGAGATGTCGACAAGCTTCAAAAAACAGCTCGCGATGAACCGGAGTTGTGCCGGTTACTGATTCTATCCCCATAGAGCCAGGGGATTCAGGCGGTTTATAAACACAGTTGGAATACATCTCGTAACGGCTCTTGAGATCTGAAGCTATAGTCTTGCATCTTCTGTAGGCAAGCAGCTTGAGCACAAGCTCCTCACGCGGGTCATCAATATCTTCATTCAACATCGCTCTGCGCTGAGGCAGAAGCATCCTCGATTTAATATGCAGAAGTGTCGCCGCCATCAGTAAAAACTCACTGGCGATCTCCATATCAATTGACTGCAGCTTATCTAGATAATCGAGATATTGATCGGTTATTCTATCGATCGGTATATCATAGATATCGATCCTGTTTTTTTCTATAAGATGACAAAGCAAATCAAGCGGTCCCTGAAAAGGCTCAAGCGTGAGCACCGGGGCCGCTGATCGTTCGACATTGTCTCTCATATCATTTTGCTGATCTGCCTGTTCGCTCATTTTATCCCTTCAGATCATTTTATTATCACTTATCAAGACCTATCCTCACAGCAGCACGGACCTTATCCATTGTTTTTGCCGCGACTTCTCTCGCCTTGGCCGATCCTTGTTCAATATAAGCTTCAAGCTGCTCTGGATCTTCGAGCAGTGCTGTCCTCTTCTCATAAATAGGTGTGTGGAACTCAGCCAACCTCTCTGCCAGTTTTTTCTTGCACTGTACACAACCAATCTCACCTGCTCTGCATAAGGTACCGATCTCTTCGTACTCTGCTTCACTGAAAACCTTATGAAAGGAGTAAACAGAACAAATCTCAGGATGGCCCGGATCCGTCTTCCTGATCCTGGCCGGATCTGTAACCATATTCATGACTTTTTTTCTGACCTCTTCCGGCGTATCGGCAAAAGCGATCGTATTGCCATAGCTCTTCGACATTTTTCTGCCATCAGTACCGGGCAGGACTTTTGCCGCGGTGAGAAGAGGCTGTGGCTCCGGAAATGTCTCGACATAAAGATGGTTGAATCTTCTTGCGATCTCACGGGTCAGCTCCAGATGGGGTACCTGATCCTCTCCGACAGGAACGAAATCAGCCAGATACATTAGAATATCAGCCGCCTGCAGACAAGGGTATCCAAGGAATCCGTAAGTGGTGATATCCTTATCCTTGAGCTGATTCAGCTGATCCTTATATGTAGGACAACGCTCCAACCAGGACAAAGGCGTATTCATTGAAAACAGCAGAAAGAGCTCGGCGTGCTCAGGCACCAGAGACTGCATAAAAATTACTGACTTCTCAGGGTCCAGGCCACATGCGATAAAATCAGCCATCAAACTAACTGAGTTTTCACGTAGCTTCTCTGTATCAGCATAGCCAGTTGTCAGCGCATGCCAATCAGCGATAAAAAAGTAACACTCATATTGATCCTGCAGTTTGACCCAGTTGTGGAGCGCGCCGAAATAATTGCCAAGATGGATATCTCCAGTAGGTCTGGCGCCGCTTAGTACGATTTTTTTGCTCATTTTCTATCCCCCGATAATTCAATAATTACATTATACAACACTGGCAAAAGCCGGCTTGGTCCTCATAGTATCATTTCCCACAGCTGGCTGAACAGCCACATGATCGGACTAAGGATGACATATTCAAACGGAACCCTGATGACACTAAGTACCGTGCCCAGAATTCCTCTGCCAAAAAGTACAAGCAGCAGGAAAACCATACCGATGTACCGCTCATATCCCATTATCTTATAATACAATGAGTTAGGCAGCATTGACCCGAAAATCTTGTAGCCATCAAGCGGCGGTACAGGCAGCAGATTAAACACTGCCAGTGTCACATTAGCGGAAAACATAAAATTTCTAAGCTGCAGAATAACATCTGCTACTGCATTATCAACAGCACCAAAAATCATCATGACAGTTATAACAATATTTAGCACAATCAAGCTGATGGCAGCAAGCACAAGGTTTGACATCGGTCCCGCCAGACTGGTCAGCATGATTCCCTGCTTGATCGTACGGCTCTTGGAAAAACGCGCAGGATTGATCGGAACCGGTTTAGCCCAGCCTATTCCGGCAAGAAGAAAAACGATCGAGCCGATTGGATCAAGATGGGCCATTGGATTCATAGTCAGTCTTCCCTGCATGGCGGCTGTGTCATCGCCAAGCTTATTAGCTGACCAGGCATGTGCCATCTCATGAAAAGACAGTGAAATAGCCAGGACCAGGACCAGTATCAAAAGAGTTCTGATATCAAACCCGTTGCGCATGCCATAGAGCAGACTCATCCCGGTATAAGGCAGGCTCATCAACAAAAGATGATCCCAGCGTGGTTTTATTTGCATTAGTATTAGCTCCTTTTACGATCAGAAAACTGTAGCTCAGATCTTGCTGACCGCTATGAGCAGCTTCTCGCCATTTATGTCCCATTCCTTGCTGGCATTATCATCCGTGAGCTGTTCTATCCTGTCAGCCAGGACCTCTTCACAGATAAATTCTCTGTTTTTCTCAACAACAGGGTCCAGAACCTTCTGGCTGCCAAGTGCAAGTATAATACGGTCCATAACCTCGAAACCGCTTTCTTTTCTCATAGTCTGTACTTTGCTGATGATCTCGCGCACGAAGCCCTCTTCGATCAGCTCAGCCGTTAATTTTGTATCCAACGCAACTGTAACGTCTCTGTCGCTTTCAGCTGCCAGACCCTCTGACTGGATCGTCTCGACCAGCAGATCTTCCTCTGCCAATTCGATATCCTGACCATCAACTGGCAATACGATCTTGCCATTCTCTTTAAGGACGTTCATTGTTTCCTGTCCAGGAAGCTCCGACAAGGCCTTGCCAACCAGCGGTATCAGCTTGCCCAGACGCTTGCCGAGCGTTTTCAGCTGTGGCTTGAAACGATAATCCTGCAGAGATGTCTGATCATCAGTATACACCATTTCCCTGACATTAAGCTCATCAAGCACCAGTCTTTGGAAAGCCTCCGGCAGCTGATGTCTTGATACCACCATCAGTTTTGCCAGCGGCTGACGGTTCTTGATAGCTGCTGTATTTCTGGCAGCACGGCCAAGAACTACCAGACGCAATACTTCTTCCATGTTCTTTTCAAGTTCCTTGTCGACCAGACTCATGTCAGCAGTCGGGAAATCACAAAGATGTACGCTCTCCGGTCTGCTGCTATCATGACTTAGTACCAGATTGCGATAGATCGCATCAGCCATAAACGGGATATAGACAGCACTTAGTCTTGTCAGTGTCTCCAGTACGGTATAAAGAGTCATGTAGGCATCGATCTTATCCTGATTCATGTCAGACTGCCAGTAGCGCTCACGGCCGCGGCGCACATACCAATTGGAAAGATCATCAGTGAACTGCTGAATAGCTCTGGCAGAAGGTGTTATCTCGTAGTTTTCCAGCTGACGGTCAACCGAATCTATCAGTGAGTTAAGACGGCTCAAGATCCAGCGGTCCATTACACAAAGAGTATCAGTTTTCAGCTCATATTGCGTAGGATCGAACTTATCAATATTGGCATAAAGCACATAGAACGCATATGTATTCCAAAGTGTGCCCATAAATTTTCTCTGAGCCTCACTCACTGCATCCTCATAGAAGCGTGATGGCAGCCAGGGAGCACTGTTCGTATAAAAATACCAACGTACAGCATCTGCACCCTGCTTGTCGAGCACCTCCCAAGGATCAACTACATTGCCTTTATGCTTGGACATCTTCTGACCGTTCTTATCCTGAACCAACCCAAGTACGATAACATTTTCATACGGAGATTTATCAAAAATCAAGGTTCCGATCGCCATCAGCGTATAGAACCAGCCTCTAGTCTGGTCCAGTGCCTCTGAAATAAACTGGGCAGGGAAATTCTCCTCGAATATCTCCTTGTTCTCAAATGGGTAGTGCCATTGGGCAAAGGGCATGGAGCCGGAATCAAACCAGCAGTCTATGACCTCGCTTACACGCTTCATGGTACCACCGCACTCGCTGCAGCGGATATTGACCGCGTCGATATATGGCTTATGCAGCTCAATATCGTCCGGGCAATTGTCAGAGAGCTCCTTAAGCTCCTCGATACTGCCGATCGCATGGCGATGTCCACAGCTGCATTCCCAGATCGGCAGCGGCGTTCCCCAATAGCGTTCACGCGAAATACCCCAGTCGACGACATTGTCGAGGAAGTTGCCGAATCTGCCGGTACCAATAGTTTCCGGTATCCAGTTAACGGTGGAGTTATTCTTCATCAGATTCTCTCTGAGGCTTGTCATATTGATAAACCAGCTGTCACGGGCATAATAGATGAGAGCAGTATCACAACGCCAGCAGAAAGGATAGCTATGCTCATAAGGCACCTTCATGATCAGGCGGCCTTCTTCCTTCAGCTTCTTAGTGATACCTGCATCAGCGTCCTTACAGAACACACCGGCAAAATCAGTTACATCCTCCGGCATCGTACCGTCTTCTTTTACCAGCTGGACAAAAGGCAAGTTATAGCTGCGGCCGACTCTGGCGTCATCTTCACCAAAAGCAGGAGCTATATGAACAATACCTGTACCATCGCTGAGAGTTACATAGTTGTCAGCAGTTACGAAAAAGGCCTTCTTGCCTGAAGCTTCTACTGTTTTATTAGCGTATGGCAGCAGCGGTTCATATTCCTTGCCGACCAGGTCACGTCCGAGCATTTTGTCCTCTATGTGGAAATGCTCGCCAAGAACAGCTGGTGCCAAAGCCTCCGCCAGAATATATCTAACCTCTTTTTCAGTTCCATCAACATCCTGATGTACTGACGCTACGACATAATGCTCGTCAGGATTAACACAGAGACCGACATTTGAAGGCAATGTCCAGGGAGTGGTTGTCCAGACCGCGAAATATGTATCGGTCTCACCTTGCACCTTGAATCTGACATAGACAGAGTTTTCCTTAACATCCTGATAGCCCTGCGCAACCTCATGCGATGAGAGTGCTGTGCCGCAACGTGGGCAATAAGGAACTATTTTATGGCCTTTGTAGAGAAGACCTTTGTCCCAGATCTTCTTAAGCGCCCACCATTCTGATTCAATGTACTCATTTTCATATGTAACATAAGGGTCTTCCATGTCTGCCCAGAAACCAACCCGGTCAGACATCTGCTCCCATTCCTGTTTATATTTCCAGACGCTTTCCTTGCACTGCTTAATAAATGGCTCGACTCCGTATTCCTCAATCTCCTGTTTTCCGTCGATGCCCAGAAGTTTTTCAACCTCAAGCTCTACCGGCAGGCCATGCGTATCCCAGCCGGCTTTTCTCAGGACATGATATCCCTTCATGGTTTTGTATCTTGGAATGATATCCTTGATAACTCTGGTCAGGATATGGCCGATATGCGGCTTGCCGTTTGCTGTCGGCGGGCCATCATAGAAGGTGAAGGTCTCTCCACCTTGTCTGCCGTCGATTGATTTCTGGAAGATGTTCTCATCCTTCCAGAATTTCAGTACTTCCTTCTCTCTCTCGACGAAGCTCATGTCTGAACTTACTTTTTTGTACATATTCAGCCTCCTTAAAAAATAAAAAAGACGCCCCACAACGGGGCGCCAATAAGCGCGGTACCACCCGTAAACGATCATCGCTGGATAAACGATCACCATCTCGTACTCTCTAACGGGAAACCGGCCTGCCGGTTTTTCCGTCCCTGACTACTTGCCTGTAAGCTTTTGCCCGGGAAGCTCGCGGATGATTTTCATACTGTCCACCCATCATGCGGCTTACACCATCTCCGCACTCGCTGTGATATCCTGACAGACTACTGTTCCGGTCATTGCTTTTAATCAATATAAACAGAGTTGATTATATTGTCATGCGCTCATGTTTGTCAAGTGCAGCCCAAACTAATAAGCAATTATTTACTTGACAGAGGAATATTTTTTGCCGATGATATTTTCATGCTAAACGTACGACAGAAAAAAAAGAAAAACCTGCGCTGGATCCCGATAACATTGCTCGTATTGGTAATAGCGGCTGTATTGGTTCTGATCTGGGCTTTTGAGATCGAGCCTCATATGCTGCGTCTGACGAAGTACACTGTCAGTTCAGACCAATTGCCCGAATCCTGGGACGGCCGCAAAATCGGCTTCTTGACCGATATCCATGCTGGTCCCGGCTTCGGCAGTGAGCAGCTGTCTGATGCTGTTGACAGGATGATGAACGAGAAGCCGGATATTATCCTGTACGGCGGCGATCTTGTTGACAGCTCCACTCCACTTGATGACACTGAATTCGCGTCCGGTATCATTGCCGAGCTGAGCCGGCTTGAGGCTCCCTTTGGCAAATTCGCGGTTATAGGCAATCATGACAATCGTCTGCGTCACGAGCTGGAAACAGCTATTAGCTGGCTTGAAGAATCTGGTTTTCAGGTTTTGATCAATCAAGCCCTGATCGTAGATGGCATCTGGCTGGGAGGACTTGATGAGAGTTATTTCGGCAACCCTGATCTGGACTCGGTCTTGAACGGGCCTGATGACGCTTTTACTTTCGGCGATGCGGAAGAAACTGATCTGTATCGAATAATGCTGATGCATCAGCCGGATTATCTGCCTTCATATGTCAATAACGAGAGAGTTTCAGCTCTTGATCTCGTATTCTCCGGACATTCTCACAATGGCCAGATAACTTTATTCGGTCAGCCTTTGATCAAGGTTCATCAGGGAAGTGAATTCGTACTTGGACAGTATCAGCCCTTCGAGAATTCTGAGGGGCAGTTGATAGTTAGTGGAGGTCTGGGAACTGTAATCATCCACGCACGGCTATTTAATCTACCGGAAATCGTTACCGTTGATCTAGTCAAAGAATAGCTTGAGCTTACGTTCGGCAAGCTCCGGCAATCTCTGTTGATAATCGAGCAGATCCTTGCTGTTTGAAACACGTTTAACTCTGGTGCCAACTACTCTCTTGCTTACAGCACCACTGCCAAGTCCAATAACATCATAACGATCGCTCATCATGGCAACATTGTAAACACAGGCCTTGCCTGGCTTAGCAAAACCGGTATTCTCGAGACCACCGGCAACTTCCTTCTGCCGATATAAATAGTATGGATACAAACCCTCATCGCGAAGCCTGCGACCGGCCTCTTCAACAGCTTCTGTCAATTTGAGCTGCGGCTTAGAGGCTTTTCGCAGGCTGTCACTGTCCATCTGCTGTAGACCGGAGCTGCGCTTAAGCGCTAATGTATGCACAGTTATACTCTCCGGACCCAGATCGATCAACTTATCCAAAGAACGTAACAGCTCCTCCGGTTCCTCGCCAGGCAGACCAGCGATAAGATCCATATTTATATGCTTGAAACCGTACGCTCTGGCCTGCTCATAAGCAGCTATCGTCTGTGCTGTTGTATGTCTCCGGCCAATTCGCTCCAATGTCGCGTCATTCATCGTCTGTGGATTTATACAGATCCGATCAGCTCCAGCCTGACGAATAAGCTCCAATTTGTTTTTCGTAATTGTATCAGGCCGACCAGCCTCGACCGTCCATTCTCCACCTTCAGCCAGAGGTACATATTTTACCAATCCCTCCAGCAACCTGGCAAAAGCCGTGTCCGGCAGGCTGGTTGGTGTACCGCCGCCTAAGTACAAGGCTTGCACAGGTCTGGATATTCCAGAGAAAACCAGCCTCGCTTCCTCAACCATGGTGTCAGCATAAGGCTCAAGCCAGCTCTCCAGCCGATGGGCGTCGCGAGCGATAAAGCTGCAGTAAGAGCAGCGGCCAGGGCAAAAAGGCACACCTGCATAAACAAACAGATCGTCAGGCGACAGCTTATCCAGGATCAGCTGCTCGGCCAGGGCAGCTTCAAGCCCAAGCTTTGCTTTTTCCTCTGATAACCGCCAGTAATCAGTTAACTCGCTGATTGCAGCCTCTTCACTGCGATCATTTCGCAAATAGCTCTCCATTACGATCTGCGTCGGCCTGACACCATTGAGCGAGCCCCAAGGATAATGCGTATCGGTCAACTGCTCCAGCTGGCAGTAAAGCTGCCGCTTGATCTCGCGTCTGAACTTCTCTGGCGCGACAATTTGAGATAATGTCTGCTGGCCATCGCATTCTGTCTTGATCACATATTTTTCGGCATCATGCAGAAGAATGCTGGTAATTATAACGTTATCACTCCCGACGATCAGTTCTTGCTCAGAGCCTGATTCGAAACCGCCGAAAAAGAGGCGTAAAACCTCAGCCAGCGCCTCCTTCTCATCATGTCCTTTGTATCTGATAATGGGCATTCATATCTCCTGACTAATATCTGATTCTGTACTCGAAACAACTTGATCTTCTGCTGCGTCTGGGGCATCAATTGTCGGACTGCTTCTGCTCATACCATGCCAGTACAAGATCGATCATACGGCCATAACTCTGCACACCATCAGTCTGCATATTTGCCTGTAAAAATAAATTGTTTGCTTGATTAGACGCTTCCTGAACCGGGCCATCAAACTGCTGCCAATATGCGCTGCCTGCGGCCAGATCTCTGCGCATGGCATCAGTCAGCCCGCTTGCGACCTCACTATAGGCTTCAGGATCCGCCTGATAAAGTCTATTTGTAATCCTGATCCAGGTATCCATCATCACAGAATACTTATAGTCATTGTTCTCTGCGTATAAGCCTGTTAAAAAAGCGACAAAATTCGCTTCGTCTTCGCGGGCAAAGCCTCTTGTATGAGCAACCTCATGGGCGATCGTGTCAGGAAGCGAATATGCTGGCTGATCGATATTTACATTTGCTTCTCCCAAAAACGGATCATACATACCTGTAATCCCTGTATAAGACCAATAATGTGAAAGCATAACACCCTTGGGTCTGATACTATGTCCGCGCAGAGCCGGCCAATCCTGTTCGGCCCTGTCATAAGCTGCATTTACATCCAGCATTGTTTGCTTAAGTGAGCTCCCGAGCATGAAAACTCCTTGTTCATCCTCATTAAGTTCAGCTCTAAGTGCAGCTGCCTCTTGTGTCAACCATTCGGCGGTCTTCGCTAAATCCTCAGACGGCCGCTCTTTTACCGGTAGATCAAATATCACAGCCGCCGGCAAACGGGCATAATTAAATCCATGCATCAGCATGAATACGATCAGAAATATCGCAGCTGTCCAGGCAAGCTTAATCAAACCCTTGCCGAATCTGGCGGCTCGATTCTCAGGGTTTTTGACTATTCTGATGATCGATCTGATAATCAGAAAAAGTGCAAGCAAAGGCAAAACAGCAACGGCAGCAATCTCTGTAAGCGAGAATGGGAACAGTGAATTGAATCTGATCAACGGCCATGACAAAACATAAAACACACCATTGATATGAAGCTTTTCCACGAGCTCAGGCCTGGTGGCAAGCACTCTCTGTGCCAACACGAACAAGACTGTCAGTGGCAGCCAGCCTATTAAGAAAAACAGGCGTTTAAAACGACTCTGCGTTTGTGCGCTTGTATCACTATCTATTTTTGGGGTTTGTATGTTCTCAGCCTCGATTTCAGCTGGCATCTCAACCACCTCTGATTCACATTTGCTCGTTAAATATTTTTGAAGTTTGTCTTAGAAATTAATTATGCAACAGCTTCTGCTCCAGCTCGGTAACATTCGCAAAAAATTCTTCAGCACCTGCCCTGCTAAGCTCGTCAAAGTCTCGAAATCCCCATAGTACTGCCCATGCTTGAACACCGGCTCTGATCGCTGTTTCAACGTCTGAGCCTGAATCACCAACCAGCACAGACATTTCAGGACGAACGCCCAGCTCTTCGCAAATAAAAATGGTAGAAGCAGGGTCTGGCTTAAGCGGCCAATCTGATCTCTTACCTAAAACCAGATCAAAAGTCCCCTCAGAGAAATAGTGGTCTGTCATCTCTCTTGTAAACTCATCAGGTTTGTTCGAGAGAACAGCCAAATGATATCCAGCAGCTTTCAACTTCTCCAACAAGCTCCTGACTCCGGGATATGGCTGAGTTTTCTTAGCCCACCCGTCCGCATAAGCATCGTTGTATAACCTATATAGCTCATCAACCTTGTCTGGGTTAAGCTCATCGATATTTACCTGCCTGCCCAGCTTAGTTCCAAGCGCTGAGGCATAGGAGGATTCTACCAGATTTCTCGCGCCGGAGCCTATATGCAGCTTGTATTCATTCACGCTGATGGGCTCGAGATCTTCTGTTGCCAAGGCAATGTTACAGCAATCAGCGAGATCTCCGATCGTGTTCAGCAATGTACCGTCGAGGTCAAAAATAATGGCTTGTGGATTTTTAATACTAATCAATTCTAATCTCCTGAATAATATATTTGAATGCTTTTATCATAAAACGACACTCCGTCGCTCCAGTTTACAGCCTTGCTCCTGCTAAATCAAACCGACCCAACGAAGACCGAATAGAACAAGCAGTATGATCGGCTGATGAAAAATATATACCATCAAAGCATTTCTGCCAAGCCAGGTAAAAGGTGACACGACCCTCAGTAATCTCTGTGAAGCGTTCGGCAGAAGACTGCAGCCTTGAGCGTATAGTAATCTCCCAAGCGCAGCACCTATGAAGAAGAAGCCTAACCAGGGAAGAATCGGCATATAGTCACCCATCGTAACGGCATTTTGCGGCAGAAATCCGAGTGGCAGTAATAAATAACCTTGCGGTCTGGGAGCATATGGTATTATTGTCCCTCCCCAAATAAGCAATGAACCGGCCAGAACAAGAATCGGCAAAAAATATTTCTTGTTTTTGATTTTCTTTTCCATGATCGCATAAATAAACGTTCCCAATGCGAGAAGATGCAGGACATTGAAAAAAATCGCCAATTCCAGATCTGTTATCAGCCAAACAGCGGTGGTTGCACCTGTAAACAGAAGCGCAGCCAAAACCATCTTCAGAGCACGCTTTGAATTGCTTCGGGAGAATGTACAGCAGACACCTGACACTCCCAGAAAAACGAATAAGAATACAGGCCGCAGCAGAGCATCAAACCACCAGGCCTCCTGAAACGCGAAAATCTTCAGGCCCAGAAGATATCGTAAGTCAAATATAAAATGATGTAAGATCATCATAAGAACAGCCAGACCCCTGAGCATATCAAGCTCAAAGGCCCGGCATCTTAAACTCTTACTGTTTGTATCAGGCTGTTTCAATAGCAGCTGCCTCCTTGAGATCAAGCTCCTCTACCGCCCATTCACGCAGCTTGTATTTCTGGATCTTACCGCTGCCGGTCATTGGGAAGCTATCAATAAATTTTATATACTTCGGTGTTTTATGCTTAGCCATATGACTTCTGACAAATTCTGAAATCTCTGCCTCTGTCACATTGGCACCATCACGCTTTATAACAACAGCAAGCACAGCCTCGCCATATGTCTTGTCAGGCACGCCAACTACCTGAACATCCTTGACATCTGGATGTGTATAAATAAAATCTTCAATCTCCTTGGGGTAAATATTCTCACCACCACGAATTATCATGTCTTTTATTCTACCGGTTATTCTGTAATTGCCATGCTCATCACGTATAGCAAGATCCCCTGTATGCAGCCAGCCGTCTTCATCGATCGCTGCGGCTGTAGCCTCAGGCATTTTATAATAGCCCTTCATAATGTTGTAGCCCTTGGCAACAAATTCTCCTGCTACACCATCTGGCATATCCTGATTAGTTTCAGGATCTACTATTTTACAGCTGACACCTGGCAGTGCTCTGCCAACAGTACCTACACGTACCTCAAGCGGATCATCAACCCTGCTCTGCGTACAGCCAGGTGAGCTCTCTGTCTGACCAAATACAATTGTAATCTCAGACATATTCATTTTATCAACAACATCCTGCATAACCTTGATCGGACATGGAGAGCCAGCCATAATACCAGTTCTCATTTTGGAAAAGTCTATTTTTGCGAAGTCCGGATGCTCAAGAACTGCAATAAACATCGTTGGCACCCCATGCATAGCTGTACATTTTTCCTTATCTATTGCTTCAAGCACCTTTGTCGGCTGAAAATACTCAAGCGGAACCATCGTTGTACCATGAGTAACTGATGCCAGAATGGCCAGAACCATGCCGAAGCAATGGAAAAAGGGTACAGGAATCAGCAGTTTATCCGCTGTAGAGAAATTCATACAGTCACCGATACATTTGCCATTATTGATTATATTGTAATGTGTCAGCATGACGCCTTTTGGAAATCCTGTTGTGCCGGAAGTATATTGCATATTAACGACATCATCGTGATGAAGTGTTCTGCCAATCTCATCGATTCTGCTCTGCGGTACCGACTCGCCAAGCTTAATAAACTCATCCCAGCCCAGACAGCCTGGCTGGCTGCTGGTGAAGTTAATAACATTCTTCAGAACAGGCAGCTTAGCGCTATTAAGCTGACCTGGAGTTGACGAGGCCAGTTCTGGACAGATCTCATTTAGTATGGAAACATAATCTGAATCCTTATAGCCATCCATCATGACGAGCGTATGAGTATCTGACTGGTGCAGCAGATACTCAGCCTCATGAATTTTATAAGAGGTATTAACTGTTACCAATACCGCACCGATCCTGGCAGCCGCGAAAAATACCAGCAGCCATTGCGGATGATTCGTTGCCCAAACAGCAACATGGTCACCTTTTCTCACACCTAATGCCAGCAGGCTTCTGGCAGTATCATCGATATCTCTCAGAAACTCACTGTAGGTTCTGGCATAGTCCTGAGTCGTATAGCGAACCGCATATTGATCAGGAAACTGACAGGCAACCTTTTCAAGCAGCTGTCCCATCGTAAGATCAACCAATATATCCTTCTCGAACAGTCTTTTGCCGTCGGCGGTTCCAACAGCCGGAACAGCTCCACCACTTATCTCCGGACGTTTACAAACATCTGCGCCTGCCTTATCACGCTGCCAGTTCCTCATCCAGGTCGCATATGCGGGGAATACTATAGCTGCGTCTTCGAGATCGCGGCTCCAGCGCTTGACCCATTCCAATGAAACGAAGCCCTCATATCCATCTGCATGCAGAATATCCAGAGCCTCTTTTACCGGAAGATCACCAGACCCGACCATACGATAGCGAACCTTGCCATCCTCCATAACAGAATCCTTGACATGGACATATGAGATATACTCGCCTAAGTTTGCCCAGGTCTGAGCGGGAGTCTCGCCAAAATATCTGAAGGGATGATGGATATCCCAGAGAACACGCACTGATTCATGCGCCAGTTGCTTCATAAGAGCAGCCAATCGTGCTGAGTCAGCATAGACACCATTTGTCTCAATCAAAAGCTTCACATTTCTCCATGAAGCATAATCTGCCAGTGAACGCAGAGAGGTAAGTACTACCTGATCATCTACATCTCCCTCTGCCTGAGGAGCAAGATCGCCTAGCACACGCACATATGGTACGCCAGCTCTTGATGCCAGATCTATATATTCAAACCCCTCTGACATTATTTCCTGACGTCTGTCTTCTATTTTCAGACAACAATCTGACGAGAAGCAGGTAAGCTCGATACCAAGGGTCTTAAGTCTATCCAGAGTTTCAGGCAATGCCTCATTGGTAAAAGGCTTAGCTCTGGCAGCGCGAATCTCTTGTCCAAGTCCGCGGATCTCAATACCATCGTAGCCGAGATCCTTTGCCATAGCTGTGATTTCTATCCATGACCATTCCGGACATCCAAGAGTTGAAAATGAAATTTTCATGTTGTTCCCCCCATGTTTCATGTCAGTATCTGTATATAAACAATTGAACCTTTTCTAAATAAGCAATCATGCCAGATGTTCAGGATCACACAAGGCCGCACCGATTGCAGTCGCGAACTCTGCATGATCCGGCACAATAATATCTACACCATATAGATTCGAGAAGGCTCCAAGCACCCTCTTCCCTTGAGATACTAGTGTAAGATTACCTGTAAAAACGATCTTGCTGATTTTTTTTAGCTTAGCTGAGAGTACCGCCGCGGTGCCAACTGACTGAAATACCAGATTGACAATCCCCAGGGCGATATCAGAGGTTGTCGCTGTATCTGTCACCTTGCCAAAATTGGAGGCTGTGGTATCACTGGATAGTCCCGGAATTTCCTTGCGACTGATATCCCCGATCGTGAGGTCAATATGACTCAAGTCGCCATTTTCTGCCAATTCAGTAAACATGGTGAAATCGCGAACATTGGTCATACGATTCGACAGACCTAACATTGTTCCGCCACCAACTCCAGAACCAATTATATGCTCTACATGATCCTTGTCCGCACTGATAAAAGCCGTACCAGTTCCCATGCTCACAACGATTGCTTCATCCAGGCCTGATACATAGAGTCCGCCAAGACCAATCGCTTGAAATTCAGGCGTTCTAACTGTTCTAATACTAAGCAGATCACCGGCCAGGTAAGAAGAACCAACACCTGTAACCATAACCCTCTCGATATTGCCAAGATCTATTTGATTCTCATTTGTAAATTTGCCAAAAGCTCCAAAAGCAGATGCAACAGGATCACTGGCCCTAACCAGCGTTGTACCCAGCAGCTTACCATGCTCCAGACCAATTATTTTCGTCGTGCTGCCGCCAATATCCAGACCAATTATGATACTCAAAATCTGCAACCTCCTTCAGCTGAACTTATAGATCCTCCGCGCCATGTAAAATCCAGTCTTAGCTATCATACGACCGCTTCTCCCAGGCAGATTAGCTGCTCTGCAAAGATGACTGCGCCGGATCTTGCGGCACATAACCGGATCATGCTTATTAAGATAATCCCATAAATCAGGAATTTTCTTGAAATTATCTTTATCATCTGAAAGAATCAGATGAACCACACTGATCGTCATCATCATCGTCAGGTATCTATACATATAGCCGCGCAAGCCTTGATCTTCAATGTCTGATTCCAGATGATAATAAGAGATAAGCAGCTTAGTGACTAAAATCTGTTGATCTATTCGTTTGATCATATTTGTCGTATTGACCGACTGATCAGGTCTACCTATGAAATATCTGTAGAAATCAACATCTATATACATCATTTTTTTGACATAAGGCAATGGCTGATATGCCACAACATTATCCACGTAGAAGGTATGCTCAGGAAGCTTCATGCCACATTGGCGCAGAAGCTCTGTCCGATAGATCATACTGTGCATCAGAAGCAGCTGGCTGACCTTGAACTTATTAGTTTGTGCCCATTCAAAATACTTAGACTGTGGGAAGACATTATGATACTGGACGGTATTCCTGGTGCCATTATAAAAATACTCATAGACATAATTTGTAATAAGCAGATCAAGCTCATGCTGGCAGCTGCGCAGACGATCCAACACCGACATGAAGGCAGCGTTATCGACCCAGTCATCACTGTCGACAACTTTAAAAAAGACCCCTTCCGCCACTGCAAGACCACGGTTAACTGCCGATCCATGACCGCCGTTCTCTTTACGCTCGACTCGTATCATATCCGGGTATTTTTTTTGATATTTATATGCGATTTCTGCTGTATTATCAGTTGAACCATCATCAACAACGATTATTTCGACCTCTGGCCCGCCAACAATAAGTGTTTCGAGACACCGTTCAAGATAATCCTCTGAGTTATAAGATGGCACAGCAATAGAAAGTAGCTTCATTTCTATTCCTCCAATGAGCATGATTATATCATAAATAAACATAGCGCAAACATAAGCGCAGCAGCATTTTACCGCAAAATAACTTCGGGCATTTTATCATCAAATTACTGGTTGAAATATGATATTAGGAAAATTAATTAGACATTACAAAGCCGCCTCATCTGTGATGAAACGGCTTATAACAGAAACTTTATAATGAAAAACTATCAGTGGCTGCTAGCGCTCTGTTTCATATAATCCATGCTCTGACCGGTAATTCCGCCCTCCAGCAAGGATGTATTGCGTGGAGCGACTACAAATATAACTGATGAGACCGGCAGCACCTTGCCATCAAGAGCATAAGCCGCACCAGTGATAAAATCGATCACTCTCTGAGCCACCTTAGGATCAACCTTCTCGATATTGCAAATAACTGTTTTGCCTGATCTGATATGATCGCATGCCTGTTGCGCGGACTCAATATCAGCTGGCTGCATAACAACGACCTGTTGTTGACTGCCTGATTTAAAATCAACAACTCTGGAGGTAGTCTGAGGTCTACGAATATTCGATGTCAATGGCTCTTCTTCCATAGCTTCTTCCTCATACGCGGGCTCCTCATAGAGTCCTGCTTCATAAGAATCTTCATATTCAAATTCATCATCATAACTGCCAAAGCGATTAAATATTCTGTCTAATATGGCTGCCATATTATTACCCTCCAGTATTTTAACTGTTTTATGTGATCATTATAGGTTTGCGATCAGCACTGCGCAACACGATTCAAGCAAGAGTAAAGCGGCTGTAATCACAATGAAATACAAGCCGCTCTTTGTATCATAATTATTACACTGTTTTTAGACAGATACATGATTTCTATATTCTTGGACCAAATATCGCTGTCCCTATTCTGATATGCGTGGCACCACATGCTATTGCCTGACGATAATCCTGGCTCATTCCCATCGAGAGAATATCAAAGCTCTCATCGCGCAGTACGGTCTGCAGTTCTTTTGCCAGCTTGGCAGCTCCTGAAAAAACAGGTACTGTATCGTCTGGATCATCTGCTATCGGTGCCATAGTCATAAGGCCGCGTATACGCACGCCAGGAAGACTCGACATAGATTCGATGCCCGTCAGCAGATCTTCAGGCTCAAAACCATGCTTGCTCTGTTCTCCGGAGATATTTACCTGCAGCAATACCTCTGTGATAAGATTATGAGCATTGCTTCTCTTACTGATTTCCTGCAGAAGCTCAGTGGAATCTACAGAATGAATCAGATGTGTCTTACCGATTATGTACTTAACTTTGTTTTTCTGAAGCGTACCGATCAAATGCCAATTTGGATCAATATTATCGGCACTCAGCTGATCAATCTTCTCAAGCATTTCCTGAACTCTGTTTTCACCAAGATCCTTGAGGCCAAGCTCAAATGCAGCATGTGCATAGTCTACAGGGAAAAATTTCGATACCCCGATCAGAGTGATATCGTCAGATGATCTTCCACAGTCTTCCGCAGCGCTTCTGATATTCGCTCTGACCTGGTCCAGTCTTGCTGCTATGTCATTTTTCAAATTATCAGTCAGCAATTATCTGTCCCTCCTCCACGGATGATGGGTTTACAACCAGAATAGTTGAAATCTCCGGTGCGTAACTCTCGTTTTCTATCGGTTCAATAATCGCGTACTCGTTGTCATGATCAATCACTCTCACATTGACATGCTCAGTCAATCCGCCATTTACTACCATTATACCGGCAGCACCGTTTTTATCATTATGATCTATCAAGGAAACCATTGGAACCCGCATGCCTGTTGTAGAGGCAGTGATGATTTCAGCATCTACGGTCCGCCGGTCTGAAAACCATTCTATTCTACGGCTTGTCTCAAATGCCGCCAACACGCCATTTTCATAGCTCTGAGATCTTATGATACGACAATCTGGAATCACGATCCCATCCTTCGGGATGGATAGATTTTGATAAGAATCAATTTCAAAATTAGCTGCATCAGCATCATCGAGCCAAAATAAAAGGACCTGATTGATACTGCCTGTTATTCTGAGTACCGGTTCATCTTGTTCAACTATGTTATCAGTCTCTTCTGATGAAGTGCTGCTGCCGATGTAGTTTTGCAGCTGATCAGGTGTTATCGTTAGTGCAGAATCAATACTTATCTGCTCCTCAAGACCATCCAGTTCAAAGGAAAGAATACCTGGCTGTTGACATATGATAGTTCTAGCATCCAATCCAAGGCTCAGCTCAAGCTGTGAACGTGTATTTTTAAGCTGTTCGATTCTGGAATCCCGGAAATCAATTGGCAGGAGTTTTGTGCTTCTCTGATCGATCAGCACATCCAACGATGTTGAGTAACCGCCGATACTGCTGACATCAGAACGTATCAGGTCTGATCTGATCAGGTTAACAACTGATGAGAGCGCAGCATTGGTCTCATCATAGATAGCTCGAGCGCCGGCACCTTTGCCGCTGTTCATGAGTTCTATCTGCAAATCGACGATATCCTGCTCCAGCTTGGCTAATTCTCTAATTTTCTCCTGCTGATCAGCAGGAATTATCATGGCCACCTTCTGCCCTCTTGCAACTCTGCTGCCTTCTGTCGCCATAGGCTTAAGCACTCCACCTGATGCCGCTGTAAAAACGCTTTCATCTCTGATTATCAGACCAGTGCTGCTTACCTTGTGCTCGACTGTACCCTCCTGAATAAACATAAAACGAGGTCTGGGCTTAGTCTGATTCATAACCGCGATGATCATGACCGCTGTAATCAGCATTATAAAAAGAACGCCAATCGACATAGTGATCGCACGATTTCTAACCTTGCGCCGTTCTATCCGCATCAGTCTCTCTACATCAGAGGCTTGTCGAGGTTTAAGTCTGGGCAAAGTTTTCTGCCGATCGCCACCAATGGACTTGTTTGGAGCACTCTCAGGCCTGCGTTCATGTCTAACTTGACGTTGCTCAGCCCCGGCTGAAGCGCGCTCGTGCCTATCAGGGCGTTGCTCTGAACTTGCAGGTCTGCGTATTGGCTGATTTTGCCTTCTCACGTTCTTACTCCATCTTCTCTAGTGCCAGCATACATGCCAGCTTAACATTTTCGAAGCAAAGACCACCCTGCATATATGCAGGATAAGGCGGCTTAAGGGGGCCATCAGCTGACAGCTCGATTGAAGCACCCTGTACAAAAGCACCGGCAGCCATGATGACATCACTGTCATAACCAGGCATAGGCCAAGGCTCAGGAAGTACAAAGCTATCTACAGGTGATGCCTGTTGAATTGATTGACAAAAACGCACCAGCTTATCCGGCTCACCAAATTCGAGCGTTTGCACAATATCTCCCCTGATCTCATTCACAGAAGGATATGTCTTGAATCCGGCCGCTGCAAATAGACCAGCCGCGAATACAGCACCCTTCAGACTCTCGCAGACAACATGTGGTGCCATGTAGAAGCCCTGAGCAATAGTTCTGTTGAATCCAAGTGAAGGCCCCACATGACTGCCCAGTCCAGGAGCGGTTATTCTTGAAGCCGCTTGTTCAACCAGGTCAGCCCGGCCTACAATATATCCACCAGAGGGACAGAGGCCGCCGCCTGGATTTTTGATCAATGAGCCTGCACAGATATCCGCACCAACCATACAAGGTTCCATATCTTCAACAAACTCTCCATAGCAATTGTCAACCATAACAATTGTATCCGGAGAGGTTTCATGCACCACCTGAGATATTTCGCGGATATCCTCAGCCAGCAAAGATCTTCTGGTTGTATATCCTCGTGATTTTTGAACAAAAACGACCTTGGTTTTTTGAGATATAGCTGAACGAATCTCATTTAGATCCGGGCTTCCGTCTGGCAAGAGCTCGAGCTGTTTATATGTAATACCATAGTCATATAATGAGCCGGTATCTCTATCATTGTCAGCACTGCCAATCGTTTCCTTAAGCGTATCATAAGGCGCTCCTGTAACCGAAAGCAACTCGTCACCAGGCCTAAGCAAGGAAAATAAACATTGCGACAAAACCTGGGTGCCAGCACTGATTTGTATTCTTACATATGCGGACTCAGCGCCAAAAGCGATAGCATACGCTTTCTCTATCTGGCTGCGTCCATTATCATCATAGCCATAGCCGGTACTGCCGCCGAACATACTCTCTGAAACGCCGGCCTCCTGCATGGCTCTTATAACTCTGATCTGGTTGATTTCCTTAATTTTTTCAAGTCTGCCAAATGCCGGCAAAACCGCCTGCATGACCTGTTCCGACAGATCATAGACGGTTTCGCTGATACCTGACATGCTATATGCGGCATAACTCAAGTACCGTAAACCTCCTTGCATGACAAAACCCTTATTCCGGTTTCTTCAAGCTTATCAAGTGCCAGTTGAGGATTCTCAACGCGAATGATAACAATAGCATCAGTTGATGAACGACCAACAAAAGCATACAAATAGTCAACAGATATCGAGCCTCCGCTCAATGTCTCCAGAGCCTGATCCAACGTTCCTGGATGATCTTCTATTGCTATAGCGATAACATTCGTCGAGCTGACTGTAAAACCGCTCTCAGTAAGAGCCTGCAAAGCCTGTTCAGGTTGATCTACGATCATTCGCAGTATGCCGTACTCAGTCGTATCAGCAATATAAAGCGCACGAATGTCGATACTATTGCTGCCCAATGTTTTGGTTACTTCAGCAAGTCGGCCTGACTTGTTTTCCAGAAAGACAGATATCTGCTTTACTAACATAGGTCGGTTCCTCCTGTCATTTTGTCTCTATTATAGCAGAACCAAGATCAAACGCACGTTGATTCATTTCAGCCAGGGCAGGCTTCTTGCCGATGAATAACTCATTGATAGCCTCACGAAACAGCGATGTGTCAATATTTATAAAGTGAGACAAGGCACCTGTCATTACGAAGTTTACGGCCTTGACAGAGCCAGCCTCCTCAGCCAGCTTCTGAGCGTCGAGCGCATGGACTGTCGTTCCACCCTCAGACAATGCAAGAATGCTCTCAATTATATTATCCGGATACTCCGCCTGTCCCATAGCGACAGGCATTGGAATCGTTCTTCTGGTGTTGATCAGAAGAGTACCGCCACGTCGCAGCAGATGTGCCCAGCGCATGCCCTCAAGCTCCTCAAACGCCAATATAAAATCAGCTGCGCCAGGTTCAATTACGGGTGAATAGACACGCTCGCCGATACGAACATATGTGATAACGCTGCCACCGCGCTGAGCCATACCATGAACCTCAGAAACCTTAACGTCCAGACCCATCTTAGCCGCTATAAGGCCAA
>CAZHQX010000004.1:0-40647 GCA_964534195.1 uncultured Oscillospiraceae bacterium
GACTGTAAATCTGTTGTCGACGACTTCGGTGGTTCGAATCCACCTTCCCCCACCAAGATGACCTCAGTTCGTCAGAGCTGGGGTTTTTCTTTACAACGTTAGTATACCTTGAAGCGATTTGTAGGTTGACAGTCGTGCATGAGCTGTTATAATCAGGATGACTTAAGATAAAACAAGGAGAAATTCTCATGAATCGTAAAAGACTAACCAATTTAATTCTCTGTGCTTTGTTTGCTGCTATCATTTCTGTGTTTTCTGTTATGACGATCCCAATAGGTGTTGTTCCGGTGTCAATGAGCGTATTCGCAATTATGCTCACCGGTATGCTTCTTAATTGGCGAATGGCGGCGGTATCAGCTGCCGTATATGTTCTTCTAGGCCTGATTGGTGTACCGGTGTTCTCGGGCTTCCGAGGCGGCTTATCTGTGCTTGTAGGCCCCACAGGTGGTTTTATCTTATCTTATGTACCTATGGCCGCGATCATATCTCTGATCAGCTCCCGAAAAATCAAAAATAAGATCGTTGGAGTTTTCTTACACATATCCGGTGCTATAGTCGGACTGGTGCTTTGTTATCTTCTGGGAACGACCCAGTTTACAATGGTTACAGGCTCCAGCTTCATAAATGCCCTGGCGATCTGTGTCTACCCGTTTATTGTTTTCGATCTGGCAAAAACAGCCATTGCTGTTATTGTTGCTATTTCCGTAAAACGTGCGCTTCCCACATATTTTCAGCAGCTTTCTGCCGAGTTCGGTAAAGCCTGATAGTTGTTCTGCTTGATATGCTCTTGCCCGGTCAAGCTTTCAAGGTTAATATTATAGTCGCAGGAGGATTACTTGTATGGCTATGAGAAAATGTCTTGTTATCGGTGCCGGGCTTGCCGGTGCAACTGCAGCCAGGTTATTGGCTGACCGCGGTGAAAAGGTTCATGTTATTGAGATGAGAGAGCATCCAGGCGGTAATTGCTATGATGAAAAAGCAAATACTGGTGTTACCGTACATAAATATGGGCCTCATATTTTTCATACAAATAGGGCAGATGTCTGGCAATTCTGTCAGAGATTCAGCAGGTTCAATCTATACCAGCATCGCGTTTTGTCCTATGTTGATGGTCAGCTGCTGCCTTTTCCCATCAATAGAGATACCATTTGCCGACTATTCGGCGTTGAAATGGGAATCAGAGATGTCGAGAGCTTCCTCTCAGACGAAGTGGCCAGATCAAGCTATCGTGAACCACCGGAAAATTTCAGAGATGCTGTAATATCACAGGTCGGTACATATCTCTATGAAAAATTCTTCCATAACTACACACGCAAGCAATGGTCAGCGGAGCCGGATACGTTATCAGCTGAAATAGCTGGCCGCATACCGATCAGATCAAATCGCGATGATAGATATTTTACTGATCTTTATCAAGGCCTGCCTGAACATGGCTACACCGCGATGATAGAGTCGATGCTGGATCATCCGGCAATTACAGTTGAGCTTAATACGGATTATTTCGTTGCAAGATCTGAGTTTGATAAGCCTGGCAAATATGACCTGACGGTTTACACAGGTGAGCTCGACAAGTTTTTTGATGAGGCATACGGTCGCCTTGAATATAGGTCTGTGAAGTTTGAGTTCAGAACATTTGATCAGGAATACTTCCAGCCGGCCGCTGTAGTAAATTATCCAAATGACTATGATTTCACGAGGATCACAGAGTTCAAACATATGACACTAGAAAAATCCAAGAAAACAGAACTCTGTTTAGAATATCCCTCCTCGGAAGGAATTCCTTCATATGTAGTTTTAAATCAAGAAAACATTGGCAAAAGACAAGCCTATTTTGACCATGTGAATGATTTAGAGGAGCAGGGGAAGACACTTTTTGTCGGCCGTCTGGCTGAATATAGATATTACAACATGGATCAGGTCATAGCTTCAGTAATGAAGAAGTTGAAATGATTGGAACTATTATGATTATTCAGTTTAGAAGAGGTTGCTCTCGATCAGCAAAGCAATCAGACCAACGGCAAAGGCTGTTATAACCGTTATTAAATGCAGCCTCTTCTGGCTGAAGCCGATCTGCTTCCTGCCTATGATCAGGGAGTCCCCTACCAGAGCGATCGAACAGGTGAGCAAGGAGGCGAAGGGCAAGGCTCCGACGCTGCCTGCCAGTGAGAAATAGAGCGTTGTGAAGGCAAGTGAAGCACCAGTTCCAGGTATCAGACCAATAAGAGCAGCGACAGCAACTGCAAGCAGTTCTTTGCCTGCCAGGATCTCTGCTAGCTGCTCATTTCCAACCAGACCAACAACAAGATTTATCAAAAATGATAGAGAAAATATCGTCAGGATAACGCCTGAGCATATTTCAGCCAGATCACCGACAGCATCACCGGCATCCTCAAATTCATGTTCAAATATCTTACCGAACTCCTTCGTCATTAAACCACTCATCAATCGATACAAAAACACAACAACTATTCCTGACATAGCCAGCCAGGAAATAAGAGGAATGTTCATAGCCTGCCACGATTCGATCGGTCTGGACATGATCAAAGCAGATATTTTCAAAACGATCTGAACTACAAAAGCAATAAGGAACATGATCCAAAACCATTTTCCCAGCATATGATAACGCATATGATGAAGCTTATGGCGGAACTTATCCGGCAGCTCATGGAAGTTCTCATCAGCTTCTATAGCTTTGCTATCAGCTGCCAGCTCATGATCTTGAGAATGCCATCTTTCGGAAAACTTTCTTTTTGAATCAATTTTGTTTAGTGTTATGCCTGTCGACGTGCCAATAATGAGCTTGATGCCGGCAATAAGCAGCCAGGCCAATGGATCATATGAAATGATCAGATAGGATGATTCCTCACCGATGCCGATCATACCGGCTAGCAGAGAGCCAGGACGCAGACCCTTTTTCTTATAGGTACTATACTGAAACAGCAAAGTGCCATCGACTGGTATAAGTGCCAGAATTGTCATTAAGAATGGCCGGTCAAGCTTGCGTCTGATGATCAAATCGCGCAGCTGATCGCCCTTTTTATATTCAATAATTCCAAAAATAAGCATAAGTATGGCCATGATCGCGCCAACTTCAAATATCGCGCTGTAAGCAGCTTCAAATGCTGTTGAAAAAATCGTATCAAGCATATAACGTCTCCTGCTTTTTATTGCTTAGAAGCTATTTTAAGACTAATTGCTTATTTTAGCTCCCATGAATAACTAACATTATACAGCAGCAATATAAGACTATGTAAAAAAACAACCTCTGACCAGAATGATCAGAGGTTATTGGTGCCGGTAGTGGGACTTGAACCCACACGTCATTGCTGACAACGGATTTTGAGTCCGCCCCGTCTGCCAGTTCCAGCACACCGGCGCATAGATGATCTCCAAATCGTTCAATCGGAAATCTACTCACGAATAATAACAATTATCTTGCATTATGTCAATTATTGGTTTATTCTTAGTGGCAGGTAAATATACCTTTTAACTGGTCCCGTGAGGCCAGAAGGGTTGACATAGCCGGAGCGTCGGACAGCCGCTGCTGCATAGTACTGATTTGTATACTTTTACCGGTGTGTAAACAGGAACAGCAGCTGAGTTCCAAGCAAGGATCACCAGGAGCTTTGCGGCTGATGACATACAAAACGACTCTCCCGGATTTGCGCCAAGTCTTCTGTGCCTATAGCAGAAGGCTTTTTTGTATTATCAGGAAATTTGAGTGGAGGTTGTAATATGATCGCGAAAACAGAATTGATGGATCAAGCTGCGATAGACAGGGCTTTGACCAGGATAGCTCATGAGATTCTGGAGAGAAACAAAGGTCTTGAGGATCTTTATCTGATAGGTATTCAGAGAAGAGGAGTTCCGCTGGCAAGACGTATCGCGCAGAAAATTGAGATGATCGAGGGCAGAGAGCCTGAGGTCGGCATTCTGGATATTACATTCTACCGGGATGATCTTAGCCTCCTGGCGGAGCACCCTGTTATAAATGGAACGGATATGCCATTTTCGATTCAGGACAAGAGGGTCGTGCTGGTAGATGATGTTCTATTTACTGGCAGAACCTGCAGAGCGGCTATCGAGGCCCTGTTTGATATGGGCAGGCCTAAGCTGATCCAGCTTGCGATCCTGATAGATCGCGGACATAGAGAGCTGCCGCTCAGAGCAGACTATATTGGCAAAAATGTACCTACCTCGAGAACAGAAGTTATACAAGTAAATATAAGTGAGATCGATGGTCGAGACAGTGTTGTTCTCGGAGAGCTTGCGGAGGATGGTAACTAATTATGCAGTTAAGCAGTAAGGATCTGTTAGGTATAAAAGAGCTAAGTCCGGCTGAAATCGAGTTGATACTGGATACGGCCGATAAAATGAAGCTTGTTCTCGATGCCAACAGTAAGAAAACCGCTCATCTTCAAGGTAAATCAGTTATTACTTTGTTTTATGAAAACAGTACCAGAACAAGACTCTCATTTGAAATGGCCTCAAAATTCATGGGTGCATCATCAGCTAATATTTCAGCTTCCGGCAGTAGTATTAAGAAGGGTGAATCTCTGATAGATACTGCTAGAACGATCGATAGCATGGCTACTGATATCATTATCATGCGACATCAGCAGAGCGGTGCGCCTCATCTGATCGCTTCAAAAATTAACGCTTCAGTTGTTAACGCCGGCGATGGAATGAATGAGCATCCGACTCAGGCGCTGCTTGATATAATGACGATGCGCAGGCATAAAGGCAGTTTGGAAGGTCTTAAGGTTGCGATCATCGGCGATCTGCTGCACAGCAGGGTAGCTCGCAGTAATCTCTGGGGCTTAACCAAAATGGGTGCTGAGGTCAGACTAGCCGGACCTGCGACAATGGTACCGCTTGGTCTTGAAAAAACGCCGGCGATCTGGTGCCCTACGGTGCAGGACGCAGTCAGTGATGCCGATGTCGTTATGGGACTGCGGGTTCAGCTCGAGCGTCAGCATAGCGGACTGTTCCCATCGATCAGTGAATACGCCAGATTCTTCGCGATAGATGAGAAAACACTTAAACTTGCAAAACCGGACGCGCTGCTGATGCATCCGGGACCGTGTAATCATGGTGTTGAAATGCCCACAGCAGTTTATGATTCACCTCAATCGGTCATAAACGAACAGGTTACAAATGGCGTCGCTGTGAGAATGGCAGTTCTCTATTTATTGGCTTCAAGGAGGAACCAGGCATGAATATATTGGTACAAGGCGGGCGCGTGGTTGATCCTGCAGCTGGAACTGATGAGATAAGGGATATATATATATCTGATGGTATGATAACTGACTCTGAAGGTTTTCAGGCAGATCATGTTGTTGATGCGGCAGGACTTACGGTTATGCCAGGTCTGATTGACGCACATTGTCATTTGCGAGAGCCTGGTTTTGAATACCGTGAGGACATTGTAAGCGGAACACGCAGCGCGGCAAAAGGCGGCTTCACAACAGTTGCCTGTATGCCTAATACAAGTCCTGTTGTCGATAATACAGCGGTTGTCGAATTTATCGTTAATAAGTCCAGAGATCAGGCTTATTGTCGCGTACTGCCGATAGGCGCCGCGACCAAGGGCCAGAAGGGCCAGGAGCTGGCAGAGATCGGTTTGATGGCTGAGGCAGGTATCGTTGCGATTTCTGATGATGGCAGACCGATCGAACGATCTGACATGATGCGTAAGGCAATGATCTATGCTAATCAGTTTGATCTCAAGGTAATTTCACATTGTGAGGATATGAGCATCGCTGATGGTCATATGAATGAGGGAATCGTTAGTCTGGAGCTTGGCCTGCGCGGTATACCGGCAGCAGCTGAGGAAATCATGGTATCAAGAGATATCATTCTGGCAGAATATCTTAAGCTGCCGATTCATCTTGCGCATCTAAGTACTGCAAGAAGTATTGATATGGTCAGACAAGCCAAGGCCAGAGGAGTACAGGTCACATGTGAGACATGTCCTCACTACTTCACATTAACAGAGGAGGCCTGCAGAGGCTTCAACACAATGGCCAAAATGAATCCTCCGCTTCGTTCAGAGGCCGACAGACTATCGATCATCGATGGGCTGGCTGATGGCACTATCGATATTATCGCTACAGATCATGCACCTCATCACTCTGACGAGAAGGAGCTGGAGTTCGGACTCGCCAATAACGGCATAGTTGGATTTGAGACGGCTTTTGCCCTTGGCTATACGTGGCTGGTACGGGCCGGATATTTGAGTCTAGCTGATTTTCTGAAAACTATGACCATTAAGCCCGCGGCTTTGTTTGGCCTAAATGAGCCGAAGCTTGAACCAGGCAACGCAGCTGATATTTTGATCGCTGATTTGGAAAATCCTTATATATTCAATAGAGATGAAATCGCAGGCAAAGCAAAAAACACCCCATACCATGGATTTGAGCTGTATGGACATGTAATTACAACTATTCAGGGAGGTAAGATCAGGTATGAAGCATGAAATAGATAATCAATCAGTAAATTTCGCTGATCGTCTGCAACGCAGAATAGACAAAATGAACAATCCAACTGTTATGGGACTTGACCCGGTTTTGGATTATGTTCCGGAACAGCTTAGAGACTATTTTTCGGAGCAATGTGAAGATCCGGCAATGGCTGCAGGACTTGCCATACTGGAGTTCAACCGCAGACTGATCGATGCGACTGCTGATATTGTCCCGGCTGTGAAGCCACAGCTGGCCTATTATGAGCAGTATGGAGTTCATGGCTGGGAAGCTCTGCGACAGACAATTGCCTATGCTAAGTCAAAAGGGATGCTTGTGATCGCTGATGGCAAGAGAAATGATATTGGCTCAACTGCTTCAGCATATGCGAACGCAATTCTGGGTGAAACTGAGCTGCAGAGCGGATTCAGGCAGTCAATGCTAGGAGCTGACTGCATTACAGTTAATGCCTGGCTTGGAATTGACGGAATAGAGCCTTTTCTCAAGCTATGCCGTGAGGATGGCAAGGGTATATTTGTTCTTGTCAGAACATCTAATCCTTCTGCTGTTGACATACAGGATTTGAAGCTGGAGGATGGTCGTACTGTATATGAAGCAATGGCTGATAAGGTGAGCGAATGGGGAAGCAGTCTGGCAGGCAGCTGTGGCTACAGCTCTGTCGGAGCTGTAGTGGGCGCAACCTGGCCTCAGCAGGCGGCAGAACTGCGATCACGCATGCCGCAGACAATGATCCTTGTACCTGGTTATGGCGCACAAGGAGCAGGCGCTTCAGACGCTATAGCCGGATTCGGACCTGATGGACGTGGCGGTATTGTCAACGCTTCGCGCAGTCTGATGAATGCATGGAAAAAGCATAACATGGACCATGAGTTATTTGATCTGGCATGCAGAAAAGAAGCACTCGAGATGCGTGAGAATCTCAGGAGAGCCCTTGAATCCAGGAGCTGATGGCTGTATAATAACCGGAAGAGTGTATATATAAACACATATATGCATAATTATGCATAATACCTTTTCAGAGGAGATTTTTTGATGCCAGCTAGAACAGATATAAAACGAGTAATGGTCATAGGTTCCGGTCCGATAATAATCGGGCAGGCAGCTGAGTTTGATTATGCAGGTACACAGGCCTGTCAGGCCTTGAAATCTGAAGGCTATGAAGTAATTTTGGTCAATAGCAATCCTGCGACTATCATGACAGATAGTAATATGGCCGACAAGGTATTTATAGAACCGCTGCAGATCGATGTTATTGAGAAGATCATGCTTGAAGAAAAGGTAGACGCGCTTCTGGCAACGCTTGGCGGACAGACCGGTCTTAATTTCGCGATGGAATTATCCGAAAATGGATTTCTTGAGAAGCATGGTATCAGGTTGCTTGGCACGGCTGCCAGAGGCATTTTCCGGGGGGAAGACCGGGAGGCCTTCCGTGAAGCGATGTTGAAAATAAATGAGCCGTGTATACCATCCGGTACAGCTGAGAGTGTTGAACAGTGTGTAGAGCTGGCACAGGAAATAGGTTATCCCGTTATAGTCAGGCCGGCTTTTACCCTTGGCGGAACCGGCGGCGGAATAGCTGCTGATGAGCAGGCTCTGCGTGAATTTGCTGTATCTGGTCTGGCGGCCAGCCGAGTACATCAGGTTTTGATCGAAAAGAGCATCGCGGGCTGGAAGGAAATAGAATTTGAGGCAGTACGTGACGCTGTAGGCAACGCAATCACTATTTGCAGCATGGAGAATCTTGATCCTGTCGGTGTACACACGGGTGACTCAATTGTTGTGGCACCCGCACAGACTCTACATGATCTCGAATATCAGAAGCTGCGCAGCTCAGCTCTTAAAATCGTTGGAGAGCTGGAAATAGTGGGCGGCTGCAATGTTCAGTTCGCACAGCATCCAACCACTGCTGAATATGCAGTCATTGAGGTCAATCCCAGACTAAGCCGAAGCTCAGCCCTTGCTTCCAAGGCAACTGGCTATCCAATCGCCAAGGTCGCTTCAAAAATCGCCGCAGGCTATACGCTTGATGAGATCCCAAATGCCGTTACGGGAAGCACATCAGCCTGTTTCGAGCCTGCTATTGACTACATTGTGCTTAAAATACCCAAATGGCCATTTGATAAATTTGTCAAAGCCAAACGTACTCTTGGCACACAGATGAAAGCAACAGGCGAGATCATGGCGATCGGCAGCACTGTTGAGGCGGCTATGCTGAAAGCAATCAGATCACTTGAGCTTGGTCTTCAGGGATTATATCAGCCACTGCTGGCTGATATAAGTAACGAGCAGCTCTGGCTGAGAATTTGTACTGCGGATGATATGCGTTTGTTCAGTCTGGCCGAAGGTCTGCGCAGAGGCTTCTTGATCGATGAGATCTATGATAGAACAATGATCGACAAGTTCTTTCTCTATAAGATCAATAATATAGTAACAATGGAACAGAGTCTGCTTAATACCAACCAAATGCCAGAGGCTGAACTGCTGACCAAGGCTGTGAAGATGGGCTTAAATGACCGATGGATCGCTAAACTAAGCAACCAGTCTGATGATGAAGTCAGACATGTCAGAAAAAAACTTGGCCTGATCCATACATACAAAATGGTTGATACATGCGCGGGTGAATATCAGGCGGTTACACCATATTTTTATTCTACGATGGATGCTGAAAATGAAGCAGTCCGGACTCAACGCAAAAAAGTTCTGGTCATAGGCTCGGGTCCAATTAGAATAGGGCAGGGTATTGAGTTTGATTATTGCAGTGTCCATTCTGTCTGGGCATTGAGGGAGCTTGGCTATGAAGCGATCATAGCTAATAATAACCCTGAAACAGTCTCAACAGATTTTGATACATCAGACAGGCTTTATTTCGAACCCTTGACCGTTGACGATGTCAGAGCAATTATCGAGAATGAGAAACCGGATGGCTGTATTTGCCAATTCGGTGGTCAGACAGCGATCAAGCTGATCCAGGCGATATCCGACATGGGAGTTCCCATACTTGGCACATCAGCTGACATGGTCGACGCAGCCGAGGATCGCAGACGCTTCGACGAGATACTGGAGAGGTGCGGAATCGACAGACCTGCCGGTACAACAGTCAGAACAGCAGAAGAAGCCCTGACTGCAGCATCCACTCTAGGCTATCCTGTTCTCGTCAGACCATCTTATGTTCTTGGTGGTCAGGGCATGGCAATTGTTCATAATGACCAGGACATGATTGAATATATGCGCATAATTAATCTGGTAGAGCAGGAGCATCCAATTCTGGTAGACAAATACTTGATGGGTGTCGAGCTCGAGGTCGATGCTGTTTCGGATGGCGAGAATATTCTGATTCCAGGCATCATGGAGCATCTTGAACGGGCAGGTGTTCACTCAGGCGATTCAATTTCAATCTTCCCGGCCTATATTCCGGACAGGATCCGCGACATTATTGTTGACTATACCGGCAAAATCGCCAGAGAGATGAAAATAATTGGCCTGATCAATATTCAGTTCATACTTTTCAATGACAACATTTATATTATTGAAGTCAATCCTCGTTCATCAAGAACTGTACCCTATATCAGCAAGGTCACAGGTATACCGATAGTTGATCTTGCGACCAGAATAATGCTCGGAGCCAAGCTCACAGACCATAGCTATGGTACCGGACTCTATGCCAGATATCCTGCAGTTTACGCGGTCAAGGCACCGGTATTCTCTTTTGAGAAGCTGCATGACGTTGATACCAGCCTCGGCCCTGAAATGAAGAGCACAGGTGAGGTTCTTGGACTAAGCACAGAGTATAGCGAGGCCATGTACAAGGCTATTTTGGCGTCCGGTTTCAGATTCCCACAGCCAGGAGCAGGTGTGCTCATGACAGTCAGCGACAATGACAAATCTGATTTGATTCCACTAGCTGACAAGCTTCTGGCACTCGGCTATGAGCTTTATGGCACTGGTGGAACCGCCAATTATTTGAATAAGCATGGCATACCATGCAGCTCGGTCAGAAAAATGGAAGAGAGCTCGCCCAATGTTATTGATATGATCGATCAAGGTAAGGTAAAATTGTTGATAAATACAGAGAGTCCTCATGGTCAGCTGAGCGGTCATAATGGTTTCAAGCTTCGGCGCAGAGCTATTGAACACGGTGTAGCCACAATAACATCATTAGACACCTTGGTTGCTGTTACTGAATGCTTGGAGCGGAAAATGCGTCCTGAGGATCTGAAAACCTGGGAAATTGGCCGTTTCGCGGAAATTGTAGCTAAGACCAGAGAGAATAGCTTGCCGCTAAATGAACTTCCTCTTAACAACACGATGCTCAAAAAATAGTAAAAAACAATGGCAAAAGGAGAGCAAATTGGCACATAATATTGAATCATTCTGTCAGATCATCAGAAGACAGCAGCCAAATAAATCATATGTCATTCTAACTCTTAAATCACCTGAAATCGCTGCGACTGCTATGCCAGGTCAGTTTGTTGATGTCGCGTCAGATCAATTTCTGCGCAGACCATTCGGCATAATGACTGTTGATCGCGATCAAGGGACCTTCTCCATCGGGATAAGAGTTCAAGGACAGGGCACAATGTTTTTAGCACGGCTTCAGCCAGGTGACATCGTATCAGTATTGGGCCCTCTTGGTCATGGCTTTTGCCTGGATGATTATGATAGGGTGATAACCGTAGGTGGCGGAACTGGTGTTTTCCCGTTGTTTTTTGTCCAGCAGTATTGCAATGAAAATAATATCGAAGGTATCGCTGTATGTGGTTATCGATCAGCCGAGGAGAGCATACTTACAGAAGAGTTCACTCAAACTGCCTGTGCGGTCAGCTTCGCCTCTGATGCTGGCGATATGACCGTCGCAGGTCATGCCGGTATTGCACTAAAAGCGGTTATAGATGATCTTAAGTCTACCGGTAGTGACATTAGCAGAACTCTGATATGTGCCTGTGGGCCGAAGCTGATGATGAAGACTGCGGCTGAACTTGCCAAGCAGGCGGGAATCGCCTGTCAGGTCTCACTCGAGGAGAGAATGGCCTGTGGCGTAGGTGTCTGCCTCGTATGTGTCTGCAAGACCAAAAAAGATGATAATACTGTTGAGCACAGCCGCTGCTGCGTCGATGGTCCCGTATTCGATGCGGAGGTGGTCGTATGGTAGACATGAGGGTAGAACTAGGTAAGCTTAAGCTTAACAATCCAATAATCGCAGCTTCGGGCACTTTTGGCTTCGGAAGAGAGATGGAGCAGTTTTTAGATTTGTCGAAAATCGGCGGAATCTCTTCAAAAGGTCTGACTCTGAAACCAAGAGCAGGAAATGACGCTCCACGTGTAGCAGAGTGTCCCTCAGGAATGCTTAACAGTGTTGGATTGCAAAACCCAGGCATTGAATATTTCATCGAAAATGAGCTGCCTCACATGCTGACATACGGCTGTGCCGTGATTGCCAATATTGCAGGGCATGAGCTTGAAGAGTATGGTGAGATGGCTAAGCTGCTTGATTATACTGCTGTAGATGCGATAGAGCTTAACCTATCTTGTCCAAATGTATCTGGCGGATGTATGGCGTTTGGCAGTAACGCGCATATGATCAGAGCTGTTATTGAATCTGTTAGAAGCTTCACAAACAAGCCTCTATGGGTCAAGCTGACACCAAATGTGACCAGCATTGCTGAGATGGCATGGGCCGCACAAGAGGCAGGCGCTGATGCTGTAAGCCTCATTAATACTTTGCTTGGCCTTGTGATCGATATCGAAAGCAGAAGACCAATAATGAGAAATAATACTGGTGGATTATCCGGCCCGGCTGTTAGACCGGTTGCCGTGAGAATGGTAAACGAAGTTTATAACACTGTCAGCATACCGGTTATCGGCATGGGCGGTATCATGAATGGCAGGGATGCTGCGGAAATGATGATCGCAGGTGCCAGTGCAGTACAAGTCGGGACAGCTAGCCTGGTTAAGCCGACAGCATGTATAGACATTGTAAACGAGTTGGAGGCATGGGCTGATGGCAGTGGTATTATAAATATCAGCGATATTACAGGTACAGTTGCCAAATGGTGAATCAGGCATGATCAAACGGTCAATTTATTCATGCGATCTATAGATCAATAGGAGACCAGTATTATAGAAAGGTTAGGCATGAAGAAAATCTAATCATGCAGGTAATTAGTATGACAAATGGAAACAACGCTTCAACAATTGTAAAGTGGCTGTTTGAAACCAAAGCAGTTAGGGTCGCAACACCAGATCAACCATTTTGGTATACATCCGGTACTCTTGGTCCTTACTATATCAATACTCATTTTCTTTATGGCAGTCAGTCAGCCGCGGAGGAACTTCTTGGCGTGATAGAGCAGGAGGTCAAGACGGCTGAATCGCTGCCATTAACACTAGCTGATAGAACTATTGAGCAGTATAAAAGCAATGAGATATTCCATGGTCTTATAGATCTTATGGTAGAACGATTAAGCCAAGAAAATTTCGATCTCATTTCCGGTGGAGAGAGACGTGATTTTTTCTTCTCAATACCAATTGCTAAGCTTATGAACAAGCCTCATTTGACTATTTTGAAGGATGGAAGAACACTATACAGCAAGCCTGGTCTTATTGAAACAAGTTGGACTGTTTCTAATCAGCTGGCAGGCTGTCAGGTCATGCATATCGCTGATCTTGTCACAGAGGCATCAAGCTACATAAGAGCCTGGCTGCCCTCAGTTCGTGCTCTTGCAGGTACAATGTCACAAACTATGGCAGTTGTCGACCGCTGCCAAGGTGGAGCTGATATACTTAAGCAGGCAGGCACTGAACTGATATCTATGACTGCAATTGATGAGAGCTTGTTTAAACTGGCGGTACAAGCTGGATTAATGACCGCTGAACAAAAAGTAATGATAGATGCTTTTACAGCTGACCCGCACCGTTATATGAAGGACTTCATTAGTACCCACCCTGATTTTTTGAATCAGCAGCTGGCAATGGGCGGGAAAAACGCGGAGAGAGCTAAATTATGTCTGGAAAAGGGATATGGTAATTAGTAAACTGGATGAAAAAATCAACTATAAGGTCATTCGTTCACGCAGACGCAGTATAGCACTGGTCGTAAAAGAAGATGGCAGTGTGGAAATTCGTTGCCCAGGCTATGTCACAAAAAAACAAATAGAGGAAATTGTATGCGGACGTACTGAATGGATCAGGAAGCAGCAGCAGAAAATAGCGGCAAAAATTGAATTGCCGGATATCGAAGCTATGTCAGAGGATGAAATTATTCAATGTCGACTCCAATTACAAAAACGCATTGACAGTTATATGAGCAATTATTCCGGGCCCAGACCTGTCGGGTTTACGATACGCAAACAGAAAACACGTTGGGGAAGCTGCAGCAGCCGTAGAAATATTAACCTGAATCTTAAGGCAGTGTTTTTGCCTGATGATCTGTTTGAGTATTTAATTGAGCATGAGCTTGCCCATCTGGTACATATGAATCATAGTATCAGTTTCTGGACATATCTTGAGAGTAGATTACCTGATGCCAGAGCCAGACAGAGCAGACTTAGGAAATATAGATTGGTGGGCGGTAAGGCCTGATGGATAACTACATAATATCAAATTCGAAAAATGCTCCGGGGCGTACAGACCGCGAGCCAAAATCCACTTTGGCAAGAGCCGGAACCGGCTCTTTTCGTAAGCAGCCAAAATCAAACAAGCTCTTAGATCCTGAAATTGAGTTTCTGTTTTGTGACAGTTTATTTTGTGTTGTTAATAAACCTGCTGGTGTACCATCTCAAACTCAATCTAACGAAAATGACATACTGACATTTGTGGCGAAGGCATTAAATAAACCACAAGACAGGCTGCATTTGGTGAATCGTCTTGATCAACCGGTATCTGGACTGATGATAATTGCTTTTTCTAAAAAAGCTCATGCGTCGTTTGAATTTTTGAGACAGAATGGCGATATCAGAAAATACTATTTAGCTGTAACAACAAATGTACCGGCAGCCAGCTCAGGGTCTTTGCATGATCATTTGCTTCGCAATGCCAGGAAAAATAAATCAGAGGTGGTTTCGGCTGGCTCGAAGGGAAGTAAAGAGGCAAGGCTTAATTGGCATAAGCTGGCACAAGTGAAGGATATTGAAGAACATGAGCTGGCGCTTCTGCTAATCAGACTTGATACCGGCAGACACCACCAGATCAGAGTGCAATTAGCAAACGCCGGCTGGCCAATATATGGCGACAGAAAATACGGCCAAGATCTGAACCCGATAAATGAAAATATCGCTCTTTTATCCTACAAGCTCGAATTTCACCATCCTGTAACTGATGAGGAAATATCACTCAGATCAAACCTGCCGGACAAATATCCTTTTTCCCTGTTCGGGAGTATTTTAAGTTTAGATATAAAAGTCTGAGTATCAATTTCTACGGGCCTCTGTAAAGGATTATTTATACTATTATTTATCCTTTATGTAATAGTTTGCCTGATCAAATATGATAAAATGACTTAAGTCATAATTATTACAGCTGTTATCAAATAACAGTTACAGAGTATTTGGCTAATAAATTCCGACGAGGCTTGAATGATACCAGTTCTTATCATAACTATTGTTACAACAATACTCTTAGCAATAAGCGATATTCTGTCGTCACTGACTGCGGCCGGATTAGTTGCGGCGTGCATGATTTCAATTGTTGTGATCGTTTGGCGCTGGCTTCAGCGCAGACGACTTCTTAATGTACGCTTAAGACAATGTCAGGCTGGCTGGGGCAGCAATGTTCAGCATCTCGGCGGCTTGCCTTTGCCCCTTGAAACACAAGGTCTGCTGCTATTAACTGATAAGGAATTATTATTTGAGAGTGACCATCTTACTCAGAGCATCAGTCTAGATAGCCTTGTATCAGTTCTGCCATTATCTGGAGAACAATTAAGAAGTCTGCCTGATGCCAGCATCTGCGCGATCATGGGCTCTAAACGCTGTCAATCATTGGTCACAGCCAGAGAACATGTCAGGAGGAGCGCAGGCAGTCTTAAGAAATCTACTATTCTGCTGCTGCATTATCAGGAAGGCTGGCAGGCAGCTCAAACCATGAGTATGGTGATCCTGGCACTTGAGCAGAAGCCGGTTCAGACCAGAGCGCTGCTAGAAAATGAGCAGATCAGGCAGATAATCCGCAGCTATCGACCGGCTAATCTTAAGAGTTCAGCAGCTAGACAAAACAACAGAAGCAGCGCTCCCGGCAAGAAAAGAACCAAGGTTTGAAGTATAAAGTTCATTAATACTGCAACCACGTAGAATCGAAGTACGGAAGAATTTGAAGGGAAAAATGATCGAAATAACAGAAGAGAAGAACGGAAGGATATGAAGGAGACGATATGGGTTTTGAATTTGTAAAAAGAATACCAACAACTGAAGAAATTATTACAGAGTATCCGATCAGCAAGGAGCTGTCAGCGATCAAGCAATCGAGAGACGCTGAAATCAGTGCGGTTCTTACTGGTAGATCGGATAAATTTCTGCTGATAATCGGACCTTGTTCAGCGGATCATCCTGATCCTGTTCTTGACTATGTCAGCAGATTGGCATCAGTACAGCAGAAGGTTTCTGACAGATTGATTCTAATACCTAGGATTTATACAAACAAGCCAAGAACGACCGGTGATGGCTATAAGGGCATGATGCATCAGCCCGATCCTGAAAAAGATCCTGATATGGTAGCAGGACTGATCGCTCTTAGACAGATGCATTTAACTTCTTTGGAACAGACCGGCCTAACGGCTGCCGATGAAATGTTATATCCGGAAAATCATACATATTTGGCCGATCTGCTCAGTTATGTCGCAATCGGGGCACGATCAGTAGAAAATCAGCAGCACAGACTAACTGTCAGCGGCATTGATATTCCTGCCGGCATGAAAAATCCGACCAGCGGTGATCTTAATGTAATGCTTAACAGTGTTTACGCAGCTCAGCATGGACATGTATTCAAATATCAAGGCTGGCAGGTAAAAACCACTGGTAATGAACTGGCACATACGATTCTTAGAGGCTCTGTTGACAGTCAGGGGAAGAGCATTCCGAATTATCATTATGAGGATCTGCATACACTTGCGAGCTTATATACTGAGAGAATGCTTCAGAACCCGGCCTGCATCATCGATACTAATCACGCTAACTCCAACAAGGCATATGCAGAGCAGCCAAGAATCGCCAGCGAGGTCCTGCACAGCCGCAGGCTTTCACCAGAGATAAAAAATCTGGTAAAAGGCTTGATGATCGAGAGTTATATTGAGGAAGGATCACAGAAGCCAGGCGAGCATATTTATGGTAAATCTATCACTGATGCTTGTCTGGGCTGGGATGATACCTATAGGCTTATTATGAACATTGCCGACAATGTTTGATCAAGGCAGCCATTTGCAGGTGATGACACATGTGCCGGTATTTAGAAACGATGCTTGAAGCGTAAGCTTGGACGAAATAGAAAGGATTACAACTATGGAGCAGAAGGCACTCGATCTTATGGAGAGCATCCGACACAATATCGGCCATGTTATGGTTGGAAAACAACAGGCGATCGACCTGATTCTGATAGCGCTGTTGTCAAAAGGACATGTTTTGCTTGAAGATATCCCCGGTATTGGTAAAACGACTCTTGTTTCTGCATTATCAAAAACGTTGGGCCTCAGCTTCCAAAGAATCCAGTTCACTCCCGATATTATGCCCTCTGATATAACCGGATTTGATATGTATAATCAGAAAACAGGCGAGTTCGAATATCGCAAAGGCATGATCATGAATCAGCTTATCCTAGCTGATGAGATCAATAGAACCTCTCCGAAAACCCAATCGAGTCTGCTGGAAGCAATGCAGGAGAACCAGATTTCTGTTGATGGCAGAACTTACTATCTGCCTCAGCCATTCATGGTACTGGCTACACAAAATCCAATCGAGCAAATTGGCACATATCCACTGCCAGAAGCTCAGCTTGATCGTTTTATGATGCGTATTTCACTTGGCTATCCCAATCTGGAAGAGGAAATGGAGATCTATAGCAGGTTTTCTTCTAATTCTCCGCTTAATAAGCTGGAGGCTGTTGTTACCTGCGAACAGATAACCTGGCTGCAAGAGCAGGTTCAGCAGGTATTTTGCAGTGAAGCTATCAAACGTTATGTAGCTCTTCTTGCCGATGCCAGCAGAAAGCATCCTGATCTGCTTCTGGGCTTAAGTCCTCGAGGCGCGCTTATGCTCCTGTTGACCGCAAGGAGCAGAGCTTTTTTGCTTGGCAGAGACTATGTTTTACCTGAGGATGTGCAAAGCATGTTTGAACCGGTTCTGGCGCATCGTCTGCTGCTTAGGCCTGAGAGCAGGTTGAAGAGAAGGACGGTTCCGGACACCTTGCCCGAAATTCTCCAGAGTGTCGCGATACCAAGAGCATGATGACCAGGCGACTTATAAGCTGGCTGATTGCCTGCATAATTATTTTTTGGGTATTGGTTTATACCGGCTTTTACCAATTGCTGTTTATATTGTTCGCGGCAGCCTTACTGCCGTTTTCAGCATTAGTTTTTTATCTTCCTGCCTGGAAAAGAGTCACAGTGAAACAGGAACTGGTAAATCCAGTAGTTGAGCGAGGCGAGAAAGCGCAGGTTGAGCTTAATGTTAATAACCCATCCTCATATTTATTCCCTTATGTATCTGTAATTTGTCCCTGGCAGGATGAGGATGGCGGTAAAAAGATCATTCGTAGATCCTTCATGCTGCGTCCGCATTCATCGCTTCAGGTCATCATCCCGGCAAAAGCCTACCATTGCGGAGTTTATAGCATTGGAGCAGCAAGAATGTCACTAAGGGATGCTTTTGGCTTCTATTATTGGCAGAAACATGGCTCCAGCTACTGGCTGCAGTTAAGGCAGCCACTGACAATAGTGCCTGCCTTGCGTCATAACTCAGATGCCTGGATAAGCGCTAGTGATTTGCCGCAGGCCGGCATTACAGATAGCAGGAAGGTAAGCAATGAGCTTGACGCGCTTGCCAATATCAGAGAATATCGTTTCGGAGATCCCCTTAAGAGAATTCATTGGAAGTTGTCTGCACGTTATGACAAATTAATGGTCAAGGAGTTCGAGGATCCGAGGAAGCGTTTTATATGTTTCTCAGTCGATCCTGTAAGACCTGAAGATAATAAGCTGGCTGTCAATATTCATGATTGGCAGCTGGAGGCAGCCGCATCAGTCATGCATAGCTTCCTGCAGCAAAAAAGACATGTCAAATGGCTTGATTCGTATGATGACTGGCAAATCAGTGAAGCTGAGAATCTTGACCAATTTGACTTGATCAGACAGTCAATGGCACATCAACGTCCTGGTGATTATTTATGGACTGATAATCTTGATATTTCAATGGAGAAGGGACATGCAGAGCTACTGGTCTTGACCTCATGGCAGATAAGCGAGAGCATAATCGATTGGCTCGAGAATTATGCTGCTTCTGGAGGTCGGGCAATTTACCTTTTGCTGAAATTGAGCACCGAGGTCTCAAATGATGAGAGAAACAAGGACTTGAAAAACAGGATCGAAAAATTAGGCGTTAGAGTTGCTGAGATAGACATAACGGAGAAGCAATGACAGATTTTAGGAGATTGTTAAAAATCGGCTCAAATAAGCCGGACATAGAGGAAACAATTGATGACAAGCATGACAAGCTTGGTCCGAAGCATTTGGCAGGCATTGGCATTAGATTGCTGCTTGCAGTTTTATTCAGTCTTGTTATGACATCACTTGCCTTGAATTTTTCCAACTTGAATTTTGATCTCTGGCCACAGCTTGTTGTTTCCTTCGGTGCTATTGTTTTATTAGCGGCAATTACGTGGTTCTGGCAGGCTTTTTTGGTTCTGCTTGGTCTGGTCGCCTTGATATTTATAGGTATCTGGGCAACAGGTAATCTTGATTTCGAGTATTTTTCAAAGCTTGTTGAATATCCCTCATTCTGGCTTGAGGAGGCATTTTACTGGCTGATCGCACAGCCCAATTATTTTCCGATTGAGACTTTGCCGATACTTGGACTTGTTCTGGGAGGTTTTATTGCAATAGGTTGTTACTGGCTGGTTGCGCGTACATGTCATCCGTGGTTTATGCTGCTTGCTTTGGTCGGCGTTTTATTTGCCCGCCAGTCGCTTGGTTTTGATTTAGCTCCAATTGCTTCTGTCATTGGATTCGTTTTAGTTTTTCTGGCTTTTGCTCTTAAGCAGCCAGGCTGGAATAGAAATACCAGGCCCAGGCTGATTACTATTCAGATTCCACTAGGCGGTTATTCCTTGCTGCCGGTTTTATCTGCTGTTCTGGCTGCAGCTATCCTGGCCCAGGTTGTTTCACCTGCTGTAATAACGGCAGTCAAAAGGCCTCAGCGCTGGGAGGACCTGGTATCTATGCTTACGATTCCCGGTATGAATGGCTCCGGTCCTGGAACTGAGTTCAGCATTGGAACTGCGGGCTATTACCCTCTTAATAACAGACTTGGCGGCTCAGTTAATCTAAGTGATGAGCCGGTGTTCAACGTCAACGGTCCAGCATCTGATATGCTGTTCAAGGGTGCCGTTAGTAGGAATTACACCGGGAACAGCTGGGAGAGACTGCCGATGAACGAGGCAATGGGTTTTAATGATCCTATGTACTTTCAGACCCGTGAAAGCGTATTAGATTTAGACAATTATTTTGATAATTCAGGGGCTTTGTTTAATGGTTACATGACGATTGATAGTGCCTTTTTTACACAAGAAGAGCTTGTTGAACTGCAAGGTCTGTTAGAAAATGATGAACGTTTGGACGCTGGCAGCATCGAGTCAAAAATGTATAGTGTTGAGTTTCTTAAGCAAGGTTTCCGGTCTGTATTTTATCATGGTGCTCCCATGGATGTAATTCTTGATCTTGAGAGTAACGCTTCAGCTCAGGGTTTTGACTTGTTTTCAGAGCTGGTGGAGTTTGATCCCACACTCTATTTCAATGAAGGCGGATCAATTTTTACAACAACGCCATTCTCGCCTGGCCAGGGCTATCAGGTCGTTGCCATGGACAGAATAATTAATGAAGAGGCTTTCGCCTTCTGGTATAGGGCTTTTTATGGTGTTGATACGTCTGAATTAGATTTCAACGCTGAGGATGTAGCATCAAGCGTAGGCGACCATAGATACTTACAAGTGCCCAATTTGCCGGAATATTCTTATAACGGCTCGTTAGCTGTTCTTGCGCGCGAGCTGATCGCAGATAAGAAGAGCCAATATGATAGAGCAAAAGCATTAGAGGTCTATCTTAGAGCTTCTGCTGATTATTCTCTGCGTGTTGAAACACCGCCGGCTGATAGGGAATTTGTCAGTTGGTTTCTTGAGCAGGGAGAAGGCTATTGTGTTTATTTCGCTACTGCGCTTACAATGCTATGCCGATTAGCCGGTATCCCGGCACGCTATGTCGAAGGATACTATATTCCTGCCGGTGATGATAGTCCTACAATAGAAGGAAATATTGACATAAGTGAAAGAACTATAACTGGTCAGGAAGCTCATGCCTGGACCGAAGTATATATTGATGGCATGGGCTGGATGACTATGGACGCAACACCTGGCGGCGGAACAGCAGCAGCAGTACAAATAGAGCAGGATAGAAACAATCCCAATCCGAATTTTGCTACGCCGACACCTTTTCCAGATAACCTTCAGAATAATGATAGTGATAGGAATAATTTGCCTGACGCCAGCGAGGATTGGTCAGCATGGGTAAAAAATATTGCTTTGGCGGCCTTGCCTTTTGCCATTGTGATTTTATTAATTGTGCTGATTTTGTTTGGGCTAAGACAATGGGTTCTAAGACTACGTCGATTATTTGAAGAGAAATGGTGGCTTAGCAAATCAAGCAGTGTCAGAATAAGAACTAAACTGCTTCTGACAGCTATCCTTAGGCTGCTACCTGATCATGACAGGCTCTGGGAGAACGGCCAGGTATGGTCAGATTTTGCCGAGAGCAGTCGTTATTATATTTTCTCGATTAGTAATGGTACAGTCGATGCTCATGAATGGGAGAAGGCCTCGCGAATATTTAACGAAGCCCTCTATAGTAATCATGAAATGAAGGAAAGGCAGTGGAAGCTGGCATGGCATATTTTCAACTCGATGATAACCGGATTGTTAGAAAAGAAATCTGGTAAATTGCGTATTTGCCTTAAGCTGCTGCCTATGCTGCCATATCTTAGAAAATCTGATCAGAAGCAAGGTCTGTTGTGAGTGCGATCACAATTGGGTCTGGTTTTACATTGATAGCAGATCTCATTTGGTAAATGTCCATCCTTGAAATACTGATCAAGATTATCAAGAGTCGTTTTGGCGATATTGGCCAGAGCTTCTCTTGTCAGGAAGGCCTGATGAGAAGTTACAATAACATTTGGCATAGTTACTAACCTGGCCAGGATATCATCCTGAATCACGATCGACGAGAAATCCTCGAAGAAAACATCGGATTCTTCCTCGTACACGTCCAGTCCGGCAGCGCCGACCTTACCGTTTTTCAGTGCTTCTGTCAGCGCATGGCTGTCTATCAGAGCTCCCCTGGAAGTGTTGATCAGCACGACGCCGTCTTTTGCCAGCTTGAGAGCTTCTTCATCAATAATGTGATGAGTTTCTTTTGTAAGTGGGCAGTGAAGAGATATAATGTCCGAATCACTCAATAGCTTTTCCAGTGAAACATATTCAATGTCACTGTCCTTGGCAGGGAAGAGATCATAAGCAATAGCTCTCATGCCAAAACCCCGGCAGATATCAATAAATATCCTGCCTATTTTGCCTGTGCCGATGATGCCGATAGTTTTCCCATGCAAATCGTATCCTGTAAGGCCATTCAGGCTGAAATTGAATTCGCGCGTGCGGTTGAAGGCCCTGTGGATCTTACGGTTCAGTGTCAGAAGCAAGGCCATTGCATGCTCAGCTACCGCATAAGGAGAATAAGCTGGCACATGAACAATATGTATTTTGCCGTATGCTGCTTGAAAATCCACATTATTGTAGCCTGCACAGCGTAGTGCGAGAATTTTGATGCCGAAACTGCTTAATGTATCTATGACCTGCTTATCTATAGTATCATTTACGAAGGCAACAACCGCATCTGCACCTTTTGCAAGTGCCGCAGTATCAGGGTTTAGCTTATTTTCGAAATACTTGATTTTGAAATCGAAGTGCGGCTGCAGACGATCAAAAGAATCTCTGTCATAGGGTTTGGCATCGAACATTACTATTTTTTTCATTATGTAACCTCCACCGATGTAATGTCAGCATTATGACTAATGTGTTTGTATATTATGCACATGATGATTTTATGTCTTTGTTTAATCTATGTATGTGAACTCTGTTACGATTATTCCTAAATAGCAATGACGTATTGTATCTGACTGACAAGATGCTGCAAATTTGATATCATTATTCTTAATGCATTTACGCTTGGCAACAGTAGAATACTGTTATTCATATTAGGATCGAGGTTAACAAATTTGGCTCTGCACAAGGTAACAAAAAGCGAAACAGAGCGGCAAAAGGATTTTTGTCGCCAGATACGTGAACTGGATAATTCGTTTGGCCTGAATTCACCGCGAGGTAATAGCTATTTCATAATGACGTTCGGCTGTCAGCAAAATGAAAATGATAGTGAGAGGATGTCTGGATTGCTCAAGGACATGGGGTATTTTGAGGTTTCCGGCTATGAGGATGCCGATTTAATATTCCTTAACACCTGTTCAGTCAGGGAAAATGCCGATGACCGTCTGTTTGGTCATCTTGGTATTTTGAAGAATCTCAAACGCGATAAACCATCGCTGTTGGTCGGTATCTGCGGCTGTATGATGACGCAGGATATACATGTGGAAAAAATCAAGAAGAGCTATCCTTTTGTTGATATGATTTTTGGCCCTCAGGATATTTATCGTTTGCCGGAAATTCTCTGGCATCGGTTGACAGATAGCAGACGTGTATATGAGGTTGGCTCAGAAGATACTCTGGCGGAAGATATCCCGATTCAGCGTGCGCGCAAATACCGCGCTCTTGTTTCAATTATGTTTGGCTGTAACAATTTCTGTACATATTGTATTGTTCCATATACACGCGGACGTGAACGCAGTCGTGATTTCGATCAGGTTATGTTGGAATTGAAGCAGTTGGTAGAAGAAGGTTACAAAGAAGTCATGTTTTTGGGACAGAATGTTAATTCGTATGGTCAGGATCTGCGCAAGGAGAGACCAGATCATCCTGATTTTGCTGATCTCATGGAAGCAGCGGCTCAGATACCAGGGCTTAGACGAATTCGTTTCATGACTTCACATCCTAAGGATATTTCCGATAAGCTTATCGATATTATTGGCCGTTATGAGAATATTGAGCCTCATCTGCATCTGCCTCTGCAATCGGGCAGCAATAGCATTCTGAGGAGAATGAATCGACATTATACCAGAGAACAATATCTGGAAATTGTCAGTAAAGCTCGTGCAGCCCGGCCGGGTATAACGTTTACAACTGATCTGATCGTTGGATTTCCTGGAGAAACTGATCAGGATTTTGAGGATACGCTCGATCTGATGCGCCAGGTACGCTACAGTAGCGCTTTTACCTTTATATATAGTAAGAGAACAGGAACACCTGCCGCAAATTATGATGAACAGGTCGATTCAGCTGTTATCAAAGAAAGATTCAAGAGACTTCTTGAATTGCAGAATGAACACAGTCTGGCCTCAAATATGGAAATTGAGGGAAAAACCGTAGAGATCCTGCTTGAAGGCAGAAGTGAAGGAGACCCGGCAATACTAAGCGGCAGAACTGCTGACAGCAGATTGGTCAACCTCAGAGTACATGATCTAACCATGATACCAGCTGATCTACTTGGCTCCGATGGCCAGCTTGACGGAAGTCTGCTAGAAGGCTATATGGCACTTGTTAGAATAACAAAAGCAAAAACCTTCTCTCTGGAAGGAGAATTGGAGAGGCTTGAAGCATGAGCCTTACCTATGACACTATAAACCGCGACAAAATTACGCCAATGATGCAGCAGTATCTTGGGCAGAAGGAAGCCTGGCCTGATTGTCTGCTGTTTTTTCGCCTGGGTGATTTCTACGAGCTTTTCTTCGATGATGCTATTACTGCAGCTCGTGAGCTTGAGCTTGCGCTGACCGGACGCGACTGCGGCTTAGATGAACGAGCGCCTATGTGCGGAGTCCCATATCATGCGGCTGGCAATTACATATCCCGCTTGATCGCAAAAGGCTTCAAGGTGGCGATCTGTGAACAGGTTGAGGATCCGGCGACGGCAAAGGGCATAGTCAAGCGTGAGGTTATTCGTGTTGTTACTCCAGGTACTGTTACTGACGCTTCATCACTTGATGAGAAGAGCAATAACTACATAGCTTGTGTCTATCAGCTCAATCAATACTTCGGTCTGGCGGCCTGTGATCTGACCACCGGTACATTTGACGCAACTCAGATCATTGTCGGCCGAACGGCTGGCAAGCTGGCGGATGAACTTGCCAGATTCAAGCCATCGGAGATCGTTTGCCAGCAGCATTTTGCTGATAGTCAGTTTGGTAAACAATTGATCAGACAATATAATTCAGCGTTGACGATCAGACCTGATGAATATTTTTCATTAGCCGCGGTTCGCGAGCAGCCGGCTCTTGAAATTTCTGAAGCGGATGGTCATTCCGCGTCAGAATCAATTTGGTCACAGGCAGCCGCGGCCTTGCTTAACTATCTTAAGGAGACACAGAAAACAAATATCAAGCATATCACCTCGATTACACCTTATGCTATTCAGGACTATATGCAGCTGGATTCAATTGCAAGGCGTAATCTTGAGATAACCGAGACCTGGCGTGATAAGCAGCGTAAGGGTAGTCTTCTCTGGTCGATCGACAGGACCAGGACGAGTATGGGCAGTCGTCTGCTGCGCCGCTGGCTTGAGCAGCCTCTGATCAGCAGACATGATATTATGTGGCGTCAGAATGCCGTTGGCAGCCTCAAGGATGCCTTCATGCAGCGCTCAGAGCTAAGAGATATGCTGCAGGGCCTCTATGATCTTGAACGTTTAGCCGGCAAGATAGCACTGGCAAATGTCAACGGGCGTGATTTATTGATGCTGAATCAATTATTATGCAAGCTTCCTTACATCAAGAACGTGATCAGCGATTGGAAGGACCCATATCTGATCAAGCTTCATGATGATTTGGACCTAATGGAGGAACTGCAAAATTTACTTGAAGCTTCTATAGATCCAGATGCGCCCATAACGGTAAAAGACGGCCATTTGATCAGACCTGGATACAATGTAGAGGTTGATAAACTAAGAACTGCTGCTGTTGAAGGCAAGGATTGGATAATTCAGCTTGAGGCACGTGAGAAGGAAGCAACCGGAATAAAAAATCTTAAGATACGCTATAATCGTGTTTTCGGATTCTATATTGAGGTTACCAAATCAAACCTGGATCAAGTACCCGAGCATTATGTACGCAGACAGACTCTTGCTAACGCAGAACGCTATATAACAGAAGAGCTAAAAGAGATGGAAGACACTATACTTGGCGCTGAGCAAAAATCTGTCGCTCTAGAGTATGAGATCTTCTGTGATATCAGAGATAAAACTGCTGATAGGCTGGATCAGCTGCAGCAGAACGCTTCAGTTCTGGCTCAGCTTGATGTGTTGGCGTCACTGGCTGAACAAGCAGACCGCGGGCAATACTGCAGGCCAGAAATCACAGTTACTGATGAACTGGAAATCCTACAGGGAAGACATCCTGTGGTAGAGAAAACTCTAGACAGCGGCCAATTTGTTCCAAATGATACTTCTCTTGACTTAAACGACAGGAGAGTCATGATTCTGACAGGACCTAATATGGCTGGTAAATCAACATATATGCGGCAGGTAGCGCTAATTGTTTTATTAGCACAAACTGGTAGCTTCGTACCGGCAGATTCAGCAAAAATCGGTCTGGTTGATCGCATTTTTACCAGAGTGGGTGCGTCAGATGATCTGGCCGGTGGCCAATCGACCTTTATGGTTGAAATGAATGAGGTTGCTCAGATACTGCATCATGCCAGCAGCAGAAGTCTGTTGATCTTGGACGAGATAGGTCGTGGAACAAGTACATATGATGGACTCTCGATCGCCTGGGCAGTAATTGAGCAGGTTGCCGATAGACAGCTCCTTGGCTGCAGGACATTGTTTGCCACTCATTATCATGAGCTAACTGACCTGGAAGGTCTTTTGCCAGGCGTGTTTAATAGCCATGTCGCAGTCGATGAGCGTTCAGATGAAGTAGTATTTCTACACAAGATTCGAGATGGTGGATCTGATCAGAGCTATGGCATAGAGGTTGCACGTTTGGCAGGTGTACCACAGGAAGTTGTTCAGAGAGCCAGAGAAATACTACATCAGCTCGAGAGTGAAAATGGTGGTCAACAGAGGATCAAGATCAAAAAAATGGCTAAGCCAATGGATGGCCAGCTCGATCTGTTTGCGTCATCGATGGCTATAAGACAGGTAGACGAGTTGCTTGAACGCCTCAGTAGTATTGATGTCCAGCAGCTCACGCCGCTGGATGCGCTTAATCTGTTGTATGATCTGCAGCAGCAGGCTCAGAAGAGCCAGAGGAAAAACAAATGAGCAAAATTCATGTACTTGATAATTTGACTGCGAACAGCATAGCTGCCGGCGAGGTCGTTGAGCGACCAAGCTCAGTGGTCAAGGAGCTGGTTGAAAACTCATTGGATGCCGGTGCTTCTGTTATCTCGGTTGAGATCAAGCAAGGCGGTATCAAGTCGATTAGAGTATCGGATAATGGTTCCGGTCTGGATACCGAGGATGCCAGATTGGCATTTCAGAGGCATGCCACCAGCAAAATTCTAAAAATAGATGATTTGCAGGAATTAATGACTATGGGTTTTCGTGGCGAAGCGCTTGCCAGTATCGCTGCAGTATCTCAGGTGACGCTGACCACAAAGCAGCAAGGCAGCGAGGATGGTTATGAGATTAAGCTTGAGGCAGGTGAGATTGTTCATGAAGCTATAAGTGGATGTGCTTCTGGAACATCTATTCTTATTGAAAATTTGTTCTTTAATACGCCTGCTCGCTACAAGTTTCTTAAAAGAGACCAGACAGAAGCTTCGTATGTGACCGATCTGATAGAGCGCATGGCACTTGCAAGACCAGATATTTCTTTCAGATTATTTAATCAAGGGCAGGAAATACTTCATACACCTGGCAACAATGATTTAATGAGCAGTATTTTTTCTGTATATGGTAAGGAAACAGCGACAGCCTGCTTGCCGGTGGAGTTTAACGAGAGTCCGGTACAGGTTAATGGATATGTAACATCGCCTCAGGTTTCGCGTCATAACAGGAATCGACAGAATATTTTTGTCAACGGACGACTTATTCAATCAAAAATGATAACAGCCGCGATCGATGAAGCTTGTCATACCTGGTTTATGAAGGGACGTTACCCGGCAGTGGTAATGAACATTACTTTGCCAGTACCTCTAGTTGACGTGAATGTTCATCCTCAGAAAATGGAAGTGCGTTTTTGGGATGAGCGCAAGATATTTCATTGTATATATCATGGTATTAAGCAGGCGTTAATAAATCACAGTGGTATAGCTCCGGATGACAACACTGATTCGATCAATTCAAGTGAACAAGATAAGACAATTACAAAAACAGCCGAATCAGATATATCAGCACAAAATTCTCCGCGACCTAATCAGAACAACACTAATGATCCTGTTCAAATGGAATTTGGCAAGGCCCTGCCTATGCAACTGGAGGCTGACCCGACAACCGGAGAAATTATTGAGCCAGAGTCAACCTTAAATTACTACGAGCCATCAGAAATAGGTTCCAGTGATATTGAACCCATGCAGATTCATGATGAATTAGCGAAAAATTCTGCTAGTTCAGATATTTCAGATCACGACACTGCTGAAAAAGGGACCACAAACTCAGAGCGAATTAGTAGTCTCATGAATGCCCGCATAATAGGTCAGGCATTTCAAACCTACCTGATACTGGAATGCGGCGATGAATTATATTTGGTCGATCAACACGCTGCTCATGAAAGAATTATTTATGAAAGACTGGTCAATCGCAATGCCAGACGCACTGAGACAAACAACAAGCAACCACTATTAGTGCCAGAAGCAGTTCATGTCAGCAGATCCGAGAAGCAGAAGATAATCATGGCGCAAGATGATTTCTCTGAGTTCGGTTTTGAATTTGACGATTTTGGTTCAGATACACTGCTGCTTAGAACTGTACCTGCACATACTGGAGAACTCATTAAGCCCGGAGCTGCTTTCCGTGTTCTGATTGACTCATATATGGAACAAGGCTTACAAGGGCCTGACGCAGTCAACCAGATTTATGAAAATATTGCCTGTAAGGCAGCTGTCAAGGCTCACGATCTTCTCCATGAAAGTGAAATGAGCAGATTGCTTGAGGATCTTCAATCCTTGGAGAATCCCTATCATTGTCCTCATGGCAGACCGATAATAGTTAGAATGAGTCGATACGAATTAGAGAAAAAATTCAAGAGAATCGTGTAATATTACATATTATAATAAAACTATTAGTCCATATTTATGGATATATTCGTTTGTGTATTATAATATATGAAACACGCTGGAGCTATATTTGATGACATCTAATAATTTTGAACAACATTTTGATCCTGAAACAGTTATAGTTATCTGTGGGCCTACTGCAAGCGGCAAATCAGCACTTGCTATAAGTCTGGCAAAATATCTGCGAGATTCTGGGCTTGCTCCCGCGGGCGCTGAAATAGTATCAGCTGATTCCATGCAAATATACAAGAATTTGGATATTGGAACTGCCAAGATCACAGCAGAGGAGAGCTCAGGGATCAAGCATCATCTAATTGATATATGCGATCCGGGTGAATACTACAGTGTTGCCCAATACAAAAAGGATGCAACAACTGCCATCAGAGATATACATTCTAGAAATATGATAGCTATCGTCTGCGGTGGAACCGGACAATACTTAAGTGCACTGATAGAAGGAATAGAATTTATCGAGACACCTGTGGATGTTGAGCTACGAGTAAAACTAAATTCAAGAGCTGATCATGATGGGTTAGAGAAAATGTTATCAGAGCTTCAAACAATGGATCCTGAAACTGCATCCAAATTGAGCGTTTCTGATCGCAAGCGTATCATCAGAGCTCATGAGGTCATTGCAGCTACAGGGAAAACACCAACTCAGGTCAATTATGAATCGAGGCTCAAAGGGCCGGATTTCAAGTTCAAATCTTATTGTCTATCGCCTGAGCGTGATTTTTTATATGAACGGATCAACGCAAGAACTGTTTATATGCTAAATCATGGCTGGATCGAAGAAACTAAAAAGATTCTGCTGGCTGGAATACCTGATAACTGTACATCGATGCAGGCTATCGGTTATCGTCAGATTGTTTCATACTTAAATGGTGTTTGTACTCTTGATGAAATTACAGCTGCTATACAACAGGCAACAAGACGATATGCTAAGAGACAACTAACATGGTTCAGGAAAATGCCTCAGCTTAAATGGCTTGATTCAGATTATGAAAATGCCCTTAAGATTATTGTCGAAGATATTCAAAGCAATTTCTAAAAGACCATAAATCCACAGTATAGTCTATTCTTTGGCAGCTCCTGATTTAATATGATGTTCATATCATATTATAGACGGAGGTCATTTAAATGTACAAAACAAATACTGGTTTTAACAGAGGCAATCGAGAAATCAAGCTGCAGGATGTGTTTTTGAATTATTGCAGACGAGAACACATTATTGTTGAAATTCAAACACTTGATAATTCAGTACAGAGAGGCAGAATTATCGGTTTTGACAGTCATGCGATCATTTTAGAAGAAAACAATAAGCAGCACCTGGTATACAAGAGTGCTGCTGTTGCTGTAAATCCTTTATCCGCTGTAAATCATATTTTCTGTGATCATAACTCCAGAACTACCGACATCATGAAAGCTAATGGAGATGAATTACATGGATACTCTGAATATACCACAGACTTTTCCTAATATCTTACATTCAGCCCGGTCAAAAGGAATAGGGCTATAAGCAGGGTTTCTCGGCATTAAGAATATTTTGCCATCTCTATTAACAAGTGTCTTAACAGTGGCTTCATCCTCAACTAGTGCAACGACTATATCTCCATTGTTGGCAGTATTCTGTCGTCTGACAATTACTATATCTCCATCTAGTATGGCCGCTTCGATCATACTGTCTCCAATAACCCTAAGAGCGAATACATCATCGCTGTCCGAGAAATAATCAGCGGGAAATGGCAAGGTACGCTCGATATTCTCATGTGCAAGAATCGGAACACCAGCTGTAACCTGACCGATCAAGGGCATTTGTCTGGGTCTGGCTTGTTCGGTCTCGGGAATTGTTATCGCACGTCTCTTGCCAGATGAATACTCAATTCGTCCCGCTTGCTGCAGACGTTTGAGATGACTGTGAATAGTAGATGTGGATTTGATGCCTACACCTGCGCAAATATCTCTGATAGCAGGCGGGAAGCCATTATCAGAGATATAATCAACGATATATCTATATACTTTATCAACAGTTTCATCGACATTTGCTCTAGTAAAATGGTAGGTAGACATTTTCGATCCCCCATATTATCATTTAAATCTGAAGAGGAAATATTACTGGATTTATCATAGCAAACGACCTCTATATTGTCAAACTTTTGTTCGGATTTGCGTTTTTTCGCAATTCACAAGATGATATGGATGAATTTTTAAGAAAAATAAGCTATAATTCCGATAGATAATTCCATTGAAAGGATTTTTATGATCAATAATTCGGAAAATAAAGCTCCGATCAAAAAATACTTGGAGTCAGCAGCAGACATAACTAAACGAACGGCAGCGAAAATCGCAGCCAGCACTGGAGAATTTATATCTGACCTGCCAGGCAGACTTAAGTCAGTTTATAATGGGCAGAAAAAGAAATCATCACTTAAGCTGCGCCGAACTGGTCGTGAGAGAGTTTACAGGCTCAAGGGATATACAACTGTGGCTAAGATCAATCGTAAGAGATCTGCAGAGCGTCAGCAGCGATATCTGCGAAAATTTCTATTTGTGTTTATTGCTGTGCTGATAATCATTTTATTATTTACGATTTATAATCCATTCAAAGATATGTCAGAGCTTAAAAAAATTCTTGGTATAGAAAGTGTTGACGATTTAACAAAAGCCAGATATACGATCGAAGATACAATTGATGAGACTACTGAGACTGATTTGATAATAAATACAAATGTTACTACAGAATCATTAGATGATGAGAATATTCAGGATTAGATTTCAAACTCACCAGGTTGATAAATAACTCACAGATCTTCGCAAAATCAGGCTCAGCATCAAAAATGAACCTGATTTTGTTTTTACCTCTTCCCAACTAGACAAAATTATTATTTTGTCTAGTTGGATCTATATCGAGATATCTTCAGAATTATTTTTCAGAGTCTGGTCCCCGTCAGGAATCGCTCTGCAGATCCAATATCATTAATGTTAAATCCAGTGGTCTGTCAAATTTGAATCCAATCTTTCTCATTACAGTATTTGTTTTAAATCCAAATGACTCGTGAAATTTTATACTACCTTTATTGTCAGCATCTATTCCCGCGATCAAATAACTAATATTAAGTTCCAAAGCTGAATTGATCAATATCTGCATTAATTTTCGTCCAATACCACGATTGCAATAATCTGGAACTATATAAACTGAGTTCTCTGCACATGGCCAATAGCCTTCACCAGCTCTAAATGTCGATAAACTAGCATAACCAATAACTTTATCCTTAATGCATGCAACCCAAATTGGCTTGTTATCCTTCTGATGCTGCTCATACCAGTTATACATCCAATCAATATCCGGCACCGCATAGCGCCAGGTAGCAGTTGTATTAATAATATAATATGAGAATATTTCCCGAATAGCTGGGACATCTGCAATATTTGCTAGTCTTAGAACATAATTGTCCTTATTATCAGTCATAAATACAAATCTCTTTCTTTGGTCTCGAACCACAAATTCCGGTAGATTTTTCTGATAGTTGATTTTATCAGAATTTTGCTCCAAGTAAAATAATTATTGCTATCACATCATAAAAAAATACAGCCTGGCTGATGCCAGACTGTATAAAAACTTTCTATGCAACTTGAAACAACTGCAATCAGCGGTTTTTAACTGATTTCATTTGATTAGCCGCAGATATGACAGCACGTAATGATGACTTGCTGACATTACTGCTTATACCTGCTCCTATATAGATATTATTGTCTCCATTTTGTACTTGCACATAGGTTATAGCTTTTGATGTTGAGCCTCTTTCCAAAGCATGCTCATTGTATGAAACGATTTCTACCCTGCTGCCGATATGATCTTCGAGAGCCTTGCAGAATGCATCAAGAGGACCATTGCCAGTTCCTTCAAGAGTGATTTCCTTCTTATTATCATATAAGCTGACTGACATCTTAACTGTCTGGTCGTCTATCATCTCTTCACGATAGCTCTTAAGCTTCAAAGGCTCCACCAAATCAACATATGAATCCTGGAACAGATGATGGATCTCATCCGGTCTAAGCTCTCTTGTGCCTGAATCAGAAACCTTAGTAACCACCTTACTGAAGGCCTGCTGGATTGGCTTAGGCAGTATCAAGCCATAGTATTGCTCCAGGATATAAGCTATGCCGCCTTTTCCCGACTGGCTGTTGATGCGAATGATGGGATCATAGTCCCTGCCAACATGCATTGGATCGATCGGCAAATATGGTACTTCCCAATGATCAGGATGTTTTTTGACTGAACGCATACCCTTGTTGATAGCATCCTGATGCGAGCCTGAAAACGCTGTATATACGAGATCCCCGGCATAAGGATGTCTCGGCGGTACGATCATTCTTGTTGTTCTTTCATAGACATCGATCACATTATTGATATTAGTAAAATCAAGTTCAGGGTCGATTCCCTGCGAGAACAGATTAAGTGCCAGCGCTACAATGTCCGAATTGCCGGTTCTTTCACCATTACCAAACAATGTGCCCTCGACCCGGTCAGCACCGGCCATGAGGCCAAGCTCTGTTGCTGCAACTGCTGTTCCCCTGTCATTATGAGTATGCAGACTGACCAGTATACTGTCACGATAACGCGTATTACGGCAGAAATATTCAATCTGATCGGCATATATATTAGGCGTAGACATCTCGACAGTTGCCGGCAGATTTATAACACATTTGTTTTCAGGCGTAGGCTCCCAGACATCACAGACAGCATCACAGATCTCAACCGCAAAATCCATTTCAGTACCTGTAAAGCTCTCTGGAGAGTACTCAAAGGTGAAATCAGTCCCGTATTCGTCCTTTTCTGCATGTTCACGTACAAGCTTGGCACCGAAGATCGCCAATTCCTTGCACTGTTTTTGATCCATTCCGAATACAACATCGCGCTGCAGCGTGGAAGTTGAATTATAGAGATGGACAACCGCCTTACCTACACCACGCAGTGCTTCATATGTTCTTTCAATAATATGTTGTCTTGATTGTGTCAGAACTTGAATCTGCACATCATCAGGTATCAATTTATTATCGATAAGATAACGAGTAAATTCAAATTCTGTATCGGAAGCAGCCGGGAAGCCGATCTCAATTGTTTTAAAACCCATATCTACCAAAAACTGGAAAAACTCTAATTTTTGCTCAAGATTCATTGGTATTTCCAGTGCTTGATTGCCATCTCGCAAGTCAACACTGCACCACTGAGGTGCTTTTGTAATCATTTTAGACGGCCATTTTCTATCCGGTATATTCATAACCGGATAAGGTTTGTACTTCTCAGAATATTTCATCCTCGCCATATTCTTATCTCCCTTCAATTGTCATCATACTTTGAAGCTTTTTCGCAATAAAAAACCTTCCATCTCTTCTTCAGAGACGAAAGGTTAAACTCCCGCGGTACCACTCTAATTCATTTCCAGAGGAAATGCTCTCAGCAGATACGGATCAACTATCAAGCTGGTCGATATCCTGTCCCTGTAACGGTGGACCTCCGACATCATCTAATGCTAAAAAGCACTCAATGTGTACACTCCAGGGTGAGTTCATAAAGCATCTGATACCGCTTCACACCAGCCAGCGGCTCTCTGTAATCATCAGTCTTAACTACTGATCCCTGTCAACGTGTCTGTATAAATTTGTCATGTTTCATTGGCGTTAATTTATCACAGCTGTCACAAGCCGTCAACCCCATAAAAATATAGATTTATCAGACTGTAACAAAACAAACATAATATTGAATGATTTAATACTATCACGTCGTAGATCTCTGAATCAGCTCAGGCTCAACCAGAAGTCTCTGTCTGGTCCTCTCTGGGAATACTTCAATCTCATTCATCAACGCGTAAAAGGCCTGCTCACCAAGCTTAGATCTAGGCTGTGACACTGTGCTTAATCCAATCTGAGGCAAGGATGCATAGGAAATATCATCGAAACCGATGATCGCGATCTTGCCCGGAACTTCTATACCGTTATCCCTGGCATAATGAAGAGCACCAAGAGCAATAATATCATTGCCACAAAAAACAGCATCAGGCGGATTAGGCAAACGCATCAATGAACTTAGTCTGTTATAGCCACTCTCAATGCCGAAGCCACCATAGCTGATCAGACTGGTATCAACCTCCAAGCCTGCCTCCTGCAAGGTCTGTTGATATGCCAAAAGTCTTATCTGATTAGAAGGCGATGTCTCCTGACCGCCCATAAAAGCAATTCTCTTATATCCCTGCTTAACCAAATGACCAACAGCCAATCTGCTGCCTGCCTCATGATCAACCTCTATATAGCTCAGATCATCCTCCATAGCATGCCAAAACAAAACGACGGGTACATTCAGTGCTTCCAGCGCTCCTGGTCGTAAAAAAGCAGTTGGTTTAAGAATTATTCCGTCAACTCTTTGCTCAACCATAATACGAAGCTTCTCTTGCTCCTTGACTGGATCCCAGCCTGTATTGCAGACCATAGTAGTGTAGCCTGCTTTTTCCGCGGCGGCATGAACCGCCATTGTTATATCGGCAAAAAAGGGATTGCTGACATCAGGAACGATCAATGCGATTATCTCAGACTTCTTCTTGACCAGACTTCTGGCAATTGCGTTAGGCTGATACCCCATCGATTGGGCCAGTTCAATAATTTGCATCCTGGTTTTCTCACTAACATCAGGCCTGTTGTTCAGAGCTCTGGATACAGTAGCATAAGATACTCCGGCCTTCTCTGCTATATCTTTGATTGTGATCATAAACGGCCCTCCACTTCTTGATGAATAGCTATTTTAACATATTTGAAGTCAGGTCTGATAGCCAGTTTGATACGTCCTGCCAAACCTCATGGCGATTAATTTCATTAAGCATTTCATGCCGACCATCTTCATAAAGCTTAAGTCTGGTCATATGCCCGGTATCTTCCAGCCATTTTGCAACCTTTTTTACACCTAGTCCAAATGCTCCTACAGGATCTTGATCTCCGGAAAAAACATAGACCGGCAGTTCGGTCGGGATACTAGCAGCCCACTTCTTGCTGGACACGAGCTGTATCCATTTAAAAAGGTCTCTGAAGCCAGCAGCTGTAAACACAAAACCACACCAGGGATCCTCAATATATTTATTAACCTGATCCTTGTCTCTGGATATCCAGTCAAAAGGAGTTAATGGTTCAATTAATCTAGTTTGGAAATTACCATTCATAAGCTTATCTAATCGCTCATCTCGATACAGTGGTCCATTTTTCTTGACCGATCTCGAAGCCAGAAAGCTCGCGAATCCAGCCAAACCATTTGGTGCAGGTGTTCCAGAAAAAACTGCACCTGCAAGTCTAATCTCAGTTCTGGCACAAAAATGTCTTGCTATCATTGAGCCCATACTATGTCCGAAAATAACTGGTGGTACCCCAGGGAATTTTTTTATCAGTAGTTTCATCAATAAATTTACATCACGATCAATCAGCTCGGTACCATCAGCATCAGAGAAAAATCCAAGATGTTCTTCATCGGGAGATGTTCTGCCATGTCCAGGCAGATCAAATGTACATACAGCAAAACCATTACTATTAAGAAATTCAGCAAACTCCCGATATCGCATCTGATGCTCAGCCATACCATGAATAACAAGAACGATCGCTCTAAGCTTCTCTTTATCATTAACCCCTGTATCATCAGGCATGTATAACAAAGGCTGAATTAAGCCTTGACCAGTTGTTGACTTGAAGCTTAACCCATTATCTTCAATGTACATTATTCTCACCTCCCCTATGAGATTAATGCAAATATATTCAGTATGCAAGCTGTTATAAACAAATACCGGCTGCCAGGCAGTCCGGTATTTGTTTGCAACAATATTCAGTTAGTTATAATATTTTATTTTTTACTGATATATCCCTGATGTACCAGCAGCTCAGCGGTCAAAACAGCGCCGCCGGCAGCGCCTCTTAGAGTATTGTGTGAGAGGCAGACAAATTTGTAATCGAAGATACTATCTTCTCTTAATCTGCCGATAGTTACACCCATTCCTTTTCCATTCATGGCATCAAGAGCTGGCTGAGGTCTGTTATCTTCCTCAAAATATGTCAAAAAAGGAACTGGAGCTGAAGGCAATTTTGCCTGTTGAGGCAGGCCTTCGAACTCAGACCATAGCTTGATCATTTCATCCTTGGAGGGCTTGTTCTCAAATTTAACAGAAACAGCTGCAGTATGTCCCTCCTGAACAGCTACACGATAGCACTGAGCGGAAATTACCGGCTCTTGAGCCAGTTCAATTTTACCATCAACAAGCTCGCCCCAGATCCTGGTAGGCTCTCTCTCGCTTTTTTCCTCTTCTCCGCCTATATAAGGGATCAGATTGTTGACCATTTCCGGCCAATCCTGGAAGGTCTTGCCTGCTCCTGATATCGCCTGATAAGTACAGACGCTTATCTGCTTGATGCCGAACTTCCTGAGCGGACTTAGTGCTGGGACATAGCTCTGAATAGAGCAGTTAGGTTTTGCAGCAATAAAACCACGTTTAGTTCCAAGTCTCTTCTTCTGAACCTCAATAATTGCCATATGATCGGCATTGATCTCTGGAATAACCACTGGTACATCATCAGTCCAGCGATTTGCTGAGTTATTTGATACAACAGGTGTCTCAAGTCTGGCAATTCTCTCTTCAAGAGCCTTGATCTCATCCTTTTTCATATCTACAGCACAGAATACAAAATCAACCTTATCGATCCATTCATCCAGATCATCAGTACTATTTACAGTCATAGCTCCAATATTTGCAGGCATAGCCTCTTCAAGCTTCCATCGGCCCGCGACAGCTTCGCTGTATTTTTTACCTGCGGAACGCGGCGAAGCAGCCACAACCACAGTCTCAAACCACGGGTGATCCGCAAGTAATGTCACAAATCGCTGGCCAACATAGCCAGTCGCACCAATAATACCTACTCTAAGCTTCTCATTCATCGCCATATTCTCCCCAATCAATTATTTACCCCGCTTATATTGGTAAAAGTCTTCTACTCACTGTCCACGTTAGGCGGACATTTGTCTGTTACCGGTGAATTTTATCACAGTTAATGAACAATTACAACTCTATATCTTTGCTAAATATCTATACCATCGATATAATTAACTGTAGCTCTAAATCTGGAGGATTTTTCATGGAAAATGAACAAAACTGTTATTGGCTTGAACAATTTCTAGACTATTTTCAGGCGATAAAGGAGCGTTCACCAAATACAATTAGAGAATATCGTTATGATATTTCTCTCTTCTTGAGGTTTCTGCTTAACAGACGCAAGGGCGGTAATCTGCCGTTTGAAGAAATTTCAATCGCCGAAGCAGATGAGAGCTTCCTGCGGTCAATTAAGCTGACAGATATGTATGCTTTTGTTTCCTGGCTCAGTACAGCCAGGAAAAACAGTCCAAATGCCAGAGCAAGAAGAATTTCATCTATCCGCAGCTTTTTCAATTATCTAAAAAATAAGGCCAGAATAATTGACGAGAATCCAGCTGCTGATCTTGAGTCACCTAAGCTGCTGAAAAAGCTGCCTAAGCATTTGACACTAGACGAGAGTCAGCAGTTACTGGCCAAGGCAGCAGCAAATCCTTCTGAATGGTCTAGTCGAGATTATTGCATACTAACATTCTTCCTGAATTGCGGATTAAGACTCTCTGAGCTCTGTAGTATAGACATTGAAAATATCAAGGAAGACACACTTACAGTTATTGGCAAAGGCGGCAAAGAAAGAACTGTTTATCTTAATAGTGCCTGTCTTGCGGCACTGGAAGATTATCTCGACACAAGACCTGTTATTGATGGCCCTCATGCCAGGGCACTTTTTCTCAGCAGGCTCAAACGCAGGATAAGTCCAAAAACTGTCCAATGGACTATCAAGAATTATATTATCTCGATAGGTCTTGATCCGAAGCGCTATTCTGTTCATAAGCTTCGTCATACAGCAGCCACACTAATGTACAAATATGGCCATGTAGACATCAGAGCTCTGCAGGCCATACTCGGACACAGCAGTATTTCCACTACTGAGATCTATACACATATCGACCAAGACGCACTCCATAGCGCGGTCGAGAGCAACCCTCTTAATCAAGTACGAAAAAAGGATGAAAAATCGGGTGTGTAATCTGATTTTGCTGAACTGCGTTCCTGTCCAAATATATTTTTGAAACCCCGTTTTATAGCATGATCTATCACCTTGTCATACTCATAAGTAGTAATTCTGCGTCGGAGCTGCTTCTTATCAGACAGTTTTGTATTAAGCAATTCTTTTACCGGTGTATATTGTGACATCAAAGATAGCGGAGTATTTGGATCAATGATCTCTGCAAGCTTATCTATAACCATCATGCTGTCATGATGACATCCCGGCAGTACAAGATGTCTGACGACTATTCCTTCTTGCATATTACCAGCATCGTCGTATTTTGCCGATTTCTGCTGTCTGATCATTTCTCTCAGAGCTTGCTCTGCTATCTCAACATAATCAGAAGCTCCACTTAGACTGTAAGCTAATTCATTATTGGCATATTTGATATCCGGCATGTAAATATTCACATAACCATCGAGATCTTTTAAAGTATCTTCCTTCTCATAAGCACTGCTATTCCAGACAATTGGCAGGTTACAGTCTTTTTCCCGCAGCAGTTTGATCAACTCGATTGCCTGAGGGGTGTAATGACTTGCCGAAACCAGTTCAATATTGTGAACGCCAAGAGCTGCCAAATCCAGCAGCTTATCCGCAAGCTCCATGGTTGTTAACTCTTGACCTGCTTGGGAACCAGGACTGCTGATCATATGATTCTGGCAGAAGATACAGCCAAGCTGACAGCCAGTAAAAAAAACGGTTCCTGCTCCTTTTTTACCGCTGATGAAGGGTTCCTCCCACATATGTGCCATTATTTTCGCGACACGAAAAGATGCGAAGCCTCCTGAGGCTCCGCATACTCCGGGCTGCTCCACCGTTCGCGGCGAACCACATTCGCGCGGGCAGATATTGCAGCCTTGTTCTAGGTTGAATTCATTTCCAGAAGTATACTGCATTTGCTGACTTGATCAATAATCGCGCAAGAATGCCTGATAAGCAAGATGTGTATAGTAAACATCAATCTTACTTGTAACCTCGAAGGTTGAGTGCATTGATAGTACCGGCACTCCACAATCTATTACTTCCATACCAAGATGAGCCAGGAACTTAGCGATAGTACCGCCGCCGCCAGCATCTACCTTGCCCATTTCACCAGTTTGCCATTTGATGCTATTGCTGTCCAACAGATTAGCCAGTTTAGCAAAAAACTCACCATTAGCATCACTCGTTCCATATTTTCCACGTGATCCGACATATTTGACAAGAGTAATCCCTCGATTGATATAACTATTGTTGCGCGGATCAGATACACTGGCATAAGTCGGATCAAAAGCATTGGTCACATCAGCGGACAAAAGAGCGCTCTGCTGCAGTGCGAGCTGGAAATCCAGCTGTGATGGTACAGTATTCTCAGGCAGGCTTCTGGCATAAAGCTCAT
>CAZHQX010000005.1:0-37002 GCA_964534195.1 uncultured Oscillospiraceae bacterium
GATATTCTACAATATTATTTCATATCTAACAACTATCTGCTAATTGTAATAGTCTATCTGTTCTCAATGTTACGTCATATCTGTTTTTTGTACTGTAACTGAAGGGAAAAGCTCTATATCATAGTTTGACCATTGGATTTTAAGCTAATGATATTTAGTACAAAAGGTCAAAAATATTGATAAAACCATTGAATTTAGCTATTTTCCCCGATTCTGCTCTTGACACTTCTTGCCCATTCGTATGATAATATGTCAAGAAATATCTCCCAAAGGAGGCTCCTATCCATGAATAAGACTGATCTGATCGATGCAGTTGCAAAGGAAACAAAGCTGAGCAAAAAGGATTGCGAGAGTGCTATCTCTGCAGTACTTGAGACCATCACTAACGCTCTTGCCAAAGAAGAGAAGGTTGTTCTCGTTGGCTTCGGTACCTTTGAAGTGCGTAAACGTGCAGCCCGTAAAGGCCGCAACCCCAGCACTAAGGAAGAAATTAAGATTCCTGCATCAAAAGCACCTGTTTTCAAGGCCGGTAAAGGTCTGAAGGACAAAGTCAACAACTAATTGCTGAATTTTGTTCAGGTACGAAGAGATGTCTGATTTACATACAGAAATGTATGATAGATCAGGCTTCTTTTTTATGTAAGTGATAGTTTCATTTTGTTGGTTTCATTTTCAAGGCAACGCATATTGATCCCAACCAGATCATGCAAATGGCAAATAGCGACCGTATTGGAATAATCTGCAATAGAATCTCTACTATTCTTTACAGCGTAGCGGATATCCCGTTCAATATGTGCCGGCTTAACTCTAAAATGCTTTGCTGTTTCAGGATAAAGTGTTTTTGTCACTGGACTAAGCAGTGATGGGTCTGCTGCTGTCTGATGCAGCATAAATCTCAGATATCTGTAACCCTTAAGATGCTGTGGCACTTCTTCATGAGTCAGGACCGCATCCACAGATCTGAGTATTCTATCCAGATTATCCTGATGAATGTCCTGATCGTTACTTAGAAGCCGGCCTGCGACTTCCTTGATACGTCTGGCCGCATAAGGAGATCCCTTTCGTCCATCTACCAAATAATGGACCTTGCCAGCCGTATCCATCAAACCTACATAGCCACAACGGTCTACTATACTGGATACCCGCTGAAGCATATCCTGATCAGAAGAAGCTATATAGAAGCCATGGCTTCCCTTGATACTGCTTTCAATTTCTTCATATGATCTATTGGCAGAAATAGTCATCATTCTTCCCTCCAGCTAAATACTATTGCTGTAGTAAGAATAATGACACATCACGACTAGTGATTACATAGAGTATTCTGGAAGAATCGAGTATTTTTCAAATTTGTCAGGCGAAACTGAGATTATCATATGGAAATTTATCACACTATATAGATTTATTCATCAAGGTCTAATATAAATCGATTAATTGCGGACGCAGCTGCTTGCTCGTCAGAACCAGTACATTTGATCTCCAGCCAGACGCCTTGTTTAAAATTGGCTGCCATCAGATCAAGTATTTTCTTAATATCAACTGTTGTGTCTTCAGATAGCAGCAAGCATTCTGATTGATACTTCTTGGCTATTGCGCAGAGTTTGCTGGCTGGCCTTGCATGTAAACCAGACGGATTTGGCAGACGCACTCTAATAGAAATCATATAAGCAAAAAATCCCCTTGTGGCAATTTAACTATTAATCTAAAGCTTGAATATTATCAGCTGCAGAGGCTATGGCTTCTACTCTGATTATGTACCGACTTCTTGGTGTATATTCTATCTTGTATGCTTTTTCAATCTCAGGAGCATTGAGTCCAAAGCCATAATAAAATGTACCCGAATTGGTTTTCACGCTATTTCGGCTGATTTGCCCGGAATTAAGCACAGTTTCTTCGATACTTAGACGACCGGTGATCACAGCCGGTAAATCTAGAATTCTGGGAACTGTGATAGTTACTGAAAAATAGATAAAAGCCGCAGTAACTACAACCGGCAAAAAATAGCTTATAGCGTGTCTGTTTTTATGTTCTGTATTGATCTTGACTCTGTAAAGCAGCATCGCAAACAAACATAAAGAAAGAAGCAGGCATAGAGATAGGCTATATATATAATAAACCATTATCCAGCTGACTCCCTTCTGCAAATGTTACGGTCATATCATGTGATGCTGTTTTTATGTTATTACAAGTTATAATGTACATGCAAGAAATTATAGCATAACAGATATGACTAGTTGCTTTGTTTTCAATCATAATTATCGTGTAGTCTGATCAATTTGCCAAAACACTGACAGATTACACTGAATAGTTAACATTAAACATACAATTATCAAACAATAAACATATCGACCTGTTAGCACTTTTCATGTAGAATTACTCTATTAATTAGGAAAGGAGTGAAACAAATTGACTGAACATATAGATATGGTTAGAGAGTTTACTGATCTGATCAATACAAGCAGAGGAAAAATTATTTTTACTACAGCAGAAGGCGATAGGCTTGTTGCTGATAGCATGCTCTCAGCCCTTGTTGGTTTTGCGACAATTTTGAACGCGGCAAAAACAATACCGCTTACGTTTACCTGTGAAAACGAAGAAGACAGAATTCAACTTGAGCAATTTCTCAAGAGGTATGATCTTCTTTGCCAGCCAGCCTCCTAGGCTGTGACTGGTCTGCCAACAGGCAGATTTGTGATTAAGTTCCAGCCAGATTGGATACAAGCATTACAACAAGGCCGTTATACGGCTTTTTTTATTGACTTTTTTAGCATATCATGCCAGAATGTTTACCGATGTTAACAGAGAGGTTTTTGAATATGAGTCTAGATGAACTTAAGCCAGGACAGTGTGCAACTGTACTCAGTATAGAGGGTGACAGCAATTTCAGACAGCGTTTGATAGCCATGGGAGTTACACCAGGCACTTGGATCATGCTGCGCAAGCTGGCTCCGCTCGGTGATCCGATGGAGATAAGAGTCCGTAACTACTCATTATCCATCCGCAAAAGGGATGCCAGATCTATCAAAATAGATCTGCTGGAAGGAGCGTAGAACAAATGTCAACCATAGCTCTTGCTGGAAATCCTAATAGCGGCAAAACGACTCTTTTCAACAGATTAACAGGGACCAGACAGACAACCGGCAACTGGCCAGGTGTTACCGTAGAGAAAAAAGTTGGAATGATAAAATACCATGGTGATGTTCTTACACTTGTTGATCTGCCAGGTATATATTCATTATCCCCATATTCATTAGAGGAAATAGTTACCAGAAACTTCATCTTAGACGAGAAGCCTGATGTTGTAATAAACATCATTGACGCAACAAATCTTGAGCGCAATCTCTATTTGACACTGCAGCTCAAGAAGCTTGGTCGCCCTCTGATAGTTGCTTTGAACATGATGGATGAGATCATAAGCCATGGTGACAAACTTGACACGGCTAAGCTTGAAGAGCTTCTTGGTGTACCTGTAATCGCAATATCAGCAAAAAAGAACGAGGGTATGGACAAGCTTCTGGAGGCGGTCATTGCCAGAGCAGAACAGTATAGAAGCGAGCTTCCGGATTATTCTCCTGAAGGCTATCAACAGGGACAAGGACACCATCACGGGCATCACCACGGCCATCATCGTGGACATAACCATGTTCAGACATTACCCAGCGATCCAACACATGAGCATGTCCACAGCCATCCTGATGGCGTTGTTCATGCGCACCCGCATCAGATCGGTCATCACTTAACTGTTTCAGCCAATCATTATCCGACGGAAACTGATGAACAGACTGCCGAGCTTTATCGCCAGGCCTCTGCTATTCACGATCAGGTCCTCGTACACAGTCATCCACCACATGCACTCACCAAATCAGACAAAATTGACAGGGTCCTAACCGGCAAATGGCTGGCGATACCAATTTTTTTAGTAATAATGCTGCTGGTTTTCCAGATAACCTTCAGCGAGAATCTCGGAGGAAGATTAACTTCGCTGCTTGATGTCTTTTTCCAGGATATCATTGGTGGAGCGGTCAGCCGCTGGTTGATAGCGGCGCAGGCGCCGGTATGGATCAACAGTCTATTAGTTGACGGAATTATAGCCGGCGTGGGCGGAGTTCTGACATTTCTTCCTCAAATAACATTGCTGTTTATATTCCTTACATTGCTGGAAGATACCGGCTATATGGCAAGAGCAGCCTTTATTGTTGATAGAATTTTCCAGAAGCTCGGTCTTTCCGGACGCAGCTTCATACCTATGCTCATGGGTTTTGGTTGTACTGTACCGGCAGTTATGGCAGCCAGAACACTGGAAAACGAACGTGAGCGCAGACTGACGATTCTTATCACTCCTTTTATGTCATGTGGGGCTAGAATGCCAATATATGCGTTTTTCGCATCACTTTTTTTCGCATCAAACAAGGGATTGGTTACCTTTTCGATGTATTTTATCGGAATTCTTATAGCTATTATTTCAGCTGTTATAATAACCGGATTCAGCCATGGCAAGGGACACACCGATACGTCCTTTATGATAGAACTACCGCCCTATAGATTACCGGACGGCAAATCACTTTTTCTTCATGTCTGGGATAAGGTCAAGGATTTCATTGTCAGAGCCGGTACCTTGATTTTTGCAATGACAATCGTCGTCTGGTTTTTGCAGTCCTTTGATTTGCGATTAAGAGTTGTCTCTGATAGCGCTGAGAGTATTTTCGGCATTATCGGTGGTTTGATCGCTCCCTTACTGAGTCCTTTGGGTTTCGGTAATTGGCAATCAGCCGTCGCTCTGCTGACCGGGCTGGTCGCGAAAGAGTCAGTCGTTGCAACAATTGGTATACTTTTTACAGAACAACAGATGCTTAGTATGTTCACTCCTCTATCCGCATATGCGTTTATGACTTTTACCTTGCTCTATACACCATGTCTAGCCGCACTTGGCGCGATCAAACGTGAAATGAACAGTTGGAAATGGACCGGCTTCGCCGTGTTATGGCAAACAGGCATGGCCTGGTCAGTAAGCTTCCTGGTCTATCAGGTCGGGAAGCTCATGGGGCTTTAGAATTTATGTTGAAATACTCACCTTATATAGTTGTAGCACTGATTATCGCTTTGGCCGTCTGGATCATGATTAGACACATTATCAGACTGGCAAAAGGCAAGAGTTCCTGCAGCTCCTGCTCAGACTCTTCTGACAGTTGCAGCAGCGGCTGTGCGGGCTGTAGCTATGCCGGCAGATGCAGCTCCTATAATACAAACGAAACCCTGAACTCTGGTGACAGCAGCAAACAGGACACTTTAAAATGATTATGTTAAAATGTTCTCAATGGTGTTACCCGCAACAAGACAAATTGAGGTATTGATATGTCAGAGATAAATTTAAGTCCTGCCAGTGAAGACTATCTTGAAGCCATGCTCTTGCTTTCTGATGATCAGGACAAAGTTAGATCAGTAGATATAGCAGATCACTTAAATGTGTCAAAAGCCAGCGTCAGCAAGGCTATAGGCATCCTTAAGCAGGCAGGCCTCATTAATCATGACTATTATGGACTTATTCATCTGACACCAGAAGGGAAAATCAGAGCAAGAGAAATTATGCAGAGGCATACCATGCTCAAGCGCTTCCTGACGGAGGTCCTTCATATTGACGAGGAAACAGCCGAACGTGATGCCTGTAAAATGGAGCATGCGATCAGTGAAGAAACTAAGGAAAAATGGCTCCAATACCTTGCAAGAGTTTTGTAATTCCAGGAGTTTCAGGTTTTCCAATTTGGCGAAATGAAAATCAAACGGATTTAATGCCAGATAATATATCAGCAAGCTGCCCGATATCATTTAGTATGAGATCGGGTTTTGTTTTACTTGAAGCTATCTCCTCCAGATTTGTTTCACCTGTCAAAACCGCTATTCCTAGAATTCCAGCTCTTCTGGCGAGCTCAAGGTCAGTATATAGTCTGTCCCCAACCATTGCGAGCTCATCTCTGCTGAAGCCTCTATCGGTCATAACAATATCAACCATAGCAGTCTCTGGCTTACCGATTACAATTTGCGGCTCAGTATCAGTACAGGCTCGAATCATAGCCATGATCGCTCCGCAATCCGGCAGCACCTTGCCGTCTGCCAATGGACAGACAAAATCAGGATTAGCTCCTGCCCAGGGAATACCACGACGAATCAATTCACAGGCTATATCGATCTTCTCATACGTAAGCGTTGTATCGAAACCGATCACGACCATGTCTGAATCATCTTCTCTGTTTCTGATCAGGCTAAAACCAGCCTCCTGCAGTGCTCTCTCAAAATCAGGTGTACCTACCGCATACAATCGCTGCATACCGTTTTCCCTGAGATATAGTATCAATGCATCCGTAGATGTAAGCATCCTGCTCCTGTCAACATCGAAACCTAACCGTCTCATCCGTTCAACATAATAATCGGCATGACGCGAAGAATTATTAGTCAGAAAAATGAACTGACTGTCGGTAATCGCAGCGAAAAACTCTGAAGCACCAGGCAGCGCGTCATCCTCCAAAGATACTGTCCCATCCATATCGAGCAGCCAGCAACGGACTTTTGCCAGTCTGCTAAGAGTGTTTTCGTCTATTCCATTCATAATATCCATCTATCATATCTCCAATAATTATTTACTTGATCCCTCTGCACCAGATGTATCCTCTGAACTATCATCAGGAACTTGAGACAGCAGCATCAGCAGCTCTGACTCATCGATAATCTTAACATCGAGCTCACGAGCCTTATCCAGCTTGCTGCCTGCTGCTTCGCCGGCTACAACATAGCTGGTCTTTTTGGAGACGCTGCCGCTTACCTTACCGCCTGCCTCTTCTATAAGCTCTCTGGCTCGTTGCCGGTCCATATTTGGCAGTGTACCAGTCAAAACGAAGGTATGCCCAGCGAATTTTCTGTTAACTGATGAGACCTCAGATCTGCTCTCCCTGATCTTAACACCGGCCTGTTCAAACTTATCGATCAATCGAATGGTCTGGTCCTGCTTGAAAAAAGCCACTATCGCAGCAGCGCTGATCGGACCAATATCCGGCAGAGCCATCAGTTCAAGCTCCGTAGCATGGGCGAGCTCTCTTAAGCCACCATAAGCGGCTGCCAGTGCTCTTGCGGCCTGACGTCCAATATTTCTGATACCCAGACCTGTAATAAGGCGTTCAAGTGGTCTTGTCTTAGCCTGCTCGATCGCTCCAAGTAAGTTTTCAACGGATTTTTCCCGACCTATCAGACGTTTTTCCAATATTTCTTCTCTGTGCTCATCAAGATAAAAAACATCCGCCAAGCTGCCGAGAAGCCCTGCATTCATGAGAGCCTCCACAGTTGATGGACCCATACCCTCTATATCCATAGCGTCTCGTGACGCAAAATAAATAAGGTGTCTGCTCAGCTGCGCCGGGCAATCCGAACCCGTACAGCGCAGGTCAGCACTATCTTCATCCCTGATAGCCGGCGCACCGCAAACAGGGCATCTATCCGGCAGGCGAAACACTTCAAGTGGTTTTTTGCGTAGATCATGACGTACGGACAATACCGCTGGAATAATATCTCCGGCCTTCTGAACAAGAACAGTGTCCCCAACAGCCAGACCTAACTGTTCAATATAGTCCTGATTATGTAATGTAGCTCTGCTGACAGTAGTGCCTGCCAGCAATACAGGCTCAAGAATTGCCATAGGAGTAATTCTTCCCGTTCTGCCAACCTGAACAATAATGTCTCTTACGATCGTTTCCTTCTGCTCAGGCGGATATTTATACGCAACCGCCCATCTTGGGACCTTACTGGTATTGCCAAGGCGCTCACGGTCTGCCAAACTATCAAGCTTAATAACTGCTCCGTCAATACCATAATCGAGAGCGAACCTTTTGCTGCCAATACCGGCAACGGCAGCAAGAACCTCATCAGCACTGCTGCACACACGATGATCCGGACTGATGCTGAAGCCCTGATCAGCAAGCCAGCTCAAGCCCTGCGAGTGAGTCTCCCATTGGGGATCGCTACAATATTGAATATTAAAAACAAACAGGCGCAGCCCTCTCTCTCTTACGATACCGCTGTCAAGCTGACGCAAGGTACCTGCGGCGCAATTACGTGGATTGGCGAATATTTTCCCGCCAATCTCCTCCTGCCTGGCATTGACTTGTTCGAACGCAGCAGTAGGCATATAAACCTCACCACGCACCTCAAGATCTGCCATAGCAGTTTTCAAGTTAAGCGGTACATCAGCAATTTCCCTAAGATTTGCTGTTATATCTTCACCGCTGCTGACACCATCACCTCTGGTAAACCCAAGCACAAAACGTCCGTTCTCATAGCGCAGCCCCACAGACAAGCCATCAATTTTCTGCTCAACAACAAAAACCGCTTGCTCATTGTCGCGCTTCATACGGTTGACGAAGCTTACTATGTCCTCTGTATTGAATACATCCTGCAGCGACAGCATCGGAAAACGATGACGGACAGCAGGCAAGTCTCTCTTGACGCTGCCTCCTACCCTTTTGCTGGGCGACTGTTCACTAGCAAGCTCAGGCCAGGCAGCCTCCAGCATACGCAGGCGCTGCATCAGCTGATCATATTCCTGATCGCTGATACTAGGTGCGTCCTCGTCATAGTAACGCCTATTGTGCTCAAGAATTTCATGACGCAGCTCTTCTAATTGTCTGTGTATATCATTTTGTTCGATCATGACGCCTCCAAATGCTTATAGATCAGCACATTACAGGATACTGTCAACGGCTTCTGTTCCGCGCCAGAAAAATAACCGGCAGGACCGCACAGGCGAGAGGTATTACTGTCCAAATCTCCCATGGTATCCTGAAAAACCCATCAAGCTGACTGATCAGCGGAGACGCCGGCAATACAAAATACGGCCCCCAGCGTTCTCCTGTCCATTTGAAAAGAGAAAACACTAAAACAAGCAGGCTGTCATAAATAAGCCAGACCGGCAGCGCAAGTATAAACATATCTGCCAGGATCAAGCCAGGAGTTTTGCTCTTTATTAACAAAAACACCAGAGCAAGAGCCAACACTATAACAATGGCAAAAGACACCGGATATAGCTGTCCGCTCTTAATACAAATGAATACATGATGAAGTAAAACACCAAGAACAAAGAAGCCAGCAAGATAAAGCCTGAACTTTTTGCGACCCAGGAAGAAAAACAGGCTTGTAAAACCAGCCATGAAGATATAAGTCAATAATATTCCAGGCTTATTAGGCACACCGGCAAAAGACCACAACCAGCGCAGTCCTTCTGCAAACATATCAGCAAAATAGCTGAACGGTCCAGCATAGGTCATACGCCAGACCAAAATAAGAACTGCTCCTGTAAGCCAGGCCCTGGTTTCGCTTTTCATCTTGTCTGTCCTCACTTATAATCAAATCGTTATCCGCTATATTCTAACCTATCACAGCCAAAATTTACAACCTTGACGCCAAGCCGGATCAGACACACAAAACACTCGGAAAACTTGATACATCACAGTTTGAATATACTCATCAATTTTGCAGCCTGGAATGTAAGAACCTGCATTTCATGCAAAAATATGTTATTATACGATTTAGCCTAAATTAAATTTAAGCGTTCATATTTTACGAAAATAACCAGATTAAACGAGGAGTGATCACATGATAAGAATTGGTTTAGCAGGCTACGGCAATCTTGGAAAAGGTGTAGAACAGGCAATCAGAAAAAACCCTGACATGGAGCTCAAGGCGGTATTTACCCGCAGAGATCCATCCACACTTACGATATCTTCAAATGCAGCAGTCGTTTCTTACGATAACGTTTCTAGCTGGCAGGACAAAATTGATATAATGATCCTCTGCGGCGGATCAGCTACAGATCTCCCGGAGCAAGGACCAAAGCTCGCTTCAATGTTTCACACGGTCGACAGCTTTGATACCCATGCACGTATTCCGGAATACTTTGAAAGCGTTAATACGAAGGCTCTTGAAAACGATCATCTAGCACTTATTTCCTGTGGCTGGGATCCGGGGCTCTTCTCCATATCCCGAGTACTCTTTGGCAGCATCCTGCCCGACGGCGCTGATTATACATTCTGGGGCAGAGGCGTCAGCCAGGGCCACTCAGATGCTATTCGAAGGATCCCTGGAGTAATTGATGCACGGCAGTATACAATTCCTGTCGCAGAGGCTATAGACGCCGCGAAGGGCAAGGACAGACCTGAGTTAACAACCAGGCAGAAACACAAAAGAGAGTGTTTCGTCGCGGCAGAAGCTGATGCAGATCTTGCAAAGATCGAGAAAACGATCGTTGAAATGCCAAACTATTTTGCCGACTATGATACGACCGTAAATTTCATTAGTCTTGAAGAGCTCAAGCGGGATCATGACAAACTCCCTCACGGTGGTTTTGTCATCAGAAATGGTCAGACCTCTGATGGCTGCAGCCAAATCGCACAGTTTTCATTGCAGCTCGACAGCAATCCTGAATTTACCGCCAGTGTACTGACAGCCTATGCCAGAGCGGTCTATCGCATGGCACAGGATGGCAAACGCGGTGCGATCAGTGTATTCGACGTTCCTGTCGGACTGTTGTCACAGCATGATGCTGCCACACTTAGACATGATTATCTCTGATAACCGGAGAGCAGTACTCTGATGCCTGCATTTATTGAAATCCCTTTGATTCTGTTGGGATCGATAGCAGCAATTCTGCTTATCGTTGGCCTGATTGAGCCACATCTGCTCAAAATTGAAAAAATTTACTGGGACTCAAGAAGCTCTACAGCAGACTCCGAAGGATCAGCCAACTTAAGGCTGGTCCTTCTTAGCGATCTGCATACCGAATATAACTACATAAATCGAAACAAACTGCTCACGCATATCAAGCAGGCTAGACCTGACCTGATCTTATTTGCCGGTGATTGGACCGGTCCCAAGCGTAAGCACACACTGGCAAAAGCCTACAAATGGCAAATTGACTTAGTAAATACGGCCAGAGATCTGGCTATCCCGTTTATAGCAATAGCCGGCAATCACGACGATGATTTGATTAGAAATCGCCTGTTACAGCCTGATTCAGGTATTAAACTGTTGATCAACGAAGCTGCAGAAGTATCCTCCCAAGATGGAAGCAAATGGCAAATTATCGGGATAGACGATCTTAAATATGGTCAACCAGGAATTCCTGATAGGTTGAAAGAAATACCTGCATCTAGAACGATCATGCTCGCTCATAACCCGGATATGCTGATACATCTTTCAGCTTGTCCCGGAGACTTTTTCCTCAGCGGCCATTTTCATGGCGGTCAGATCTGGGCCCCTGGCAATTTGGAGTTCAAATTATTCCGCAGGGAAAAAATTGCAGCGCTGGGCTTTCGCCGTGGTGAATTCTCATATGATAGCAGAAAATGTTATATCAGCCGTGGTCTGGGCTGTGTTGTCATGCCAATCAGATTATTTTCTCTCCCAGAGATCACAATTATAGAAATCAAGTCTGAACATTGATCTGGAATTTGTTGTTAACGCTGAGCGCGTTCAGCCGTCATTAAGCATTCTGAGAGCCTCTGGATCTAGACCGGAGGCTTTTGCCTGTGGCTTACCAAGGTAATAGCCTTGAGCGAAATCGAAACCAAGCTGCTTAACAGTGATAAGCTCGTCAGCTGTCGCGATGCCTGACGCTACTGCTGAAATACCGAGTCGATGGCAGTGTTCGATCATAAGACTGATTAGATCCTGCCTGTTATCATCAGAAGTTATATCCCTGATCAGTGATAAATCAAATACTATATATTCTGGCAGCTGCTCACCAAATATTATTCTGTTGTCGTCAAAATTATCTAGCCCGGTCAGTGCAAGACCTGCCTGATATCTATTACAACGCTCACGGCAGCAGGATATTACCTCAGCAGGTACTGCTCCTGACACATCCATTACAAAAACTATCCGACCTGTTAAATTGTCAAAAAACACATCATCAAAACCAGCCAGATCAGAACCGCGCCAGCTTCCCTGCTCTCGATCGTCAATAGTGATGTCTTTTGCCATGGTATCAGCAGCCTTGAAGCGGCAGCTATATGTCTCAAAAAGATGAACAAACACTTTAGCTTGAGAATAGTCGTTCAGGTTATCATCGACCCAGGCATAAGCCTTACTCATCATCAGGGCTTCGAGCTGAGACAGTCTACCCTCCTCAGCAGCAATCCTGATTAGATCAAGTGGATGCCTGATATGCGGGTGAGTAGGCCTCAATCTCAAATCGTAACCAACCACTTCGCCACTTGAGGTATCAGCGACAGGCTGTGATGCATACTCGATCATGCCCTCAGATAGAAGCTCTTCGAGATCTGCTCTGACCTCAAGCTTCCTTCTGCTGATGTCATAGTCAGCCTTATTAAACCATGTTAGGCCATTCTTGCCGCTATGCTTACGTTGATACATCGCGAAATCAGCAAGCTCAAGCAGTTCGCCGGCAACAGCAGCATCATTGGGATAAACAGCCGCACCAATAGATAATTTAAGGCTTATCATCGTATTGTCAGGAAGCTTGATAGTCTGCTCAGGCAGCTGAGATATTATCCGTCCGCATTCATCAACCGCTGCCTCATAGCTGTCTTTCATACCGACAAAAGCTGCGAACTCATCGCCGGCAAATCGGGCGGCAATACCGCCAATTGTTCGGAAGCTGCTCATAAACGAGGCGGCCAGCTGTAGATACTGATCACCAAATTGATGACCATAATTATCATTAATAGCTTTCAGATTATCCAGATCAACAAATAGCATGACAGCAAACTGACCGGGAGAAGCCTGCTGTAGACGCACCTCTACCCTATTTATAAACGCTTGTCTAGTATACAGCTTAGTTAGATCATCATAATCCAGTTCCTTCACAAGACGCCTATGTTTGATTATTTCTTCGCTTATATCAACAATGATTCCCGATACTCTGCCATCATGTCTGGCCTGCTTGAGCCTAAGCCATTTGACCCGGTCATTTTCTCCAGGCTGCCAGCGATAAACATCATCATATCCTGGCTCCGGATTACTCAGCAGATGCGCAACCAGACTATTCCATGTGTTCATATCCAAGCTGGTCTGGAGCTTAACATCCATCTGCAGATTAAGCAAATCGCGCATCGCTGATGAAATTATGACCTCATCATTATCAGGCTGCTCCTCGAAGCTTGCGATCGGCAGGTCAAGCAGATCGATAATAGAAGCGGTCATAAAAGCCGAATCCTTAAGACGTCTGCTCATTTGCTCTATAGATCCCGATAGATGATCAAGCTCTGTTATATTGAAGCGGGGAAGCTTTATCTCTTCTTCAACTCTTTGCTTGCTAAGCTGCCTCGATAATTGAATCAATGGACTTGCCAGATTGGTCCCGGCAGCGAATGAACCAACTCCGGCCAGAAGGATGGCTGCTGCCACAACAACAAGCAGCCGGTCTTTGATTTCCTTGGAAGGATTGTCAAATTCAGCTTGATCCACAGATTCAAGAATTACCCATTGCCGCTTATCGTTTGTATCCGTAGGAGTTATTGCTTCAAGGCTATGGACGGCAAATAAATAGTTGTCAAGCAAGCTCTTATTTTGTTGATCTATAGGCTCTGCTATAAACAGGTTCTCATATTTGCTTGGCAGGAGCCTTATGTTTAAGATACCTGAATCGCTGTCAGCCGACTCGAAAATGCCCGCGGCGGTCTCCTTAGCCAGCATCTGATCAAGCTCAATAGAGCCGTCACTGTTTCTTATGCCAACCATAAATGAGCTGCTCGAGTAACCAGGATCTCTGACCGGAAGCGCAGACAGAATTGATTTAGGATCGATATCAATGCCAAACAAACCGATCACTCGCATCGAATCGTCAACAATTGGAGCTGTATAAACTATTTTGCCATCAGTCAGCTCAGAACCAAAAGGTTCAGACCAAAATGAGAGACTGTTTTTCTGCAGTCGAGAAGGCTTGGACTCTTCAAGCTTGATTGATTTTTGGAGATGATCAGCCGCAAAACGAAAATCGATCGCCCTGCATATTTCGCCATTTAGCTCGTCGGTCAGATAATACCTGGTCCAGTTTTGATCAAGCTTAACAGCCTGCTCGTAAGCTAAAATTGAAGGTCCTGTTTTTATTCTGATATCACTATTATCGTGATATGCCGCATGTATTTCGTTATCTATTATATGGATGCCATCAGACAGGTGCTCCTGCCCTGCCGGACTGCTGTTCCATATAATATAGGCTCCGCTGACACCTCTTATTCTGGCGGTATCTATCACATGTTTAGCAGCAAGATCAATTAGGTTCCCAGACAAGCTGTAACTCATTTTGAAGCTGCCATCATAAGCTATATCTGTTGCGCTGCTTCTGATCTGCTCAACTGCCTGCACAGAGATATCCTCTGCGGTTTTATTAACAGGCCCAATAACCGCGAGAATATTCTTATCAATCGATTCGCCGCGGCCGTTTAGCTGATTGATCAGCATAGCTTCAAAACTGGCCATCAGCTTATCAAGTGTTTCTGATTTGCTGAGACTAAGCAAGACAAATGCTCCTGTCAAAAAAATGATCAGGAGCAAAGGCAGCAATATTCGTGTTTTAATTGATTTAAGCCAGGTTGGCATACTATTTAGAAGTTAGATTTTGCAGGGTTTAACCTGCCAGATCTCCTTCGTATACTCCTTAATCGTTCTATCTGAGCTGAACCGTCCACTAAGTGTGATATTAGTCCAGCATTTTCGTGCCCATTCCATTTTATCGAGGTAATCCTGCTGCATAGTTCTTCTTGTGCTGCGGTAATCCTCGAAATCTCCAAGTACATAATAGGGGTCCGCCGGCTGCCAGCTGGAGCCATTCAGTAAACTATTATATATATCCTGGAACATGCCTGTATGTCCATCATCAAGAGTCCCGTCTACAAGTGTGTCTACGCATCTCTTAAGCCCTGGTATATTCTCGTACTGCCAACGTGGATTGTAATAACCCTTGGTGGCGGGGAAATCCTCTACCTTGCAGCCGAACACATAACAATTTTCAGATCCGACAGCTTCAGCTATCTCAACATTGGCTCCATCACAGGTTCCAAGTGTCAGAGCTCCGTTCATCATGAATTTCATATTGCCTGTGCCAGAGGCTTCCATACCTACTGTCGATATCTGTTCAGACACATCAGAGGCCGGGAATATTTTCTCAGCCTTGGAAACATTATAGTTTTCCATGAAAACGACCTTGATGCGGTCATTCACATCAGGATCATTGTTGACCAGACGGGCAATCTCATTGATAAATTTGATGATAGCTTTTGCTCTGAAATAGCCTGGCGCTGCTTTCGCACCGAATATCCAGGTCGTTGGCACAAGATCAGAAGCCGGATTGTCCTTGATTGTAAAATACTGATCAAGTATTTCAAGAGCATTAAGAAGCTGGCGCTTATATTCATGCAATCTCTTGATCTGAACGTCAAATATTGAGTTAGGATCTATCTCGATCCCTTCAGTTTGCTTAATGTATTCAGCCAGCCTGACCTTGTTTTGATGCTTGATGTCGATCAGACGCTTCATCAATTTGTCATCCTTACGTTTTGACTCAAGCCCTTTCAGAATCGATAGATCACGTACCCATTCATCACTGCCAGCGGCTTCACTGATCAGTGCAGACAAATCAGGATTGCACATCCTAAGCCATCTTCTCGGTGTTACACCATTCGTTTTATTGCTGAATTTGCCTGGCCACAGCTGATAAAAGTCACGCAGGGTCTCACGCTTCAATATATCTGTATGCAAGGCTGCAACACCGTTGATCGAATACGAAGCATATGAAGCCAGCCAAGCCATATGTATTTTGCCATCACCAACCGGAGCCAGATAATTGATCCTGTCATAGTTCAGACCAGCGCTCTGGGCGTCAGTGCGGAACATCGCATCTATCCTGTATATGATATCCAGCAGCCATGGGAAGAGGAACTGGAAGATACCAATGTCCCACTTTTCGAGTGCTTCCGCCAGAATTGTATGATTGGTGTAAGCAAAAACCTTCCTGGTTATTTTCCAGGCAGCCTCCCAATCCAGCCCATACTCAGCAGTCAGCAAACGCATCAGCTCAGGAATCGCGATGACAGGATGCGTATCGTTAAGCTGTATGCTGTGCCACTTATCAAGCTGAGTAAAATCATTACCATGTGTTTCGGCATGCTTCTTCAAAATGCTCTGCAAGGAAGCAGAAACGAAGAAATACTGTTGTCTGACACGAAGCACCTTACCATCATAGGATGTATCATTCGGATACAATACTCTATAGATGTCATTTACGCGGTTTCTTGATATCACAGCATCGTCGAAGCGCTGGGAATTAAACAAGTTGAAATCGAACTCCTCAGCCGGTTCAGCACGCCACAATCTGAGAGTATTTACATTATTTGTCGCGTAGCCGGTTATCGGAATGTCAAAAGGAACAGCAAAGACATCCATGTCCTGATAATGGACAAGTACCCTGTCCTTCTCACGCCTAACCATAAACGGATAGCCCTTTTCCATCCAGGCATCAGGGTATTCCTTCTGGAATCCATTTTCAAAAGACTGCCTGAACAAACCGTAGCGATATAGTATGCCGTAGCCGGTAACAGGCTGATCGGCTGTTGCGCAGGAATCAAGGAAGCAGGCAGCAAGTCTGCCGAGACCGCCATTACCCAGCCCTGGATCTGTCTCCTGTTCTTCAAGCTCTCTAAGATCGTAGCCAAAAGATGCCACGGATTCCTGGACCAAATCGTATATTCCAAGATTAACCAGATTATTAACAAGTGATCTGCCGATCAGAAACTCCGCTGAAAAGTAATGAGCCTGTCTAACCTTCTCATAGGCTATATCAGTTTTTTCCCATCCAGGTGCCAGCAGCTCCATAATCGTACGAGATAGCGCCAGCCAGAAATCATGCGGCTGACATCTCTGAGGGCTGCAGGCAGATTCTGACATCAAGTGCGCCTCTATTTTATCTTTAATCTGTTTAGTATCAATATTCATTTAAGACCTCCATTTTCCCAAGCCAGAATTATACAATATCTCACTCCAAAAAGAAATGATCCGGCTTTGGTATCGTGTATTTCTGGTCTTTGTCGACCGGAATAGATACCAAATGCAATAATAATGCTTTATAATACCATAAGTGGCTGAATATTTTGAATATTACAGCCTGACGGACGACAAACCGTGGCTTCAGATACACTAAGTTGTCGATCCAGAAGGAGCGTTGCATGCCTTTTGTAATCATACAATATCTGGCTTCTGCTGCCGCAGCATTAGGGGCTTTTCTGTTTTTTCGCCGCATGCCAATTGAATGGCTGCTCGATTATGGTGAGAATCGGGCATCAGTCGAACTATACCGCAAACAACAGATACCATTTACACCATATGCGATCGGACTGGCCGGTGCTTCCCTGCTGGTTGTATTTATTCTGCGCCAGAAGGATCTGCCCGGAACCGTAAACGTCCTCAGTTTTCTAATATGCCTGCTGCTGTTCATGATCATGATCGCTGACTGTAGAACCAGAATAATTCCTGATCAGTTCCTGCTGGTTCTGCTGCCGGCAGCTCTCCTGCTATGGTTCTTCAGCGAACGGTCGCTTCTGCAGCTGCTGATTCGCGTTGCCGCTGCGCTAGGCGGCGGCGGACTACTGCTTCTCATCAGCTGGCTTGGAGCACGCATTATGAAGCAGGAGGCCATGGGTATGGGAGATGTTAAGCTTCTTGCCGCTGCCGGCCTGATCACCGGCTTCCCAGGTATCATTATTGTATTTGTCCTATCCTTTGTAATAGCTTCACTGCCTGCACTTGTTCTGCTTATCATGCGCAGGATCAAGCCTGAAACCGATGGCTCGCTTGCGTTCGGACCATATATTTCATTAGCTGTCATTCTGGTGTTATTGTTTGAGCAGGAAATACTAGGTTTGTGGACCTGGTGGCTGAACATGGCAGCCGGAGCAGTCTAAGCAAATGGAGCGAACTTAGTAATGAAAAAAAATCATGATGCTGGTAAACGCACATTGCAAAATATCATAATGGCAAAAGCCAAGCCGAGAGTCCGCGGCTCCGGTGTTGATCAGAGCAGCAGCCGATCCAACCTGGCTAATTACTCTCATGCGGGCACATTGCTTCTACTGCATACAGTTTTTTATCTGTTGATCGATCTGCTTGTTCAAAACTCGTCTGCGGTCAGAAAACTACTGAATGTCAATACTCTGCCATCCTTCGCGATCAGCGGACTCCTGACACAAGGACTGCTGATTCTTCTTCCGACGATTCTGATCGTACTATTGTTTCGCATTGATCCGATCATTGTCACTGGCGACAAGCCCCGCGCAGGAACCATTATCCTGGCTTTGGCCGCCGGCATACCTGCAGCAGCAGTTTTTCAGGGACTTAACAATCTACTGATCTATGCATTGGTCAAAACTGGTTGGCAGCTGCCTGTATCAACCACACCATACGTATTCAGCACTGATATAATCTGGAGCGCGCCCTGGAATATTAAGCTGGTAATTCTTATCATCAGCGCGTTTCTTCCTGCTTTTGCTGAGGAGTTGATGTTCAGAGGGGTCATTCAAGGCAGTCTGGCCAGCAGGAGCCGCATAACAATAGTCATTTTTTGGCAGGCTGCGGCTTTCACATTATTTCATCTGGATCCTCTTTTTATTTTACCTCCCCTGCTCGCTGGCTTAATGCTTGGTTATTTGAGATATAAGAGTCAGAGTCTTCTGCCAACGATCATCTGCCATATTTCTCTTAATATTTCTCTTATGCTTCTAAATCCCCTCTTGCCAAGACTGACAAAAAGCATGCTGGAAATAAGTACCGAAACTACTCAGTCGCTTTTTTATGCTTCTCTCATATCATCATGCATAGCTGCTGTCGCACTTGTACCACTGCTTGCCATAATTAGCAATTACAAAAACTATAGTCCTGCTGAGAAAAAACCTCTGCGTTTATTCCCGGGCGATTGGAAGCTTGCATTCGCACTGATAATTATGCTAATCACGATTGGGTTTAGCTATTTTGGTGGAATTTCATGATAAAATAGCATTGGACAGCTTGCAGCAGAATACATGCTCATAACGTGAATAATATGGAGGTCAACAGAGATCAAATGATTTATCTTTTGAATCTGGTAAAAGCATATGGATGATCGCAGTAAGTTCTATAAGGACGCAGCCACAGTTTTGTCAATCGTCAAGTATCTGCTGATCTTCGCTATAATTGGGCTGGTCGTCTATTTTGGAGCTTCCATTCTGGTAATACTGATTCCTTTTGCCATTGGTCTGATTCTGGCAAGAACAGCTTATATGCTGTCTTATCAATGGCGTAAGCTATTGAAGTGGCTCGCCTCCGTTACCGGTAAGCATAAATGGAAGATCACCGAGAGAAGATCCGGACTGGCACCTGCCAGAAGTGAGGCCAGGGCAGCTGGTGTATTCTATATTCTCGTTGTAATAGTTCTATTAGCAGCACTTGTAGGTATTATCGCCGCAACGATCAGTCAGGTAAGATCACTTGCTTCGTATATTCCGGATTTTGTGAAGGATACTTCGCTGATCGAAAGAATAACTGAAATATTAGCTAACTGGTCCGGCCGACTAGGTGGTCTGGTGGATGAGAGCATCATCAACATGATAAGCAACAGCCTTCTGGGACTTCAGGAACAGCTTATCGCAGCTCTTCCAGGCATAGCAGGCAGTGTCATCAATTGGGCTGGACGCTTTCTGGGTAATTTGCCGGCAATAATAATCGGTGTTGTAGTTGTGCTGATGTCAGGCTACTATTTTGCAGCAGACAGTCGAAGCATCTACAAATTTATGTACAGAAATATAAAAGACAGGAACTTCGTTCGTAAGACCTTCGGTCTTGTCAGTTCACTGTCCAATACTCTGTTTCGTGTTATAGGCGGTTACATTCTTCTATTATTTATTACCTTTTTCGAGGCTCTGATCGGCTTCACATTGATTGGTATGCCATATGCTGTAATACTTTCAGTTGTTGCCGCAATCGTTGATTTTCTGCCGCTTCTGGGAATAAGCGCGACGATGGTGCCTATTATTCTTTATATGTTTATAAATGGAAATATATTCGGTGGTATTGGTGCGATCATCATGCTGGTTGTCATATCAGTTGCAAGACGTTTTCTGGAGCCGCACATACTCGGCAATGCGATGCATCTGCATCCAATGGCCACCTTGCTCTCAATGATATTCGGTGTTTCAGCATACGGTCTAACTGGTATTTTTGTCGGCCCGATTATCCTCGTCATAGTTATAGAGGTATTCTCTCAATTCGGGTTAGACCGCCAGCTGCGCAGTCTTATGGGACGCTTGCTCAGCCACATCAATATTCAAGGTCCTGGCAAAAAGGATATTAGATAGAGTCTGCAGGTTTATCCTTGTCGCCTGAGCGCCTGATGAAGGCTCCTGGCGAAACATGCTCTTCCATCGGCAAATAGTACATCATCTGTGGATGTGGCGTTGATTCGATCGGTTTCTGCTCTATATCAAGGATCTTATCCGCACGCAGTTTTATGTGGCGTCCGCGGGGCTGAACCAGCTCAAGCTCATCTCCCAGGCTGATTTTATTTCTCTGCTCAACTAGAACAAGTTTTCTCTCAGGCAGCCATCCCTTAACCATTCCTACAACAGCAGCCTCACGAATCATTGTGTCATCTTCAAAAACCTTAGCGTCCTCGTGTGGAGATGTGAAGTAAAATCCGGTATCAAAAGGTCTATGTACAGTTTGAGTAAGGTCTCTGAGCCAGTCCGGGTCCATTTGGTAATTGCTCGGATCATCAGCCCATGCGTCTATAGCCTGTCTATATGCCTTAACAACAGTGGCTACGTAAAACGGGCTCTTAGTCCTGCCTTCGATCTTGAAGCTGCTTATACCGCTGCTGATGAGCTCAGGGATATGCTCGATCATGCACAGGTCCTTTGCGTTGAAAATATACGTACCACGCTGATCCTCTTCCATCAGAAGCTGATCCTCTGGTCTCTTCATCTCGGTAAGAAGATACTGCTCAGCAGGTTCAGAACGAAATTTCCAGCGACAGGTCTGTGTACAGGCGCCCTTATTGGCACTTCTGCCTGTCAAATGAGCAGACAGCATACAACGTCCTGACCAGGCCATACACATAGCACCATGAACAAAAGCCTCAAGCTCCAGATCATCCGGGATCTCAGATCTTATCCTCCTGATATCCTCCATGCTGAGCTCACGTGCCAGCACGATTCTGCGGGCACCCTGCTCATACCAGAAACGGCAGGCACGGGCGTTTGATGTGCTTGCCTGTGTACTTATATGAATCTCCAGCTCAGGTCTCGTTTCTTTTACCAGAGTAAACATACCCGGATCAGATACGATGACCGCGTCAGCTCCACTGTCAGCGATCGCTCTGACAGCTGATTCAGCCGCATGGAAATCTTCAGGTGTCGCCAGTATGTTCATAGTCGCATAAGCTGGCAGACCATGTTCATGAGCCTTCTCAACTGCAGCTGGCAGGCCATAAGACAAATCAAAATTGCCGCTGGCAGCTCTAAGGCTGTAAGCGGTCGTTCCGAGATAAACTGCATCAGCGCCATACTTGATCGCCATATCCAGCTTATTCATATCACCGGCAGGAGCCAACAGCTCTATACCGGCTTTCAGTTCTTTTTTCTTATATGGAATCATAATACAATCAGATCAATTATGGATCTGTTCTCCTTCGTACGATCAGATCATCCTGCCAACAAATTATGGCTCGGACGTTTCTGTACCTTCCTCCGCCTGATTTTCTTCATTCTCGAGTTGGTTTAGATATCTTTGAATATTCGCCTCATGCTCTTCAAACGTGTAAGCAAATAGAGTCTTGCCATCCTCACCGGTCGCGCTGAAGAATAGATATTTGTGGTTTCCCGGCCAGAGAGCAGCTTCGATGGCTGCTATACCCGGTGAGTTGATCGGTCCGGGCGGCAAGCCTAAATTTGCATGGGTACTGTAGGCATTATCATTAAACATCTCTATATCAAAAAGTGACAGCCAAAGCACTGGTGCCAGGCCATTTTCTTGTCTAAGATAATTTATAGTTGTATCAGAACTAAGTGACTGCTCCTCCTTCAGGCGATTATGAAACACTCCGCCAATATCAGCCATTTCAGTAACATTCATTGCTTCGGCCTGAATCAGAGAAGCTAAAGTAACAGCCTCATCCATCGACATATCCATCAGCTCGGCCCGATCATAAATCTCCTGTGTCAGCTTCTTTTCAGTATTATTGAGGAAGGTTCTGATTATCGTTTCTTCGTCTGAGTTAACATCGAAAAAGTAAGTATCAGGGAACAGGTACCCTTGCAGCATCCAATCCCTATCAGCTGATGGTTTGATCAGCTTAACGAAATCATAGTCTATAAAGAGATTTGGCCGACGCATCATATTATCCAAAACCTGTTCATCAAACTTAACGCCTGCCTGGCGCAGCTTCTGCTTGACTTCGCGGTATGATATGCCCTCGGGAAAAGTCACCTGAACCGGCTGAGGCCTTCTGGTCAAAATGAACATTATCTCATCATAGCTCAGATCCTCAATGAGATAATGAGTCCCAGCAATATAAGCACCGTCAAAGCCATTGAATTTTGACATAATGGTGAACATCAAAGTATTCCCTATCATGCCCTTTTTCTCGAGAATTTCCGCAATATCCTTGGTATCAGAAGCTCTGGGTATGATTATCTCAACTGCACCAGGAGTTGCTTCGTTAATAGGCGAACTCCCGGTTGCGTCAAATGCAGACTCCAGCTGATCAAAACGGCTGTTTTGAGCCAGCACATAAGAGAAGCCAAAATAGAACCCTGCTGCCGTAACTGATATCAGCAGAAATATAACAACCACTATGGTCAATGTTCTCGTAACTCTTTTCGACACCATCTGGTCGGACCTCCGTTAACCTGATCGGCCGGCATTAATTTTTACTGCCTTCTTATTTTCCCTGCCGCTTTTTTGAGAGGATACGTGCTCGCTGGTCTGCCTGAAGAATACGCTTGCGCAGACGGATCGTTTTGGGTGTGATCTCAATCAGCTCGTCATCTGAGACGAACTCAAGAAATTGTTCCAGGCTCATTTGAATTGGTGGTACCAGCCTGAGAGAATCATCAGCGCCAGAAGCCCTCATATTTGTGACATGCTTTTTCTTGCAAACATTTACCACGATATCATCATTTTTCGGATTGCGCCCAACTACCATGCCCTCATAAACCGGTGTTCCAGCTCCGATAAAAAGACTGCCGCGCTCTTGTGCGTTATACAAACCGTAGGTAACAGCCTCGCCGGATTCCCAGGCAACGAGAACTCCGTGTTGACGGGTTTCTATTTCACCCTTCCAAGGCTCAAACCCGCTGATAACGCTGTTCATTATACCATTGCCCTTAGTGTCGGTCAAAAACTCCGACCTGTAGCCAATGAGGCCTCTGGAGGGAATTCTGAACTCCATTCTGGTATAGCCCTTCTCCGGCGGCAGCATATTTATAAGCTCAGCCTTGCGTCTGCCCAGCTTCTCAATGACAACACCAACAAACTCCTCAGGCACGTCGATCAGAACCAGCTCGATAGGCTCAACCATTTCACCATCAACTTCTTTTACGATGACCTTGGGCTTGGAAACCTGCAGCTCGTAGCCTTCACGTCTCATAGTTTCAATTAGAATAGATAGATGCAGCTCGCCCCTGCCTTTTACAATGAAGGCTTCAGTAGTGTCTGTTTCTTCTAGACGCATCGAGACATTGGTTTCCATTTCACGCATAAGACGATCACGCAAATGGCGCGATGTTACAAATTTACCTTCTTTGCCGGCAAAAGGACTGTCGTTGACACTGAAGGTCATGGCAATTGTAGGCTCATCGATATTAACAAATGGCAGCGGCTCGGGGAATTCCTGCGCGCAAATCGTATCACCGATGTTGATTTCTGGAATACCGGCGACACAGACGATCTCACCAACGGTGGCCTCCTGTATTTCACTGCGCTTAAGCCCTTCATAACGGAAGAGTTTAACTATCCTGGCATTTTGCAGTGACTGGTCATCGTAGCCACAAACAGTTACCTGCTGAGCCTGACCTATCGTGCCGCGCTCTACTCTGCCAACAGCGATTCTGCCGATATAATTATCATAATCAATATTTGATACCAGAAGCTGCAGGGGCTCTTCTGTGTAGCCCTTAGGACAAGGCACATGGTCCTTGATCGTCTCCAGCAGCGGCAGGCAATTCAGGCCTTCCACGCCTTGGTCGATCTCTTTGTAATCAAGAACAGCATATCCATCTTTTCCCGAGGCATACAGTATTGGGAAATCAAGCTGATCATCATCTGCTCCGAGCTCAATGAAGAGTTCAAGAACCATATCGACGACCTCCATAGGCCTGGCATCAGGACGATCGATCTTATTGATAACAACAAGAGGGGTAAGTTTCATGTCAAGTGCCTTGCGTAAAACAAATCTTGTTTGCGGCATTGGCCCATCATATGCATCTACTACCAGCAGAACACCATCGACCATTTTGAGAACACGCTCGACCTCGCCGCCGAAATCAGCATGACCAGGTGTATCTACGACGTTTATTCTGATGTCACCGTAGGAAATAGCGGTGTTTTTTGCCAGAATGGTAATTCCTCTTTCTCTTTCAAGATCATTGGAATCCATTACCTGCTCAACTAACACCTCGTTATCGCGGAATATTCCACTTTGCTGCAGCATTGCGTCAACAAGAGTTGTCTTGCCATGATCGACATGGGCAATGATCGCGACATTGCGCAGATCATTGATGGAGCTTATTTCATTTGACACTAATTTTTTCTTCCCTTCTTAGCTGTTGTAGCTTTTGCGTCCATTTATAACTTCTTCTCTTTGCCTCTGAGCATAAGCCAGATCGGTGTACCCACGAAGCCAAAGTTCTTTCTGAATTGGTTTTCCAGATAACGTTCATATGAAAAATGCATCAACTTCGTATCATTGACGAACAACACGAACTGCGGTGGTCTTACAGCTACCTGTGTTGCGTAATAGATCTTAAGATGCTTGCCCTTGTCCTGAGGTGTCGGTACCATAGCTACAGCCTCTGCTATCAAATCATTCAGCATGCCGGTCGTAAGCCTTCTGCCACCCTGCTCATAGACCTGATTTACCAGAGCAAGCAGCTTATGCACCCTCTGTCCAGTAAGAGCGGATATGAAGATGATGGGGGCATATTGCATGAATCCGAAACGGTCCCTGACTTGTTTCTGATAATCCTCGAGAGTTCCGGTAGCTTTGTCGACAAGATCCCATTTGTTGACGGCAATGATACACGCCTTGCCTGCTTGATGCGCATAACCTGCCACTTTAGTATCCTGCTCAGTAACACCCTCTGTCGCATCAATAAGAATCAGACAGACGTCGGCGCGTTCAATCGCACCCAGCGATCTTATCATGCTGTATTTTTCCACACTCTCATCTATACGACTCTTTTTCCTGAGCCCGGCTGTATCGATCAGCAGGAAGCGACCTTCATCGCAGAACAATTCACTATCAATCGCGTCCCTGGTCGTTCCAGGTATATCTGAAACAATTGATCGGTCCTCGCCCAGCAGCTTATTTACAAGCGATGATTTCCCGGCATTCGGTTTGCCGATGACTGCCACCTTGATCGTATCATCTTCTTCATCCTCGGCATCCATTGATGGTAAATGATCATAAGCAGCATCCAGCAATTCGCCAAGACCAAGTCTATGAGAAGCAGATATCGGGAAAATATCTCCCAAGCCAAGATTATAAAACTCGTAGGCATCAGCTGGCATATCACCTACATGGTCTGCCTTGTTGACTGCAACAAGTACCGGCTTAGCAGATTTACGAAGCATTTCAGCGATATCAGCATCATCGGCAGTCATACCTGTCTTAAGGTCAACCAGAAAAATGATAACATCCGCCATATCTATTGCCAGCTCTGCTTGTCTGCGCATTTCACGCAAGATCAGATCATCAGTTTTAGGCTCTATACCACCGGTATCGATCAGCGAAAATTTACGCCCGCGCCATTCTCCCTCGGCAAAGATCCGATCACGCGTTATACCAGGTGTATCATCAACTATCGACAATCTCTCACCTATCAGGCTATTAAAAAAAGTCGACTTGCCTACATTTGGCCGGCCTACTACCGCAATAACCGGTTTACCCATTGTTCTTCCTCCTTATAAAACCGATAGCCGCTGTGCTGTCAAGCTTAGCGGCATCCAGTTCCGGATGACAATAATCATCTATTACTCAATTCATCAGCCAATGCTCCAAGAGCATTCAATAGACCTTCGGCCAATTCTGGAACAGCAACTACCCTGCTGCCTAGACCATCGGCCAGCTCCTGCAATTTCATATCATCAAGGAAAATATCCTCATCTGATTTCAGCATACAATCCGGAATGACAACGATGGCTTCGGTCCCGGAATCATTTATCTCATTGAGGACCGGTCCAAGCTGTTTCAGTAAATCCTGACCTGTCACCAGACCGGCAACCGAAACGGTATGCCCGAAGAAATCATTATTGATCTTCTTAATCTGTAGATTCAGACCAAAACGATCAGCCAGCGCTGGTACAAGCGGACCGATCACCTCTGAAGCCAATGCGCCTGTTGCCATAATTAGTCTGGAGGCAAAAGCATTCTCAACCTTGTCTGATCGTTTTATCTTCGAAACACCTGCAGCAGGCCTGATATCCTTAAATGAAACATCTCCCGCCATTATGTTTTCTCCCGTGAGGAAGCTTTTTACAGTGTCGAGAAACAACGCAGCCATACCCACACCATTTTCCAGCTGTGGATATTCCTCATATTCTTCTGCCGGCGGGAAATCTCTGCCGGCACGCAGATAGAACTCGTCTCCTGCATACACTGTACGTTGGCCTTTTTCAGTCAAATGATGGGATTGCCACTTATTGACCGTATCCAGAACCTTCGCCGCCTCCGCTTCGGAAAAAACTCTTACTGGAAAAAGCTTGTTCTCTTCACGATATCTTGTAACACCAACAGGTACCATCGCTATACTGAGAACATTATCTCCAAGTGCTGCCAGATCTGACAATGTATTCTCCAGAACCTCACCGTCATTGATCCCCGGCACCAGCACCAACTGACAATTCAGCGATATCCCGGCAGAAGCAAGCTTCTGCAGACGTGGATAGAGCTCGCCTGCGTGCTTATTACGCATCATACGCATACGAACTACAGGATCTGTCGCATGAACAGAAATATTCATAGGCGAAAATCTGTACGATATCAGCCTGTCGAGTTCCTTATCCTCAAGATTTGTAAGCGTCACATAATTACCGTGCAAAAAAGACATACGCATATCATCATCTTTGAAATAAAGTGTTTTGCGCATCCCTGACGGCAATTGATCGATAAAACAGAAGATACATCGGTTATGACAGCTTGTACAATCATCCAGCAGAGGATTGTCAAACACCAGACCAAGATCCTCATCTTCATCCTTTTCCAGCTCATATTCAATTTTACTGCCATCTGCTTTTTCTATCAGCAGTATCAGCTCTTCACTGAGCTGTCTGACCTGATAGTCAAAAATGTCCAGCACTGGCTGACCATCGATGCTGATCAGACGGTCACCTGGCTGAATATCCAGCTCTTGTGCCAGACTGCCGGTTTTCACCTGGCTGATGATCTGTCCATTATTGGCTGACATAATTGACTCCTTGAATACGGCTCAAAAAAATGGAAAGCAGCGAGTATGATAGAATCATTCCCGCTGCGTCAACGATCCTTTGTCAAACGACAGTAATGCCCGAGCCTATCAGGCCTCAGAAGTCTTGACGATCTCTCTGCCCTTATAATAGCCACAAGCTTTACATACCTTATGCGCCAGTTTCTTCGTATGACACTGCGGGCATTCAACCAGTCCAGGTACACTCAGTTTCCAGTTGGATCTGTGACGTGCTGTTCTGGCCTTGGACCATTTACGTTTAGGATTTGCCATTCCTCTACACCTCCATCATGTCCGCAGAACATCCTCATCGTCCTGCAGCAGTTTACTCAATTTTGCGAATGGTGACCCTGCTCCAGGCTCTGCCTGACAGCTGCATGGTCCCTCATTCAAATCTCTGCCGCACACCGGGCAAAATCCCGGACATGCTTCCCGACACAGCAGCTGGCCGGGAGTATTCAACAACAGATTATCTCTGATGGCCTGATCGGTATCGATCGCGTGGCCAGCATAGCCATAAAACTCACCGGACTCATCCATTTCTGTTGACCCGGCTGATCGACGATACTGCTCATCGACCAAAACATCGTATTCCTGTCTGGCATCCCTCAAGCACCTGTCACAGATTCCTACTCTGACAACGCTCAAAGTTCCCGTCAATCGGAATACATCGTTTTCTATACACGTCAGTTCACCAGCGAAGCTGATACTCTCAAATCGATCGTTCTCATCTCCGTGAAGCAACAACTCATCGGTCTTGATCACGAAATCAAGAGGAATCGTTCCGCCTGGCGTTCTGGCTAGTGAAAGCACATCTATCTTCATATCATACCTCCACAGACGCGAACAATATTATCTATCAGAATCATTGATATGTCAACTGCTCTGCCGTCTGTTTTTTGCAATTTGTGCAAATGATACCACTTCAGGAACCACTCTTCATCCTCAGAGCCTTAACTGTCAGGCTGAGCCTCGTGTTCACAGGCTCCTGCTGATTAAAATCGATCGTATAGCCAAGATGGACAGATCCGCCTCTTCTGGACAGCTTGTTCTCTACCAGACTGGTGTAAATACCGACGTCCAGATCACCATAAGGAGTTTCCATTCTCGTAATATGTCTTGCTCCGGCATTGAAGGTCAGCTTCATCCCATGCGTACCCTGTCTTAGAAGAGTAACTATCCCATCATCTCCGACACGCATAGTCGTGCGGGTCCCCTCCATGCCTGTAGCCTCACTCTCATCATATACTAAGAACCAGGCCTTCTCCCGGTGAAACATAGTCCCTTCAGTAGTTAGCTTGACCGCTTCGGGTTTATCCTCACCGCTCCATTGCTGGCCTTCTATTGTAATCAGAACATTAGGTTCCATTTTGATCCCTTCCTGCGATACAAGTCACAGCTATATTTTAGTAGCTTTCTATCTCTACATGCCCTGCGGCTTTAATTCTCTGTTCAAGAAATGTACTGCCGAGCTGCTGGAAATGTGATGCGCTGTCACTTGTAAAAAACTGATGCCAGCCCTCTCCAGTCTGTTGATTCAGCAGATCAGCTCTGACAAGCTGCTGCTTGACCTGCTCTGCCACGGATCTGCCGGCATTGATTAACTTGACCTCCGGACCCATCACCGTGCTTATTGCCTGTGTCAAAAGCGGATAATGTGTACAGCCTAAAACCAGTGTATCAATATTATCCTTGATAAGAGGCTCTAAATATACACTTGCTACAGATTTTACAATGTCATTATTCCACCAGCCCTCTTCAGCAAGTCCAACAAACAAAGGACATGCCTGCTGGCTGATTCGCAGAGGACGACCGCTGACTCTGGTCAACGCCTGTGCATAGACACCGCTCTGTACTGTGCCTCTGGTTCCAATAACACCAACTCTTTGGCTGGAGGTCGCCGCGATCGCAGCCTGAGCACCAGGTGTTATCACCTCGATCACAGGAACACCAGCCATCGCCTTAACCTCATTATAAGCCTGCGCGCTGGCAGTGTTACAGGCAATAACTATCATTTTAACGCCCTGCTCAAGCAAAAACCTCGTATTTTGCTGCGAGTATCTTCTTACCGTTTCCCCTGACTTGCTGCCATACGGAGTTCTGCCGCTATCGCCAAAATAAACAGTATTTTCATGCGGCAGCAGCTTAATAATTTCCTTAAGCACAGTCAGGCCTCCCAGCCCGGAATCAAACACACCGATTGCCTTCTCCGACATAGGATCTATTACACTCTCATGCTCCGAGAGCTCTGAAAAACCATAATCGATCATATCAGCTCCTGCCGTTTCCCGGCCTCAAAGTCGGCAACTGCCAAGTCACACAACTCACTCGTCAATTGCCCGATGGTCTTGCCTGATTTGGCAAAAGCCTGTGGAAACACACTGATCGCGGTAAATCCGGGCATTGTGTTTATCTCGTTGATATATATATCACCAGCTGCAGTCAGGAAAAAATCTACGCGGGACAATCCCCTGCAGCCAAGAGCACGCCAGGCCTCAACCGCATAATTTCTGATCCTGCTCTCGGTCTCCGGCTCAAGCGGAGCTGGCAGCAGAACAACTGCGCCATCATCACTGAAATACTTTGTTTCATAGTCATAATAATCAACATGTCCGGCAGTAGCAACCTCGCCTATTACAGCAGTTTCAGGCTCTTCATTACCCATTACAGCTACTTCTATCTCCCTGCCCTTAATAAATTCCTCAACCAGCACGGTCGAATCAAAAAGAGCTGTATGATCAAGAGCTGCCTCGAGCTCCCCACGGTCTCCGGCCCTTTTTGTACCAACGGATGAGCCTCCTTGATTTGGCTTAAGGAAACAAGGGTAGCCCAGCTCTAATTCGATTTTCTCGATAACTTCAGTCCTTCGGTCTTTTAGCTCAGACCTGCTGACAGCTATGTGCCGGCACTGAGGTATGCCCGCCTGAGCAAACACGATCTTACTATGACACTTATCCATACCGGCAGCCGAGGCCAGCACATGACAGCCGACATAAGGTATGCCGCTAAGCTGCAGCAAGCCTTGCAAAGCTCCATCCTCACAATTAACACCATGGGCAGCAGGGAAAATACAATCCGGCAGCCGGCCGGCCAGAGCCACTATCCATTCTCTAACTGACAGCGGCAGTGCAGTTGTCCCACGACTGAGACCAGCTGCCCTGGCTTGTTCCTCCCAGGTTCCTTCAAGAATGCTCTTATCATCACCTTTATAAGGCAGCCACTCGCCATTCTTGGTAATTCCAACAGTAATAACCTCTATACCTGCAGCTCTCAGACCTTGTATAACATTGTAAGCGGATCTGCCAGAGATCAAATGTTCCGTCGACACACCGCCAAAAATCACCATAACAGTTTTTACTGACATACTATCACCTCTCAAATCAGGTTACATCTTTACAAGTTTATATCATCCTCTGACAGCGGTCAATCCTTACACAACGCCTGATTCTCTTGTAAGGTTGGTCATGCTCTGAGATAATCAGGAGTAGAACGTTTAGCCACAATTAACAGCAGAGGAGAAGCAGCAAATGCCGATCAAGCAGAGCTGGCAGGTGCCAGAAAACACTGAGGGACAAACCCTGATAAGCTTCATCAGGTCCAAGAATCCTGCTCTCGACAAGGGGCACATTCTCAAGGCGCTGAAAAACAAAGACATCAGGCTGAATAACCAGAAAACAAAAACAGATATCCTGGTAAAAGCCGGCGACGAGGTCATTTGCTTCTGGCCGGATGCTTACTCAGACCTTCTAACTACAACATCAGACGCGACTGCAAGCATACTTACGGCTGAGCAGTATTATAAAATTGTATTCAGTAATACTGATCTAATTATTGTTAACAAAGCTGCGGGAATCTCAGTCCATACCGATAGGTATAGTCAAGCCGGTGAGCCTGATCTTCTAACAATGATCAGGAGCACCATGCAGGAAAACGGCATAGAGCTGTGCCACCGCCTTGACCGCAACACCTCCGGCCTGCTGATCCTGTCGCGGACTCCTGCCGCCTATGCCCTTATGACATCGATCATCAGGGACCACAAGCTTCACAAGTTTTATCAGTGCCTGGCAAAAGGCAAGCCACCGGAAGCCGCCGATGATAACAGCTGGCATCAATTAACAGGCTGGCTGGAAAAGGACGCGGCTGCCGGCAATGTTTTTATTCATGATAAAAAACAGCCGGGAGATAAAAAAATCGTGACCAGCTATAGAATGATCAAGTATTGGCCTGATCTCGGGCCAGACGGTTCCGGTTTATCACATCTGGAAATCGAACTGGTGACCGGCAGAACTCATCAGATCAGAGCTCATTTGGCATCCGTCGGCTGTCCCCTATTAGGCGATGGCAAATATGGCAGAAATAGCTTCAATTCAAGCTTCCGCGACAATAGCGGACGCACGATCAAGCGCCAACAGCTTACTGCCACAAGCATCATTATGCCTGACATGAAGATCCTTACCGCAGCAGCAGCAAGTCAAAAGGAACACAAATATACGGAAGCCCAGCTGGCAGAGCTTGCCGGCAGAAGCTTCCGTATAGAGCCCAAGTTTGATATCAGGCTGAAATAGTCAATAAATTGTGAGGGTCAGTAAGCTTTGCCCCAGATGACTTCTTTCTTAGCAGGCTTACCACAGCATACGCAGGTTTCCGCGACCTTGACTTGTTCAAAAGGCATACAGCGCGATGTCGCACCGATATCTTCCTTGATCTTAAGCTCACATTCCAGATCACCACACCACATAGCTCTAACAAATCCAGGCTTGTCAGCAATAAGATCTGACATTGTCTGCCAATCCGCAGCATCATAAACGCGGCTCTCAAGGCTCTCCAGCGCGCGCTGGTATAATCCGTCGTGAATCTCATCGAGCAGTCTCTGTACTGAATCCGCTAAACCATCAAGCGACAACACGATCTTCTCACCATTGTCACGACGCACCGCGACGCATTGGTTTTGCTCCAGATCACGTGGTCCCAGCTCAATACGCAAGGGAACGCCCTTCATCTCGTACTCACTGAATTTCCAACCAGGCATTTTATCAGAATCATCCAGTTTAACCCGGAAGCTCTTAGCCAGCTCAGCCTTGATCTCCTGTGCTTTTTCCAAAACACCGGCTTTGTGAGCGGCTATTGGAATGATAACTGTCTGCAGAGGAGCGATTCTAGGCGGCAGAACGAGTCCACTGTCATCACCATGCACCATGATGATCGCACCAATAGATCTGGTCGATAATCCCCAGGAGGTTTGATGAACATACTGCAGCTGATTATTCTTATCACTGTACTGAATATCAAAGGCTTTGGCGAAGCCATCACCGAAATAGTGAGATGTCGCTGATTGCAAAGCCTTGCCATCATGCATCATAGCTTCAACTGTATATGTGTTTACAGCACCGGCAAACTTCTCTTTTTCAGTTTTCTGACCCTTAATAACCGGAATAGCAAGAAAATCGCGATAGAAATCCGCGTAAACATTAAGCATGCGGATCGTTTCTTCAACAGCCTCTTCAGCTGTTGCGTGTGCGGTATGTCCTTCCTGCCAATAGAACTCGGTCGAACGCAGGAAGGGACGCGTCGTCTTTTCCCAGCGTACTACTGAGACCCATTGATTATACAGCTTAGGCAAGTCGCGCCATGACTGGATGATCTGAGAATAATGATCACAGAAAAGCGTCTCCGAGGTAGGTCTGATACACAAGCGCTCAGCCAGCTTCTCGCTGCCGCCATGAGTGACCCAGGCGACCTCGGGAGCGAAGCCCTCAACATGATCTTTTTCCTTCTGCAGCAGACTCTCTGGAATAAACATAGGCATCGCTACATTTTCATGACCGGTATCCTTGAACATCTGATCAAGATTTTTCTGGATATTTTCCCAGATAGCGAAGCCATACGGTCGCAGGATCATGCAGCCTTTGACAGATGAATAGTCGATCAATTCTGATTTGAGCACGACATCTGTATACCACTGTGTGAAATCCTGATCCATCGCTGTGATGGCCTCTACTCTTTTCTCTTTGCCTGCCATTATCCTATACTCCTAACATTATCTGGTCTGGTAGATCAGATTTTGAACCCAACTACCTTAGCTGTTTCCTGTGCGATCGCCAACTCTTCATTTGTCGGTACGACCAGCACCTTAACAGCAGAATCATCAGTTGATATTTCAGCCTCACGGCCTTTGACAGCAGAATTCTTATAAGGGTCGATCTGAATACCCATATAGTCAAGACCTTCACAGGCGCCTCTTCTGATATCATATGTATTCTCACCGATTCCAGCTGTAAATACAACCGCGTCAACTCCGCCAAGCGCTGCCGAGTATGCGCCGATATATTTGCGGCATTGATACTTGAACATATCAAGAGCCAGTGAAGCTCTCTTATTACCCTCACCCGCTGCTGCGTAGAGATCACGGAAATCACTGCTGACGCCTGATATACCCATAACACCGGATTTTTTATTGAGCAGATCGTCAATACCCTTAATATCCAGGCCTTCCTTGTTCATAAGGAAGGTAACGATCGCAGGATCGATATCACCAGATCTTGTACCCATGCATATTCCGGCCAAAGGTGTGAGCCCCATCGATGTATCGATACATTTACCATATTTTACAGCAGCTATTGATGAACCGTTGCCAAGATGGCAGGTGATCAGTTTTAGTTTCTCGATAGGTTTATTCAGCATTTCTGCGGCTTTCTTGGCAACATAGCCATGAGAAGTGCCGTGGAAGCCATATCTGCGTACACCATGCTTCTCATAAATTTCATAGGGCAAAGCATACATATATGACTGAGCAGGCATTGTCTGATGGAATGCTGTATCGAATACGGCAACCTGAGGCACCGAAGGCATAGCTTCTTCACAGGCCTCGATGCCCGTCATATTCGGCGGATTGTGCAAAGGAGCCAGAGCGTAGACGCCTTTGATAGCCTTCTTGACTTCTGGTGTGATCAGCGCCGATGATGAGAAGCTCTCACCACCATGAACAACTCTATGGCCAACAGCATCGATCTCATCCATGCTCTTAATGACACCATTGTCTTCAGAGGTCAGAACCTTCAGTACGGCTTCTACCGCAACCTTATGATTCGGCAGTTCAAAATTAAGCGTTACAGGGTCTCTATCCATACCCATATGCTTAACAAAAGCATTCGGCAGACCGATACGTTCAGCTCCGCCCTTTGCAACGACCTGACCTGTACTGACCTTCAGCAGCTGATACTTAAGCGATGAGCTGCCGGCATTAATTACAAGAACTATCATCTTACAGTTATACCTCCTGTGCCTGTACGGCGGTAATGGCGGCAACACCAACGATATCGTCAGCACTGCAGCCACGTGAAAGGTCGTTGACCGGACGGGCAATACCCTGTGTTATCGGTCCATAGGCCTCGGCTTTTGCCAGTCTCTGAACCAGCTTATAGCCTATATTGCCTGAATCAAGATTAGGGAAAACTAGAACATTTGCCTTACCGGCTACCGGGCTGTTTGGCGCTTTGCTCTTGCCTACTTCTGGTACGATAGCGGCATCCAGCTGCAACTCACCATCAAGATTGAGCTGAGGTGCTTTCTCCTTAGCCAGTCTTGTTGCTTCAATTACCTTAGCGGTAAGGTGGCTGTTAGCGCTGCCATGACTTGAATAGCTGAGCATCGCGACATTTGCCTCTTCACCTGTCAGCTGCTTGAAGCTCTTAGCAGACGAAATGGCGATCTCAGAGAGCTGGTCCTCATTGGGATCCTCAACGAGACCACTGTCGGCAAATAGGAATGTACCGTTAGCGCCGAACTCACAGTCAGGCACTATCATCATGAAAAAGGCCGAAACCAGCTTGGTTCCAGGAGCGGTTTTAAGTATCTGAAGCGCTGGTCTGAGTGTATTTGATGTGCTGTTAACAGCACCTGCGACCATACCATCAGCCTGGTTCTGCTTAACCATCATAACACCATAAAACAACGGATTGAGCATAGTCTCCTTCGCTTTTTCCATTGTCATGCCCTTGGCCTTACGCATTTCATAAAAAGCCTCGACGAAGCTGTCATAATCAGCACTGGCTGCCGGATCAATGATCTTGGCGCCGGATATATCCCACTCCGGTGCAACTGCTTCAATTTTCTCCTTGTCACCGATCAGAACAACATCTGCAATTCCTTTTTGCAGGATCTTGGAGCAGGCCTCAATCGTTCTCGGATCGTAGCTCTCCGGTAATACGATCGTTTTTTTATCACTGCGTGCCTTCTCAATGATCGAATCAATGAATCCCATGGTCATACCTCTTTCCCACTAAATAAATAAAACATCTTCAACGCAAATTTCCCGCTGTCTGTCGACTTGCGGGAAACCTTGCTCCTTTTCAACGCCCATTAGTATATACAATATTCTCTGGTTGTTCAAGATTATTTAGTTTTTGTTTGTCAGGATTTTGAGTGAGCCAATAGGTAAACATCGCCAGACCTGCACTGATGAGAAAATCACCCGGACTGACCATATACCAGCCGAAGCTCCAAACCGGCAACCAATCACCAAGCTTGACGAGAATTGTATCAGAATTTGCAAGTGTATAATGGCTTGCTGCTGCAATTCTGGCTAGCGGCACCTCATGCAATGCCTTTATTCGATCGGTAAGAACTAGTGATATCGGCATCTGCCCACGATTAGCAATTATAACCAACGCGTTTGCGGCAGAACCTGATGCGGTCAGCCAGAGTCCGACCCTGGCAGTGAGTTTGATTTTTGAAATTGAATTTACAAATAGAAATATGATTACCAGAACATACTGAAAAGCTGAAGCGCCTGTTCTTAGAATTAAAACCATTGATGAATCAGAGGTTATTCTCTCAATGAATCCGAACACAACAACTGCTTCAAACAGAAATGACAAAAACAAAAATGAGATGAGTTTAAGATTATGAGAAGCCAGATTGCGCAGCTTGCCGCCTCGGATTAATCCTATCAGCAGACCGGCGATCGCGGCAGTGTGGATCATACCTTCAAGGCCTCCAGTCTGCCCTGCTGTTGTCGCCGACGCAGCGCTCTGATCAAAGCTTCGACGACCTCAGGCGAGAACTGTGTTCCGCTGCATCTATACAACTCTTCAATTGCCAGTTCAAGCGGCATCGCGGTACGATATGCCCTGTCAGATGTCATCGCGTCAAACGAATCGGCTACACACAGTATCTGGGTTTCAAGCAATCTGCTCTCTTCAAGAGCATTGTCAGGATAACCACTTCCATTATATGCGACATGATGTGCGCGAATCATTTTTACCTCTCTCTGAAGGAAGGCTAT
>CAZHQX010000006.1:0-33766 GCA_964534195.1 uncultured Oscillospiraceae bacterium
GATGGGCTATGCGGACAGCCTGCAGAATGATCTGCGTGCGATGATCGACAATCAGATTAAGTAGATATTTTTGCATGCAGATACTACTATGACGACAAGTAGGAATAATATTGAAATCTTAGTTGATCAGGTGCGGCAGTATTTAAACTGTCGCACTATTTTTGTGATAACATAAGAGCAGATATTTGTTATTTCAGGGGGATGTGGTTATGGTTTCTGAAAATAACGGTAATAGTTCTCCTCAGACAGACGAGGTCAAACCTGCAGTGCGTGCTAAGCCGCAGGTAGATGCCGGCCGCCTGTCGTTTGAGGCTGGTATGCTGCGCTGGATCGTTCTAGCCGCGGCTGTTTTGTTTATATTCTTCGGTATCTTCCGCGATGAGACAGCTGCTGTGTTCCGCAAGGCTGCGACTATATGTTTGGAGTGTATTGGAATTGGCTAAGAGTAGGATCGCTAAACATAAAATCAAGAGGAAAATTGTTCAGAGTATCGCGCTGCTTGCCGGCAATGCTTATTTGCCTGGATTTGTGCGTGGAGAAATATATCAGGGGCCTACCAAGCAGGTTTGTTTGCCGGGACTGAATTGTTATTCCTGTCCAGGTGCGCTTGGTGCCTGCCCGCTCGGCTCGCTTCAGAGCTCGATCGCTGATCCGCATCAGCGTATATCATTTTATGTGCTGGGCTTCCTGATCCTCCTTGGCGGAATCTTCGGCCGTTTCATCTGCGCCTGGCTCTGTCCCTTCGGGCTGATACAGGAGTGGCTGCATAAGATACCCGGCCGTAAATTCAAGCCGGAAAATAACAAAAGGGTTCATAATGTGCTGCGGCGAATGCCTCTGGTCTTTCTTGCTGTCTTCGTAATCGCGCTGCCACTGATCGGTACGATCGGTGGTGCCTATGGATCTCCCTGGTTCTGTAAAGTCGTTTGTCCTTCTGGTACTCTGATGGCCGGTTGGCCGCTGCTTGGAGTCAATGAAGGCTTAAGGCGGCTGGCCGGATTTCTCTTCGGCTGGAAGAGTCTGCTGCTGATAATAACTATTGTCGCGTCTGTGCTGACAATGAGACCGTTTTGCCGTTATGTCTGCCCGCTGGGCGCGATCTATGGTTTGTTTAACCGGATCAGTCTCTATCGTGTTCAGGTCGATCAGGACAAGTGTATAAGCTGTGGCCGCTGCACACGTCAGTGTCCGATGGCGGTTCCGGTCCCACTGGATGCCAATGGGCCTGATTGCATACGTTGTGGTGAATGTGCGGCTGTTTGTCCGACTGATGCCATACATGTTGGATTCGATCGTAAAATCAGTTTCAGCGGACATAAGGAGCAGCAGCCGGAAGCATGAGAATTGGAAGAACAATTAGTTTGCTCAAGCCCTATAGAGTTCATCTTGTGGTGGGACCATTCTTCAAGCTGACAGAAGCTGTGCTTGAGCTTCTAGTTCCGCTTATAATCGCACAGATCATAGATCAGGGTATCGCAACAGGTGACACAGATTTCATCTGGCGGCGCGGTCTGCTCGCTTTTTGCTTAGCTGCGGCCGGGCTGATGAGTGCGCTGATCTGTCAGTATACCGCTTCACTGGCCGCACAGGGCTATGGTACAGATTTGAGGAATCTGTTATCTGAGCGTATTTTGTATTTGCCGGTTGAAACAGCTGACCGCTTCGGTGCGCAATCACTTTCAAATCGTCTGATCGTAGATACATCTACACTGCAGCAGGCAGTCGCAATGCTGATAAGACTTGTAGTCCGCGCGCCTTTTCTCAGCATTGGCGCTTTGGTAATGGCATTGTTGATTGACTGGCAGCTGGCTTTTATTTTTGTATTTATTATTCCAGTATTCATTTGGATTCTATACTTGATCATGTCAAAATCGGTACCGCTGCACCGCAGTACTCTAGTCAGACAGGATGAGCTGAGCTCGATAATGCAGGAAAATCTCGAGGGGATGCGGGTGATCAGAGCGTTTGACCGACAGCAGCTTCGTTCGGAGAAATTCTTCGCTACCAATTCACGCTTGACCAGTTTGATCGAGAGGGCTGGCAAGCTTACAGCCTGGCTTAATCCGATGACGCTGCTTCTTTTGAATATCGCGATTTTGGCTGTGCTGGGATTCGGTGGCTGGCGTATTGATAATGACAGAATGAGCCAAGGCCAGTTGATCGCGTTGATCAATTACCTGACGCAAATACTTCAGGCTCTGATCGTAGTTGCCAATCTGGTGATGCTTTATGCCAGATCATGGTCGGCAGCTGGCAGGGTGGAGGAGATACTAGCGGCTAATACAACAGGTAAATCTGATTTATCTGATTCTGCCAGTGATCCATCTTATCGCAACTTGGATGTAGAACCTGCAGGAATAGTATTTGATCAGGTCGATTTTTCATATCCGTCCAGCTCAGGGCTTCTGTTTCAGGGCTTGAGCTTCAGCTTGAAACCAGGTACAGTCAACGGTCTTATAGGACCGGCCGGCTCCGGAAAAAGCACCATAGCTAAGATTCTTCTCAGGATCTATGGTATCCAACAAGGAAGTGTTAGCCTGAACGGTTTTGATCTGTCCTCTATGAGCGAGTCTCAGTTGACAGGTTTGATCGGCTATGTACCGCAAAATCCTGCTTTGCTAACTGGTACGATCGAAGAGAACCTGCGCCTGGGACGATCCGAATATTCAGAAGAACAGTTGTGGCATGCGCTAAGACTAGCTCAGGCAGAGGATTTCGTCCTGGCAAAAGAGGATGGACTTCAAACTCAGGTCAGCAGAGGTGGACGTAATTTCTCAGGTGGTCAGCGTCAACGCCTGGCGATCGCCAGAGCACTGCTTGGTGAACCGCCGATCATTATATTTGATGACAGCACCAGTGCTCTTGATTATGCGACTGACCTGAAGCTTCGCAGAGCTGTGATGTCTGATCCCCAGCTACAGAACTCGATGTGGATAATAATATCTCAGCGCATTGCAAATATACGTGATGCGGATAGTGTTTTACTGCTTGATGATGGTCAGCTGATTGCGCAGGGGAATCACGATGAACTTATGACAAGCTCTCAGATCTATCGTGATCTTTATCACTCTCAGCTTGATACTAAGCAGAATGAAGGAGGAAATGTATGACTGGCAAAAGACATATCCTCCGAAAGCAGTCAGAGGCTGGTGTGCTCGGCCAGCTCTGGCAGCGGGTCCGTTCCTTCAAGGGTTTATTGGCCCTGGTTATCATAGCGGCTGTGGCCGGCAATGGTTTTGTTTTGCTTGCGCCCTGGCTTACGGGTCTCGCTATCGACGTAATGGCCGGTCCCGGTCTGGTTGATTGGAATGGTTTGATCAGATTGCTCATATTCTTCCTGTTTACTGCCCTGGCCGGCAGCATATTGCAAAAGCTGCTCTTCAATACTACAGTCAGAATAGCCGCGGGCGTTACACAGCAATTGCGTTCAGAGCTGGCGGAGCATGTTGATAAAATGCCGCTCAGCGAGATCGATAAGAGAGAATCTGCTAATGTAGCAAGTCTGCTTACTCATGATCTGAACGCTGTTTCAGAAGGTCTGATAACTGGGTTGTCTCAGGCCTTTGGTGGAGTTGTCACTCTGATTGGCACACTGGTTCTTATGCTGAGATTGCATGCAGGTGTTACTGTAATACTACTTATATTGACTCCACTTTCATTTGTCGTGTCAGGCAGAATCGCCGCTGCGGCCCGCCGGCAATACCAGCTGGAATCAGCGAAAAACGCTCAGCTGCGTCAGGCCGCGGAGGAAGCAGCCGGTCAACTGGAGCTGCTACATAGCTTCGATGCCAGAGATGATTTTGCCAATAAGCTGAAATCACTCAATCAGGAGCTTTACACCTATGGTCAGAAGGCTCAGTTCTATTCGTCTCTTAGTAATCCGGTTACACGCCTGATCAATGCCAGTGCGTACATTCTGGTTGCCGCAGTATCTGGCATACTCGCAGCTGCAGGTGCTCTTAGTACTGGTAATGTTGCCAGTCTGCTCGGTTACAGCATGCAGTTCTCGCGTCCGGTAAATGAGATAACTTCTGTAGCGGCACAGCTGCAGTCCGCTCTTGCCGGTGCCGGCAGAATATTCAGTTTGCTTCGGACTGAAACTGAGAAGCAGGATAATGATCTGACTCCGGCTATGAAGGTGCAGGGCGGCTCATTCGAAATGAGCGATGTCGATTTCTCATATTATTCCGGACAGAATCTGATACGTGATCTTGATCTCTATGTACCTGCAGGCAGTCAGGTAGCTGTTGCAGGTCCTACCGGGGCTGGTAAAACTACGCTGATCAATCTATTGCTGCGCTTCTACGACATTGACAGTGGTGATATCAGAATAGATGATCAATCGATCTATGATGTATCGCGAAGCAGCCTGCGCCGTTCCTTCGGCATGGTGCTTCAGGAGAGCTGGCTCTTCGCTGGAACGATCGGTGAGAACATTTCTTTTGCCAGGGTCGACGCTACTGTTGATCAAATTCAAGCGGCCGCACGTTCGGCGGGCGCGCATAGCTTCATCTCACGTTTGCCGGATGGCTACGATACGCTGATCGATGCCAACAGCGATCGTTTATCCGCCGGTCAGAAGCAGCTTATCTGTATCGCCAGAACCATGCTGGCCGACCCGCCGATCCTGATTCTTGACGAGGCTACCTCTAACGTTGATACTTATACCGAGAAGAAAATACAACGTGCGTTCCGCAAACTGATGGATGGCAGAACAAGCTTCGTGATCGCTCATCGTCTGTCAACTATACTTGATTCTGATTTGATTCTGGTCATGGACAAGGGGCAGATCATAGAGAAGGGCTCGCATGATGAGCTGTTGGCTGCCGATGGTTTCTACGCTTCGCTGTTTCAGGCTCAATATGCCGGAAGGGAGATCTGATCAGATGCCTCATCAGTCCTGGTATCCACTAGATAATTCTGCTAAGATTTTTCCTGCTATCAAAAATGGCAAGGTATCAGCAGTTTTTCGTTTGAGTGTCGAACTGACAATTCCGGTTAAGAGGGATATCCTGCAGCAGGCACTTGAAGATATCCTGCCGCGGTTTCCCAGCTTTGCTCTGAGAATGAGACCCGGGTTGTTCTGGTACTATCTTGAACCCAACAAGGCGCAGCCAACTGTTTTTGAGGATACAGCTTATCCGTGCAGACGTTTATATCGCAAGGATAACAATGGCTATTTATTCAGGGTGTTATATTACAATAATAAATTATCTGTAGAGTTTTTTCATTCCTTGGCTGACGGTACAGGAGCATTGATGTTTACAAAAACTCTGGCTGCGAGATACCTTGAGCGTTGCTTGAAAATAACGATTCCAGCTGAGAAGGGTGTGGCTGATTGGCTTGAACAACCTTCAGAAGCTGAGACTGAGGACAGCTACAAGGTCTACGCCAGGGGAACAAGACGTCGTAATCCATTGATGCCCGTCGCCTGGCATGTAAAAGGGCAGCTTGAGCCTTCCGGTCGTATTCATGTTATAAGAGCTGAGATGCCGGTCGATCAGCTTAAGCAAAAGGCGCGGGAATATGGTGTCACGATCAACGATTATCTCGTTGCCTCATATATTTATACCTTCTGCCAGATTCAGAGCGCTGAGGAACGCCGTCATGACAAACCGGTGGTCATCGCTGTGCCTGTTAATATGCGGCGGTATTATCCCAGTCAAACGCTGCGCAACTTTTTTACCAGAGTTTATCCATCTGTTCATCAGGATTATGGCGAGTATAGCTTCGAGGAGATCATCAGTGAGGTCCACCACTATATGAAGCTGCGGACACGTGAGAAGTATCTCAATGTTCAGATGGCCGGCAATATAAAAAGCGAGAGCATGCTGGTGACCAGATTGATTCCACTGCCTGTAAAAAACCTGATACTGCGGACGGCTTATCTCTTCCGGGGCGACAGCAGGATCACCAGCACTATGACAAATGTCGGACCTGTCGAGCTGCCTGCTGAAATGGCTGAGTATGTTCGCTCGTTCGATGTGCTGATGGGACCGTCGCTGGGCAACTGGATCAACGCATCGATCTTAAGCTACAACGGCAATTTGACGGTGACTTTTACCAGGCGTATCAGGGAAGCACACGTGGAGCGTTTGTTTTTACGTCATCTTGTTAAGCAGGGTATTCATATAAAAGTCAGTAGTAATGATATTCAGACTGTCAAGACATGATTCTTGGTATATAATTATAGAGGTCTATTACAAGCTCAAGGTCAGTCCTGAGCTGATGGAAATCATATGAAGGAGATCATAATTATGCAGATTTCAGTTGATCATTTTGGAGTTACAGCGGATGGACGCGAGGTTAGAGCCTGGCGCCTTGAAGGAGACGGCGGCGCGGTTTGCAGATTGCTTGACTACGGAGCTACACTGCAGCAGCTGCTGATACCAGATGCGGCAGGTGAGCTGGCTGATGTTGTTTTGGGCTATGACAGCATGGCCGGCTATGAGAGTGCCGATAATGGCTATCATGGAGCGGTCATCGGCAGACATGGTAATCGTATTGAAGGTGCGGCTTTTGAGCTGGCGGGCAAGACCTATCAGCTGGCGGTAAATGACGGCAGAAACCATCTTCATGGCGGCCTGGTTGGCTTCGACAAAAAGATATGGGCAGCTAAGCCGCTCGAGACTTCAGAGGGACCATCAGTTTCATTTTCGCTGACAAGTCCTGATATGGAAGAGGGCTACCCTGGTAATCTGCAGGTAACAGTAACATATACATTGACATCTGATAACGCTCTCCGTTTGGATTATGAGGCAGTCAGCGATCAGGAAACGGTTATTAACCTGACTAATCACAGCTACTTCAATCTGGCAGGACATGGTACCGGCAGAGTGGACAGCCAGGAGATCATGATAGAGTCTGATGAAATCACCAGTATTAATGATGAGTGTATTCCTGATGGCGGCTTCCTGGCGGTTGAGGGGACACCGCTTGATCTCAGAGAGCTGACTGCGATTGGTCAAGGCGTAGAGTCTGAGCATGAAGCGATCCAGGCTGGCAAGGGCTATGATCATAACTTTGTGATCAGGGACGCAGATGGTACGCTTAAGAAGTGTGCGATGGCACTTGATCCTAAGAGCGGCAGAACTATGACCGTATATACAACACTTCCAGGTGTTCAGTTCTATACCGGTAATTTTATCAAGAAGCACATTGCCAAGGATGGCGCTGAATATGGTAATCGCGGTGGGTTCTGTCTGGAAACGCAGTTTTATCCAAATTCCTTGAAGCACAAGCATTTCCCCAGCCCTGTTTTCAAGGCTGGACAACGCTTCAAACATACCACTGTTTATGCTTTTGGTATCAGTAAGTAATTATTGCCAGCTCCAGGCCAGCTGATAAATAGCAAGAAAATCTGCCTCGTTTAGTGGGCAGAATGACCCGGCGAATCCGTCGGGTCTTTTTTTGACCAGTTTTGCCAGACGCGGCAGATCCTCATACGGAACGCCCAGATCTTTTAAGCTTGCGGGTAATCCCCAGCTGCGATATGTCTGACTTAGACGTTTGATGCCTTGTTCAGCTGTTTTCACAGGCTCAGCAAAATCCAAAGGCACTCCGAGTACTCGTTCAGCGAATTGACTTATACGCACTACGGAGGTGTCGTCTTTTGCCAGAATATAGGCGAGCCATGCCGGGTAGAGTGCGGCCAAACCAGCGCCGTGGGCTGTGTCATAGTGTCCGCTGAGCTCATGCTCGAGAGCATGTACGCTCCAGTCCTCAGCGCGGCCCATGCCAAGCCAGCCGATATGAGCAACTGTTGAGCTCCAGAAGAGATTTGCCTGCACGTCGTACTGCTCGGGATCTGCCAGAGCAGAGGGTGTTTCAGCTATTACTGTTCTCAAGACTGCCTCGCAGAGTCGATCAGTTAAGCCGACGCCCTTGGTTGGTGTGAAGTAGCGTTCCATAACATGTGACATGATATCTGAGGCACCGCAGGCTATCTGCCAGGGCGGTAGTGTATAGGTCAGTTTTGGGTTGATCAATGAAAAATCAGGCCTGTTGAGATCGTTGCGCAGGCCTCGCTTAATGTCCAGATCGTCATTTTTAATGACACTGCTGTTTGAGGCCTCGGAGCCGGTCGCCGGCAGTGTAATGATCGTGCCTAGTCCGAGCCGCTGAGTTGGTGTCGCGCCGCGGCCGTACATGTCCCAGAAATCACCATCGTAACAGGCGCCGATGGCTATAGCCTTCGCAGAGTCAAGCACACTGCCGCCGCCAACTGCCAGAATGTAGTCGATGCTCTCGTTTTTGCAAAGCTCGATCCCTTTGTATACTAGAGCTGCGCGAGGATTTGGCTGTACACCGCCGAGCTCGAAGCTTTTTAGACCGCTCTCACTGAGGCTTGCCTTAACTCTCTCCAGCAGGCCGCTTCGTACTACTGAGCCGCCGCCGTAATGGATCAGGACATTGCTGCCGCCATATTGCTTGATTTGCGATCCGGCCTGCAGCTCGGCCTCCGGGCTCATGATGAGTCTGGTTGGACTATATGATTCGAATGGCAGCATAATTTTCCTTCCTCCTTGTTTGATCGATCTATGCGGTTGGTATTTGTAAGCAAATTCTTTCTATTTTACTTTTTTGGCTTGAAGCTGTCCTTGAGTGAGACCGAACGATTGAAAACCAGCTGACCGGCCTTGCTATCCTTATTATCAAGGCAGAAATAGCCTTGTCGCATGAATTGGAAGTTTGCCGGTGGTTTAAGATCAGCCAGGGAACATTCGATCTTGCAGCCTGTCAGTACCTCAAGTGAATCTGGGTTAAGGCACTCAAGATAGTCCCGTTCGGCACTGTCTGGGTCAGCGACACTGAATAGGTTTGAGTAGAGTCTTACCTCGGCATCCAGCGCTGTTTTAGCGTCAGCCCAATGGATAGTACCTTTTACCTTGCGTCCATCCGGAGTGGTTCCGCCTCTGGTCAGCGGATCGTATTCTGCATGCACTTCAATGACATTGCCTGCTTCGTCCTTGACACAGCCTGTACACTTAACGACATATGCTGTTTTAAGTCTGACCTCGTTGCCTGGGAAAAGTCGGAAGTAGCCTTTTACCGGTGTTTCCATGAAATCGTCTGACTCGATCCAGAGCTCTCTTGAGAATGAGACACTGCGTGTGCCGGCCTCTGGATGCGCCGGGTGGTTTTCGACCTCGAACCATTCAGTCTTATCCGCAGGGTAGTTTTCTATGATCAATTTGACCGGCTTAAGAACCGCCATGACTCTGTTTGCGGATTCGTTCAAATCCTCGCGCAGACAATGCTCGAGAAATGCATAGTCAACGGTGCTGTTTACCTTGGAGACGCCGATCCTATCGCAAAAATTCCTGATGCTGGCTGGTGTATAGCCGCGGCGGCGCAATCCGCCTAGTGTCGGCAGGCGTGGATCATCCCAACCGCTGACGACATCATTCTCGACCAGATAACGCAGCTTGCGCTTGCTCATAACTGTGTGGTTGATGCCGAGACGGGCGAACTCGATCTGGCGTGGATTGCCCGGGGCGCTGATATTGGCGATGACCCAGTCGTAAAGTGGGCGGTGGTCCTCGAATTCAAGTGAACACAGTGAATGTGTGATGTTTTCGATCGCATCCTCAATTGGATGGGCGAAATCATACATCGGATAAATACACCAATCATTACCGGTGCGGTGATGATGAGCACGGTTGATTCTGTAGATAACGGGATCGCGCATATTCATATTGCCTGAGCTCATATCTATTTTGGCGCGCAGCGTTTTGCTGCCGTCAGGAAACTCACCGGCGCGCATACGCTTGAAGAGATCAAGGCTCTCCTCTGCTGGACGGTCTCGATATGGACTTGGGCGGCCTGGCTCGGTCAGGGTACCTCTGTATTCTCTGATTTGTTCAGCGGTCTGTTCACAGACATATGCCAGACCCTTGGAGATAAGCTCGCAGGCAAAATCAAACATCTTGGGGAAATAGTCGGAAGCGAAATAGAAACGATCGCCCCAGTCGTAGCCGAGCCAGTGGATATCCTCCTTGATAGCGTCTACATACTCAACGTCCTCTTTTGTCGGGTTGGTGTCATCCATCCGCAGGTTGCAGAGACCGTTGTATTTTTCTGCTGTGCCGAAATCGATCACGATCGCTTTTGCATGACCGATATGAAGATAGCCGTTAGGCTCGGGCGGGAATCTGGTATGAACCTTCCTGCCGGCGAATCTGCCGCCTTGTGCGATATCTTCATCGATCAACTCGTGAATAAAATGGCGGGATACCTCTTCGTTATTTTCTTCGCTGCCTGCTGCAGCTGTATTTGCTGTTATAGAATCACTCATGCTTAAATCTCCTTATTTGCTAAGTCTTGCGATACCATCTTCAATTCTGGCCAGAGCCTCAGCTCTGCCGAGTATGACCAATACCTCTATAGCGCCGCCCGGTGTGACTGCCTGGCCTGAGGCCGCTATTCTGACAGGCCACATGATCTGACCGTTTTTCATTTCAAGCTTCTGGGCCAGACCGATCAGGCAGTCATGAATATTGTCGCGATCCCAACTGGCCAGAGCCTTCAGTTCATTATATGCCTTGGGCAGTATTTCGGCAGCCAGCTCAGGTGATGACTTGCTCTTCTTATTACTGAATAGATCCAGCTCATAATCTTGACGAACCGCCAGGAAACCGATCATATCTGATATCTGATTAAGCTTGGTTACACGTGGCTGCAGGATATCTGCAAGCAGCTCAAGCTCTGATGGCAGCTGGCCGAATACCTGTTCGAGCTGAGGCTTGATCAGCTCAACAAAATTCTCGCGGCTCATTGCCCGGATGTATTCTGCGTTAAACCAGGTCAGCTTGTCGTAATCAAAAACAGCCGGCGATTTGCTGATGCCTTCTATACTGAATACCTGCTCAAGCTCGCCTAGAGTGAAAATCTCACGATTATCATTTACCGGACACCAGCCCAGCATGGCGATATAGTTTATTATCGCCTGCGGTAAATATCCTTCTTGCACCAGCCCCTCGAAGCTTGTCGCTCCGTGGCGTTTAGACAGCTTCTTGCCGTCCATGCCATTGATCAGCGGCAGATGTACATATGTCGGGATCTGCCAGCCGAAGGCTTGATACAGCAAATTATATTTTGGTGTTGATGAGAGGTATTCTGAGCCACGGACAACATGAGTGATACCCATATCATGATCATCAACTACATTGGCAAAATTGTAGGTAGGATAGCCATCAGATTTCAGTAACACCTGATCCTCCAGCTCACTGTTTTCAACTGTGATACTGCCATAGACGGCATCTTCAAAAGTCGTTGAGCCTGTCAGTGGCATTTTTTGACGAATTACATAGGGCTGACCAGTTGCGAGCTTCTCGTTGATCTCGCTCTGAGACAGGTCGCGGCAATGCCTATCGTAACCACCGGTGAAGCTGCCCTCTTCTGCCTTCTCCTTAAGTGAATCCAGTCTCTCCTTCGTACAGAAGCAATAATAGGCATGTCCGTTTTTTACAAGCTCCTCTGCATAGGGTCTATACGTCCCAAGCCTCTCGCTCTGCACATATGGTGCATGTGGTCCGCCGACATCAGGTCCCTCATCATGAATCATACCGACCTCGCGCAGTGTCTTATAAATCACATCGACTGCACCATCAACCAGACGTCCCTGGTCAGTATCTTCAATTCTGAGGACGAAGCTGCCTCCTGCTGCTTTGGCGATCAAGTACTCATATAGAGCTGTGCGAAGATTGCCGACATGCATGAAGCCTGTCGGACTTGGCGCGAAACGGGTACGTACCTTGCCTTCTGTAGTCATCTGAATTCCCCTCCTTAATAGCAAAAAAGACAACCATGAACCGCAAAAGTTCATAATCGTTCATAATCATGTTTTATATATCAAATGCATTATATGATAACATAAATGCGTCGGCAATTAAAAGAGCGCGGAGCCATGTTCGGACCCTGCTGGTCCTTGAGTTACAGGAGTTTTATGTTTGGATATATAAGGCCTTTCAAGCCTGAGCTGCTGATGCGTCAGTGGGAATATTATCGATCGGCCTACTGCGGTCTCTGCAAGGAGATCGGCAGGAGCTATGGTCAGCTGCCACGGCTTGCTCTGACATACGATATGACTTTTTTGACCATATTACTTAAGTCTCTATCAGCTGAGACTTCACATCCTAAGAAGGGTATATGTCTTCTAAACCCGGCAAAAGGCAAGTTGATCCTGCCTTCTGATCCTTCCCTGGAGTTTTCTTCTGCGGCTACGGTAGTTCTGGCGCATTACAAGGGTGAAGATGACCGTCAGGACGGTAGGAAGCTTCGTGGAGGTGCTGTGATTACAGTATTTGCCTCTGCCAGACGCAAGGTGAGACAAAAATATCCTGAGCTCGACGAAACTGTAGGCAGGAAGCTTGATGAGCTTGCAGAAGCTGAGAGGAATACGCCTGCTGGTGATGATCCGGCTGCAGGTGCCGCGCGAATATTTGGCGAGCTTCTTATGGGTATTTTCCGTGAAGGTGTAATGAGTACAGGCGCAGCTGATCGTTTCACTGATGAAAAGGAACGCAAAGCATTAGTAGAGGCAGTAGGTTTTCTTGGCTATGATCTTGGTCGATGGATATATCTTATTGACGCGATTGACGATTTTCAGGCTGATATGGATAATGAAGAGTGGAATCCTTTTGCCGGTATGAGTTATGATTTTGCAAGAGCCAGGGCAGATGAGATTCTGGCAGATATTGAGTTATCTCTGGATAAAACAGCTATGTTGATTCCGTTTGTCAGAGATTCCGCACTGATAGCTAATGTTATCAGGCTTGGGCTGCCGCATGTCAGAGCGAGAATATTAAGTGGTGCCGGACTTGAGAAAATGTAAGGTTGATGAAATATTGAAGCGATTGCTATGCGTTTAGTGTCGAACAGCTGATATATTGTATGAAGTACCATAGTAAGGTAGGTAGAAGAGATGTCTAAGAGTCCATATGAAGTACTTGGAGTTAAACAAGGTGCAAACCAGGATGAAATAAAGAAGGCATATCGTAAGCTGGTTAAGCAGTATCACCCGGATAATTACCGCAATCATCCGCTTGAATCACTTGCGCAGGAGAAAATGCAGGAGATAAACCATGCATATGATCAGCTGACTAATTCAGAGAGTACATTCCGACAAGGTCAGAATAATGACAGTTGGCAGCAGGGTAATCCGCAAGGCCCTTATCAGAGTCCGTTCGGTAACGGATCTCCATACGGAAACCAAAATGCCGGACCATATGGACAACCGCGCTGGCAACAGCAGCAGAGTCCCTATCGCCAATCTAACATGGATAGTCTTTGCAGCTCTCTTGGCTGCTTATGTTGTGCTGATTCTTGCTGTGAATGTATGGGCGGTGACCTCTGTCTATGCTGTTAGGCACTGATGGCAGATCCTCTGATACAGGTAAGATTGCTGGTGGCGGCCTGCTGACAGCTATGATTTTGATCTTTATTCTTCTTTCTTACTTAAGTCCGACCGCAGACCTGGCGCTGATGTCTTGTGCGTCCCTGGGAATTGCTATCGCTGTAGTCAGGTATGGTTATAAAACCGCGGTTGTTGTACTGCTGGCATCAAGCTTTATATCAGCTATATGGCCTGGTGTTTTTTTCTCATTACCGTTTCTGATTCTATTTGGCCCTTGGCCATTGCTCAAGGCATTGATCGAGAAGAGAAACAGCAAGGTTGCTGTTGTTTTGTTAAAACAGCTTGCTGCTACTATTTTGCTGCTGCTTGCTGCAATTGTTTATATGTTGATTTTTCAGGTAGATCCCAGAGAGTTACTGAAGCTGGAGCTCATTGCCGGTATGCCGGAATTTGTAGTCTGGCTAATTGCGATAGCAGCTGCAGAAGTAGTATTCTACCTCTATGATTGGGCACTGACTATTCTTATAACGATCTATATGAGAAGGCTGAATGGTCGAATCTGAAAGTAAGACCATGAGTGTTTGTCAGAGCTTGCGCGTTTTCTTATCCAGTATAACAAGAACAATTAAATGGATAGTTTCTCTCAATGCTTTAAACACTTGCCATAGGAGAAGTAGAACAAAACTGAAGAGAGTTCCCAGTATTACATAGGTGAGATTGGAGTTTCTCTGCAGCTGATCAAGCCCTCTATCCAGAATGGAAATAGTTGAGAGAATCTGTCTGTCAGGTGCCACATCCACTGCGACTGAGGTGCCGTCGCGCATTTGGAATATTACCTGGCCGACCACCATGCTGCGCTGGATTGGTCTGCTGTGGGGACCATAAGTCTTATATTGTACATTGCTCATCAAAAAATCATCACCTATCGGATGAACATAATAGATAGTTTTACTGAAGACCAGACCGAAGGTCTCACCATCGATCGTTTGCTCAAAATCCTCTGCGTAGAGGTCGCCGGCTCTGGCCAAAGGAGACCTCTCGTAAAACTCTGCAATCGAAGAATACATATTCAATGTGTCGGTATATTTTCTCTCTTCTGGAGTTGACGCGGCAACAGTTATTATGTTGATGCCATTTTTGATGCCTGTTGTGATCATTGTATGTTGCCCCTGGCTGATAACATTGAATGCGCCGGAAACCGCACCCTCTGAAAGAGTCCAGATCGCCTCTGCCTGGTTTCGCATAGGAACTAGTCTCTCGGCGTTTATGATCAGCTGATCATTGCGTCTCGATAATAATTCTGAGAATACTTGATTCTGAAGTCCGGCATTAATCAGGCGTGCAACATCAGAAGCTGTTGAATACTGCAGCAAATTCGTCATGGGAATAGAATTAGCGTCTTCCATGACATTTTCAATAACGGGCTCGCCGGTGCTGTTCATATAAAAGGTATTGATCATATCATAGCTCTGAGCACGGCTGTTCATCAGCTCAACAAAACGGCTCTCTTCATTTGCTATCTGCTCAGCCACCGCGATAGCCGCAGCGTCAGAGTCATAATACAGTATTCTCAGCAGCAGATACTCAAGCATATATTTATCGCCAGTACCAAGCTCAACATAATCAGGTGAGTTCGAGGCATCGTTCTGGCCGGCCGCAACCGAGCTGATCGTGACCATGGTATCTAAAGGAAGCCTCTCACAGGCTATTAAGACCGTCATCAGCTTAGAGGCGGTTGGTATCGACATTTTAATATCGCTGTTTTTTTCGAACAATACACGCTGCCTGCCCGTTTCTATAACAATGGCTGATGACGCCGTAATGTCGATCTCTAATCCGTCATACAATCTGTCGGGATCTTCGTCTCTGTCATCTGTATCATCAATATTATTAGTGTTATCTGTTTGAGACGTTTCTGAGGTGTTTGGCGTTTCGCTGGATGCGGCGTAAACATAGTCAATAGGCCAGCCGGCAAAAGAGACGGCAAGACCAATGATGAATGCCAGTATAGCATGCCGGAAACGAGCCTTGTGCAAGTCACATACCTCCAAGCAGATCTGCAGCGGTCTTCTCTAGTAGAAGACCTTAAATGAACAATACCATACTATCATATCCGCTATAGGATGGACATAAATTAAGGTCTGTGAAAATTTACAGATTTTTTTCCAGATCCCGCCTGTAGTTACTGGGCGTTTTGCCCTTCTCACGCTTAAAAGCCTTGGAAAACAAAAGCGGGTCACTGTAACCAACTGAATGGGCGACTTCTCCAATCGTCAGAGATGTCCTGAGCAGCTCTCCGGCTTTTGTCATTCTGTAACGGGTCAGATAAGCCTTTGGCGTGATTTGCAGATAACGTTGGAAAAGTGAATATAGATAGCTCCTGTCGAGGCCTACATGTGAAGCTATGCCACTAACGGTTATTTCGTCAGCATAGTTATTTTCTATGTAGCGAACTGCCTGACGCAGATATTCTTCCTGTCTGGTTTCTATTGATGATGGAGTCTGTGTGTTCTGATCTATCAGGTCAGCGAAAAACTGATAGAGAAGTGCTATTCGCATGAGCTCATGCTGACGTGAGCCGCTGGAGAACTTAAGCATTCTCCTTATGATATCGGCCAGCCTGCTGTTGCTATCTGATTTACAAACAGGGTGTTTACTGTTAAGACCGGCTTCACGACATAGGCTATCTGCTATCAGTCCGCGGAAGCCAACCCAGACATAGCTCCAGGGATCTGCATCATCCGCTCTGTACTCAGCAACGATATCAGGACAAATCAGGAAAATGTCGCCTTTTGCCAGTTTGTACTCGCAATTGCCGGTGCTAAAAACCCCTTGACCTGAAGTTATCAGATGCAGGACATAATGGCTCCTGATACCAGGACCCCAGTTGTGTCCTGGCAGACAGTCCTCTGTGCCGCATTTTATTACTGTTATATCTGTATGATCATGTTGGCCGAAGGTGTACTTCTCAAGCATACTGATTCCCCTTGAATTTTTCGCGTTAAATGGCATCAAATACGATGATTAATAGTTACAGCGATATATCGAAAAGCGATTTCGCAATATATCGAAAAGCGATTTAGCGATATATCGAAAAGCGTTAATTGATGAAAAATAAACAAAGTCTATAAATATAGGATAGTGAAATGGTGTAGATAATACAAGATTTATTAAGATATTGCAAAGTCTATCGCTAGATATTGCCTAAACTGCTAATTAATTCTATAATGTCAACTAGGTTTTAGTTCGCAACCAGACCTCGAAAATGCTTTGTTTTGAGCATGTTCAAAATATTACGCAAAATGTATACAATTTTATTATATGATCCGGAGGCCATATGACACAAGATATCAATAGCGTGAAGGACCTGAAAACTTCTATATCGAGGGATAAATTTCTAATCATGCAATGTGGTCATGTCAGAATAGCAATTACGACAGACGCGATCAGTTTGCCTAAGCAAATAGTTGAAGAGCATGATCATTTTGAGTTTTTTATTCCTCTGTCTAATATGTCTTCTGCATATATTGACAAGAAAAAGATCGATTGTCAGCCAGGCAACATAGTTGTAATTAATCCGGGTCAGATTCATGGTATGCAGCGAAATACCAGAAATTCCATATTTATCAATTTGTTTTTTGAGCAGGACTATATGGAAAAGCTAATAACAGAAGTTGCGGGCGAGCTTCATTATTTCCCTAATTACGTACAGAATCTCCGACCTGAGATTCAACGCGATATTCTGAAGCTTGTTGAAGAATATCGTGAGTCGTTGGTTGGCAGATCACATATGTTGATGACGTTATCTGAGCAATTAGCGCTTAATCTGATCAGATATCATCATTTGCCCTCTGTGTCGCCGGCTCATGACATTCACTCTAATCTCAATGCGGCGCAAAAGAGATTTGCTGATGTTGTAGCGTATATGAGTGACAATCTTGACGAGAAAATAACCATCGATCATATGGCTCAGCGGGCCTTGATGAACAGATTTCATTTTATCCGTTCATTTAAGAGTGCTTTTGGCAGCAGTCCTTATGATTATTTGACCAATTTGAGAATAACCAGAGCCAAACAGCTTCTAAGCAATACACAGTTGTCGGCAAACGATATCGGCAGGGATTGTGGATATTCATCTGCCAGTAGATTTTCGGCAGCCTTCAAAATGCTAACAGGCATGACACCAAGCGCATATCGCCAGTTAATTGTTGCTGAACGCAGACATCTCCTGGGCATAGGTTCTTCAGCTACGACTGATTCTGTAAAAAATGCTGCTCACGACAAGGCTTGGAACGAATTAACGGAAACAGCATCTGCCGATGCTGCTGACTCCAAATTGGAATATTAGATAAATAGCTTATATTTTCAATAGTTTATGACATTGATTTATGCCTGAACCGAAATTCGGTTCAGGTTTTTTATTGACATGGATCCTGTCTCGTGATAAATTATTCTAAATCATACAGGAATACTAGGAATAAGCTTGAGAGGTGATTATTTATGAGTGAGAAAAATTATGGTTTTCATACGCGTGCTCTACATGCCGGTCAAAAACCAGATCCGGCTACAGGTTCCAGAGCTGTACCGATCTATCAGACTACATCATATGTTTTTGAGAGCGCTCAGCAGGGCAGTGATCTGTTCAGCTTAAGCGCGGCGGGTAATATTTACACAAGAATCATGAATCCAACGACATCAGTGTTGGAGGAGAGAATTGCTGATCTGGAGGGTGGCATTGGCGCATTGGCAACTGCCTCCGGGGCTGCCGCGATCACATATTCGATAATGAATCTGGCTGCTGCCGGTGATGAGATAGTAGCTGCCTCATCTCTATATGGTGGTACATACAATTTGCTGGCAAATACATTGCCGCATTATGGTATTAAGACTGTTTTTGCTGATCCCGACAACGTATCGTCATTTACTGATTCTACCAATGAACGGACAAAAGCCTGGTTTGTTGAGAGTATTGGCAATCCCAATGGTAATATTGTTGATATACAGGCGCTTGCTGAGCAGGCACATAAACAGGGTGTTCCTCTAATAGTAGACAATACATTTGCAACTCCTTGGCTTTTTAGACCAATTGAGCATGGCGCGGATATTATCGTCCACTCAGCTACGAAATTTATTGGTGGTCATGGTACAACAATTGGTGGACTTGTTGTTGATGCTGGTAAGTTCGATTATGGCAGCGGAAGATTTCCTCTTCTAAGTGAACCTGATCAGGGTTACCATGGTCTTAGATACGCAGCGGATGTTGGTGCGGCAGCTTATATTACAAGAATGAGAGTCGCTCTATTAAGAGATACCGGTGCCGCTATTAGTCCTTTTAACGCGTGGCTGCTGCTTCAAGGTCTGGAAACATTACCGCTAAGGGTCCAGAGGCATGTTGAAAACGCGTCCAGGCTTGCTGATTGGCTGGAGCAGCATCCGGCTGTCGCATGGGTAGAATACGCTGGTCTTAAGAGCAGTAAATATAACATCCTATCAAATAAGTATTTCCCAAAAGGTCCGGGTTCGATTTTTACATTCGGTATCAAGGGCGGACGCGAAGAAGCTATGAAGGTTATAGATAGCCTGGAGATTTTTTCAGATCTTGCTAATGTCGCTGATGCTAAATCCCTGGTAATTCATCCAGCCAGTACGACTCATTCACAGTTGTCTGAGGCTGCGCTCAAAGCCAGCGGTATAAGTCAGGATCTGATAAGGCTGTCAGTTGGCCTGGAGGATTATGATGATCTAAGAGACGATCTTGATCAAGCGCTCAACTCAATTTTATAAGCGTATGATATAATCATAGCTGATTTGATTTGACAGTGAAAATTGGAGGTATAGCGGCTTGCGTATATCAACAAAAGGTCAATATGCACTTGAAGCGATGCTGGCTCTGGCACTGGCGGGTACTGATGAAAAAGTCAGTATCCGCCAGCTCGGCGAGTGGACCGGATTGTCTGATAGTTATCTCGAGCAGATTTTTGCTTTGCTTAAAAAATCAAAGCTCGTCAAGAGCAATCGTGGCAACAGGGGCGGTTATCAGTTGGCCACAGCTGCGGGAAAAATCACGGCAGGAGACATTCTCCGTGCTGCTGAAGGTTCTCTGGCACCTGTGAAATGCACTGATCCATCAGCTGGCAGCTGCTCCGAAATGGATTCTTGTCTGACACAGTCGGTTTGGAAGCATATCGACGATGTTATCACTCGAGAGGTCAATGGTAAAACACTTGCCGAGCTTGTTGCTGCATATCGAAAAGATGGCTACGATAAGACTGTGGATTTCGTTATATAAGCTGGTTGGAGGAAGTGAATCGATGAAGATGTCGACAAAATGCAGGTATGGCCTGAGGGCGCTCGCGGATCTGGCTCTTGAAGGCGGAAATGTGCCGGTTCCTTTGAGCCAGATAGCTGAGAGACAGCACTTATCGGTAAAATATCTTGAACAGGAGTTCGCGTCTCTGCGAAAAGCCGGTTTCGTCCGTAGTGTCAAGGGTGCGCAGGGTGGCTATTTATTAGCTTTGCCGGCCAATGAGATAATCATAGCTGATGTCATCAAACAACTCGAGGGGGATCTGTTGCTAGTGGATGAACCTGTCAATGATACTGATATGACAAGTTTAAGAAGATGCCTCTATGACAAGCTCTGGCAGCCTCTCAATGCTCAGCTTGAACAGGAAATGGAAGGCCTTGATCTCGCACAATTGATTTCTGAATGGCAGGGTGGAAGCGAAGAAAATCCCATGTACTACATTTGAATCTAAGCCATTTGCGTGGTAAGATTAGACGAATGTAGATTGTGAGGATTTTTTTGATGCTTGTAAATGGTCATGTGCCAGAAATTAAATATCCGGTTTGGGTAGCACGTGGTGCTATGAATAACATTTTTGATTATATTCCTGATATTTTGAAAACGGGCAGAGTCGCCGCTGTAACTGACCGAGAGGTTTTCGCGCTGCATCTGCCGGCTCTCCGATCTCAGTTCGAAGCTCGAGGTGTCTCTTTTCATGTTATCTCCGTAGATGGATCTGAGGCTGGTAAAAATCTTGATTCTGTTCACGAAGTCTATGATCATCTAAATGATCTTGCCTTCACATCCGAGGACACTGTTATTGCTTTTGGCGGCGGCAGTGTTCTTGATATTACAGCCTTTGCCGCTTCTACTTATCTAGGAGGTGTCGGCTATTGGCAGATACCCACAACGCTTCTAGCTATGATCGATTCGTCTGTCAGTACTTCCTGCCGTTTGAATTTCCGCAGCAGTAAGGACATGATAAAAATTGATGCCTGTCCGCAGGGTGTTATTATTGATCCTGATATTCTCGGCACTTTATCTGAGAAGCAGATGGCCAATGGTTATGTACGTATGATTCAGTATGGATATCTTAGAAATCCGGAGCTGATCAATATGTTGGAAGCTTCTGATCGAGATATATCTGAGCTCATTACAACCTCAATTAACTGCAAGCTGGAGCTAATGACAAAAGATCCATTTTTCCTTTCATTTGGACAGCCTTTCAGTGATGCCATCCAGGGTCATTTCAGATTTTTGAAGTATACACATGGTGAAGCTGTTGCTCTGGGAATGCTGGCTTCATCTCCTTCTGAGAGATTGACCGCATTGCTCAAGAAGTATAAGCTTCCTGTTGTTATCGAGGGGGTCACGTCCGATACGCTGGTGCGCAGGGCTGCCAAAATATGCCAGCTGCATGGTCACCAGTATCGCTTCATCAGAGTGCAGGCACCAGGACATATTCAGATCGAGTCAATTGAATCGGCTGACTATGAGAATGTTCTTGCACAAATGATCACCGTGATAGAAAATAAGTAAAAATAAAGTGTAAGACCAGCAATGGCTGGTCTTATGCGATAATTGCGCAAATAGTGGAACTGATCCGGAGGTCAGCTGCATGAGAATAATGAAAAAGAAGATAATTGCTTCTGGCACCTATATAAACCAGGGCTCTGCATTATTAGCACGTTTTGTTGCGTTAATGCTTGTGGCGTCTATGTTTGTATCTATGACCGGTTGCAGTGATGACATACCGACAGAGGTATCTAAGCCGGCGGCTTTTGGTGAGGCAGGTAGTGATTTCGCTTTGGATCTGGCACAGTCCTGGCCGAATCGAAGCCCGGGATCTGACCAGGAGAAACAAGCTGCTAAAGCTATTGAACAAGCTTTTTTGGATCTGGGATATGAACCTGAGGTCCAGACTTTTACCTATATTGATAATAATAGCGAAGTTATCAGCTCACAGAATATTGTTGTTGAAATCCCAGGAAAAGGTTTTACTGTGTCTGACGAAGAAGGCAAGACGGCTGAAGTTCGCAAGACAGCTGTTATAGGTGCGCATTATGATGTGTCTGTAACTGCCGAGCAGGCAGAGGCGGCACGGCTTGAGCAGGAGCAGCTTGAAGAAACTACTACCACTGAAACTGAAGCAACATCTGAAACCTCTGTTGATGGCGAAACAACAGAAGAGACTGAGCCAGAGTCTCTATATACAGAAATAGAACTGCCTATTCCTACGCTTGATGAGTTCGATGGTATCCATAGCAACGCTTCGGGTATTGGAGTTTTGTTGACTGTGGCCAAGCAGCTTAAAAACGCTGATTCTGGTTATGATGTTATAATCGTTGCGTTTGGTGCTGGTTGTGATGGGTTTGCCGGAGCAAGAGCATACACTGCCTCGCTGGAGCCGGATGAAATTGAGAGTATAGACGTTATGTACAATATCGATGGTATTTATGCCGGAGATAAGGTTTATGCTCATTCCGGACAAAATTCGGTGCTAGGCGCTGAGCGCAAATCATATGAGAAGCGCCGCAAGCTATATGAAGCAACGGACGTTTACTATGAACATGAGCTCTATACTAACAATTTATTTGCTTTATATACAAATCAATCAGGGATCAAGGTGCCATGGGGTGATGCGGAGCGTGGGCAGACCGCCATTTATCGTGAGTGGACACGCAGCGAATCTGATCACACTCCCTTTGATCAGCTTGATATACCAATTGTTTTTTTTCAGAGCTATGATTATGACGCTGACACAATAGAAAACATAAAAGAGAGCAGCAATCCCTCGTTTGCCGCTACAAACGGACTTATCACAGGAACAGCATTTGATTCTTCAGATTATCTGGCCAGCCTATTTGAACTAAGTCAGAGCAGTGCTGTTAGAGAGAGAGACGAGCGCACAAGTATTGATGTTCTTACACGCAGAATCAACAATGTGGCGTTCATCATAGAGGGTGCCATTGAAAAGGGGCTACATAACGCTGTAGAGGAAGAATAGTAAATAGGCTGCCTATATGACGGGCAGCCTTTTTTACTCTGGCAAAAGCCGGCTAGACGCAATAAACAGATAATTTGTCGCCTTTTTGCCAACGGAAGTTGATTTTCTGAAATTCGCCAGCTCGCAGAGTGCTAACCGCTTCGCCTTTCTGTTGGCAGGCTGATAGCTCTAAGGGCATTATGTCTTCGGGCCATTCAGGAGCCATCGGCATGATAAGAACCTGTTCATTAAGAATTACACAGGCATTTTTAGCTTCTTCCGGTATTAGGATCTCCAGGCTGAATCTGGCAGGCTCTTCATTTTGGAATAGCAATTCAAGCCTTTTTAAGCCTGATTTATAGATCTCAGCTGTCTGAACAACGCTTATGTCATTGTTGCTTATGCTGAACTCATAAGTCTGGCTTTGCCATTGTTCTATACAGAGGCCTGAATCGCTCCCGCCTTCAACAAACAAATTTTTCTCATGGCCGCTATTATTGTTCATATTTATACTCGCAGCTTTCTTAAAAAACTGCTCTCCTTCTGCATATTTTTGGTTTCAGTCAATTTTTACATAATCTCAAGCAAGCGGCAAGCTTTGTCTTCTGCTGTGCTATAATTAAGACGATTTGATACGGTATGGTAGCTTCTTATCTTTGTTATAGATAAGAGCAGATAAAGCATGATACGAGGTAGAAAAATGATATTTGGAATTCCTGCCTGGCTGTTTTGGTTGATCATAATGATCGCGGCGCTTGTCGTTGAGGCACTTACCTTCAATATGACTACGATCTGGTTTGCGGCTGGTAGTCTCGCAGCTATGATAATCGCGCTTTTCGGTCTGCCTGTATGGCTTCAGGTAGCGGCTATGGTCGTAATATCTGTACTTCTGTTGATCGGTTTCATTTTTTTGGTCAAGCCACGGATGAACAGCGGTGGTGTACATGGCACAATACCTACTAATGCCGACAGAATAGTTGGTCAGGAAGGACTTGTGATCATTGATATTGATCCCGTTGCTGGCAGCGGTCAGGTCAAGGTGAATGGACAGACCTGGAGTGCCGTAAGTACAAATGGAGTTTATATACAGAGTGGAGTCAGAGTACGTGTAACAGCGATACAAGGTGTTAAGGCTGTAGTTGAGCTGGTTTGAATATAGTGCAGCATACAAATGTTTTTAATAAACAAATAATTCTCAACATTATCAGGAGGTAGACACAATGAACACAATTATTGTTTCAATGAGTCAGTCAGCAAATATCGGCGGGTATGTCGCGCTGATCATAACATTGGCGGTTTTGATCCTAATCCTTATTAGGAACATTAGAATCGTTCCGCAGGCGACCAATTTTATTATTGAGCGACTAGGGGCCTACCACGCTACCTGGCCTGTGGGAATCCATATTAAGGTTCCTTTTATCGATCGTGTTGTCAAGGTAGTATCTCTGAAAGAAAAAGTAGCCGATTTCCAGCCGCAGGCTGTTATTACAAAAGACAATGTAACTATGCAGATAGATACAGTTCTGTTTTATCAGATCGTTGATCCGAAGCTTTATGCCTATGGTATAGAAAATCCGATCATGGCGATAGAGAATCTTTCCGCGACGACCCTTCGTAATATTATCGGTGACCTTGAACTTGATCAGACATTGACATCACGTGATCTTATCAATACGAGGATGCGTGTAATTTTGGATGAAGCTACCGACCCATGGGGCATCAAGGTCAATCGAGTTGAGCTCAAAAATATAATTCCGCCTAAGGAAATACAGATCGCCATGGAACGTCAGATGAAGGCAGAGCGCGAGAAACGCGAGAATATCCTGCGTTCAGAGGGCGAGAAGGAAGCTGCGATCAGAGTCGCTGAGGGAGAGAAGCGCGCTGCGATTTTGCGAGCTGAGGCTAAGCGCGAATCACAGATCAGAGAAGCAGAGGGTCAGGCTGAGGCTATTCTCAAGGTTCAGGAGGCAACTGCCAGAGGTTTGCAGATGATCAAGGATGTCGGTGCCGATCAGAGCCTGATCGCTATCAAGAGCCTGGAAACACTTGCTCAGGTCTCAAATGGCAGAGCCACTAAGATCATTATTCCTTCTGAACTTCAGAGTTTGGCAGGACTGGCTGTTTCGTTAAAAGAAGTTATGAATACAGAGGATATCAAGGATCAGTCTGAGGTGATGTAATTTGCTGCTGGGGATCCATCTTAAACATTTTGGCGTTTTGTACAACACACAGTTCGGATTGTCTGCCCAGAGGCTGAAAAATCAGCTTCAGGCCGGCAGCAGTCCGGACGATATAACTGGTGCCATCCAGCCGCTTACTGGCTTGATTGGCCGCAATAGTACCGGCAAGAGCGCATTGTTTGAAGCTCTTGGGTTTGTTTCCGACTGCATGCATCACGGCGTGCAGTTTGCCTCAACGCAGAAGGGGCGAGGAGGTTTTGCCAGACTTAGTACGCTGGGAAGACATCATGAAATATCGTTTGATCTGCTTATGTGGCATCAAAGCAAAAAATGCTATCTGCGCTACATTCTTACTATTGCCAGTGACAGCCATCACAGACCCTTCATAACTGAAGAAAAAGTAACAAGTATAGTCGTCGATGATTCAGATAGTGGATGTTCAGAGAACATTCTGCTTGATCTCAAGCATGGTGAAGGCACGATACTGGAAAAAGGATCAATGGTAGAAGCAGGTGTTTCTGATCAGAAGTTCCCGGCTCTGTCGGTGTATGGCTCCATTAGAAAATATCCTGAGTTGAGTTTTCTGAACAATCAACTTCAGCGTTGGTATTTGTGTAGTCCGGAAAATCGCGAAGCTGGGTATGTTTCAGCTGAATCCGGCGGACATAAGCATCTTAACGAGAGTTGTGATAATATTCGCAATGTGTTGGAGTTCTATCGCAATGAGCATCAAGAAGATTATCATAAAATGATGAGAAAAATTTCACGTCACATTCCTGATGGCAAACGTATTGACGATGCCTTTTTTGATGGTGAGGTTACATCTGGCAGTTTAAGACTCTTCACGTTTCTGCTGCTGCTCGAGGACCCTCGCCCCAGACCTCTGATTTGCTTCGAGGAGCCGGATAGCGGTCTGTATCATGATATGGTCGATACTCTGGCTTTTGAGATGAGAGATTATACGATGAGAAACCCTGGTTGCCAGATTATGTTTACAACACATAATCCTTATATTCTGGAGTCATTAAGGCCGGAGGAGGTATGGGTGTTTGAGAGGCCGGCCGGTGGCGGTAGAACCCAGGATGAGCATTATATGACACATGCCCGCTGCGTGGGCGACGATCCATTGATCGAGGCTATGTATGAACAAGGAATAGGCATGGGAGCGATGTGGTACGGCGGTCATTTTGATAAGGACATTAAAGATGATAATAATTCTGAAAATGGCGTTAATGGAAATCAGGGCAAGAGGGAGCCAGAAGTTTAAATGCATATAGAAGTACTATGTGAAGATAAATCCGGCTCAGTTGTGCTTGATTATATTATTGCCAGATTTCTGCAGGATAATGATTATAGCTGTACTTATGAGATCAGGCCTCATAGGGGTAAGGGCAGAATGCCTGATAATTTCATGGTTAAACCGGCTCGTTTTGCCAGTGGTCTGATGGATCTGCTCCCGGCAAAAGTCAGAGCTTATGCTGAAATCTACGACCCAACTGAGTTGATTCTAGTAGTCGTTATGGATTCGGATAGTGATCCATATGCCAAGATATATACCGATTTGGAGCGGGTACTGCAGAAATACGGCCGTAAGCTGCCTTATGTGATCGGTATATCTGTTGAGGAAATGGAATCCTGGCTGTTAGGAGACAGACAGGCTATTTTGTCAGCTTATCCGCATGCAAAAGTTACAGTTATTGAAAATTATGAGCAGGATAGCATATGTGGAACCTGGGAGGTTCTGGCTAGAGCGATCTACGGAAATGGTGCTGAACGCCTAATCAAAATTGGCTATCCTGCAATCGGTCAGTATAAGTATGAGTGGGCAAGTACAATCAGTCCTTATCTAAAAATTTATGAGAACAAGTCACCGAGCTTCAGACGGTTTATCCGGCAGCTTACAAGAATCATGGCCAAGAATGGTGCAGGATTATGAGCAAGGTGGGCGCAAATGCCGCCTATATTCATGTTCCTTTCTGCATGCGTAAATGTGGATACTGTGATTTCTATTCACTGGCCGGGGTACAAGGCCTGATACCTGACTATATCAAGGCGCTAAAAAATGAGATCAGAGCAGCTTCCAAACTTTTAGATCTTTCTGAAGCAAGTCCATTAAGGTCTATCTATTTTGGTGGTGGTACACCTAATCTTCTGCCTGCTGAGGGAATTGGAGAAATAATTGAACTGCTTAGTGAACATTTTGGGCTTGCCTACGACTGCGAAATTACTCTTGAGGCAAATCCGGAAACACTGAATAGAGAAAAAGTATTTGATCTCGCCAAATTTGGCATAAACAGATTAAGTCTAGGGCTGCAGGCCGCACAGAGTCATTTACTTAAGAGCATAGGCCGGATGCATACAGCAGATGATTTCAGAAGTGCTGTATTATCGGCATCAGAGGCAGGTATTGAAAGTCTAAGTGCTGATTTGATGCTTGGCCTTCCCGGACAGACTATGTCCGACCTGGATGAGTCGATAAGCTATGTACTGGAACTGCCAATAAAGCATATTTCATGCTATTCCCTGATCATTGAGCCTGACACGCCTTTTTACAATATGTATTCTCAGCATCCAGAGCTGCTGCCGGATGAAGCAATAGAAAGAGAAATGTATCATCATATGATCAAGCGTTTGGCTTCTGCTGGTATGAAGCTTTATGAGATCAGCAATGCAGCAGTGCCCGGTTATGAGAGTCGACATAATTTGGTTTACTGGCATGCAAATGAATATTTTGGCTTCGGACCATCTGCACATAGTTATCTTGCAGGTGTACGTCGTGCTAATCCTCATGATATTTATAGTTACATTAGCCTATGGGCACATGAGGAGCAGCCTCTTGCCGGCTCAGTAGTGCTCGAGGTAATTGATCAAGTTGAGCAACAAAAGGAGATGATCATGCTCGGCTTGAGATTGATCGAGGGAGTAAGCTTCGAGGACTTTCTGAAGCGCTTCGGAGTTGATTTGAGATCTGTGTTTAATGATCAGCTCGAATTGCTTATGCAGAAGGACTTAATAATTATAGATGAAAAAAGTGTACGGCTTAGTTTAAAAGGTCTTGATTTCGCAAACCAGGTCTTCATGGAATTTGTTTGAATAATTATATCTTTGACTATTGTTGACGTTCATTAAGAATTCACATATGTGTCACTTTTGAGCCTGAATGTCGATTGACATAATCAGCTTGTGGTGATAAATTATCTTTAGCACTCACGATGGTTGAGTGCTAATTTTGAGAAAAGGGGTGAGTCGCATGGGTCTGAACGATAGAAAGAATCAAATACTAAAAGCAGTCGTAGACGATTATATCGGAACTGCTGAGCCTGTTGGTTCTAAGAGTCTCGTCAGTAAGTACAATTTTAATGTTAGTCCTGCGACCATCCGGAATGAAATGGCTGAGCTTGAAGAGCTGGGTTATCTGGAACAGCCCCATACTTCGGCCGGGCGTATACCCTCAGATAAGGGTTATCGTGCCTATGTAGATAATCTGCTTCATGTAGATGAGCTTCCAAGGGCTGAAGCTGATAAGATTCGTAATTTTCTCAGAGAGAACATGGAAGAGGTTACGCAGCTCATTCGTAAAGCTGCTGCAGTACTATCAGAGAAAACTGATTATACTTCGCTTGTTCTGTCACCGCAATATAAGAGGAGCCACCTTAAGCAGATCAAGATGCTGATGATTGAGCCCGGGAAGGCTCTTGTAGTTGTTGTTCTGTCTGCCGGAGTAGTCAAGGACAGGTTGGTTAGAATCCCTGAGATGCTAGATGCCGGGCAGCTTATGCAAATAGCTGCCGCGATCGAGGATGGATTGTCAGGAATGACACTTGATGATATCACATTGGTAACAGTAGCTGCCGCTGCCAGACAGTCACCATTGCCGGAGTCGCTTTTGAATCAGGTAATGTATGAGGCCTATTTGTCGATCAAGCAGGCAGATCATCTTGATCTATATCTTGATGGCAGTCATAGGATGCTTGCTCAACCTGAGTTTCAAGATGTCCGTAAGGCTCATGATTTTTTGGAAACATTAAACAGAGATAAGCTTATTGCCGGATATATGAGCGAGCTCAAGGAGCCCAATGACCAGCTTGAAGATGAAGGAGCATCTGATGAGCATGCTTCCGCACACAATGGCAGATTGAATGATCCCGCCTATATGGTGCGAATTGGTCAGGAGATAATGCTTGATGGCCTTCAGGATTGCAGCTTCATCACCACCAGCTACAAAATCGGTGATACAGTTGCCGGCAGAATCGGAGTTATAGGACCAAGAAGAATGGAATATGGCAAGGTCATATCACATATAAATTTCGTAAAAATGACAGTAAATGATCAGATAAAGCGACTAGCTAATGGAGAAAACAGAATGGAGGAGCATAATAGATGAAAAAGAAGAATGATGCTGCCGGGCAGGTGCCTGAAGAATCAACTCAGCCGGAGGATCCAATTGAGATCGATCAGGATAAACAGGAGTTTAATGAAGAAGAACAGGCTCCTGTAAACGAGGAAACTGAAGAGTCTGAAACCGACGAGCTTAGGAACAGGCTGGCTAATAAAGAGCAAGAGCTTCAGGAAACAAGTCAGAAATATCTCAGACTGGCCGCCGAATACGATAATTTCCGCAAGAGAACGCAGAAGGAAAAAGAGGCTCTTTATGCGGATTCAGTAACCTCAGTGGTGAAAGAATGGCTGCCTGTACTTGATAACCTGGATAGAGCTGCTCAGCTGATTGAACAGACACAATCCCCGGAAGCCGTTAAGATCGTTGAGGGTCTCACTATGGTTCGCAAGCAGGCGTATGATGCTATGGATAAGCTTGGTGTCACTGAGATTGATTGTCTGAACGCAGAGTTTGACCCTAATCTTCATGACGCGGTTATGCATATTGAGGATGAGAGCTATGGACCATCGACCGTGGTTGAAGTTCTGCAGAAGGGATATCAGCGTGGGGATTCTGTGATACGTCACAGCATAGTCAAGGTAGCGAATTGATATTCTGACATATGTAAAACTGTATATGAGCAGAAATGCTTTATATAAATTGAAATAAATGTAAAACATATAATGCTTGCGGCATCGCGCGTATGTTGCAAGACATCAGCTAGGAGGAAATATTATGGGAAAAATTATAGGAATCGATCTTGGTACAACCAACTCATGTGTTGCTGTTATCGAAGGTGGCGAGCCAACTGTTATCGCAAACGCCGAGGGTAATCGCACGACCCCTTCAGTAGTCGCCTTTTCCAAGTCTGGTGAGAGACTGGTAGGACAGGTCGCAAAGCGTCAGGCAGTAACTAATCCTGATCGTACAGTATCTTCAATCAAGAGAGAGATGGGTACTAATCATAAGGTAACGATCGATGATAAGACCTTCTCACCTCAGGAAATATCCGCAATGGTTCTTCAGAAGATGAAGACTGATGCTGAGGCTTACCTGGGTGAGACCGTTACTCAGGCAGTTATCACAGTTCCTGCATACTTCAGCGATTCACAGCGTCAGGCGACTAAGGACGCTGGTAAAATTGCCGGTCTTGAGGTTTTGAGAATTATCAATGAGCCGACAGCTGCTGCACTGGCTTATGGGCTGGACAAGGAAGAGACTGATCAGATGATCCTGGTTTTCGATCTTGGTGGTGGTACATTTGACGTATCCATTCTGGAGATAGGTGATGGCGTTTTTGAGGTTAAGGCTACAAGCGGCAACAACCGTCTTGGCGGCGATGATTTCGATCAGAAGATCGTAGATTGGATGGTCAATGAATTCAAGAAGTCTGAAGGCGTTGATATCAGAAGTGACAAAATGGCAATGCAAAGACTGCGTGAAGCAGCTGAGAAGGCAAAGATCGAATTGTCTGGTGTTAGCTCGACAAATATCAACCTGCCTTATATTACTGCTGACGCAAATGGTCCCAAGCATCTTGATATAACATTGACTAGAGCAAAATTTGATGAGCTCACAGCTGATCTGGTCGAGAAATCGATGGAGCCTGTTCGTAAGGCTATGGCAGATGCCGGGCTGAAACCACAGGATATTGAGAAGATACTGCTGGTTGGTGGTTCTACAAGAATCCCTGCAGTCCAGGATGCTGTTAAGAAGTACTTCAGCAAAGATCCATTCAAGGGCATCAATCCTGATGAATGTGTTGCTCTAGGCGCCGCAATTCAGGCTGCCGTACTCTCTGGTGATGTTACAGATCTTCTGCTGCTTGATGTTACACCTCTCTCACTTGGTATCGAAACAATGGGTGGTGTAATGACTAAGCTGATCGAGCGCAACACAACGATCCCAGCTAAGAAGAGTCAGGTCTTCTCAACTGCTGCTGACAGTCAGACGCAGGTTGAGGTCCATGTTCTTCAGGGTGAGCGCGAAATGGCTCAGTACAATAAATCACTCGGTAAGTTCATCCTTGATGGCATCGCACCGGCACCACGTGGCGTACCACAGATCGAGGTTACATTCGATATAGACGCCAATGGTATCGTTAATGTTTCAGCCAAGGATAAAGGAACAAACAGAGAGCAGCATATCACCATCACAGCTTCTACCAACCTCAGCGATGACGAAATCGATAAGGCTGTGAAGGAAGCAGAGCAGTTCGCTGCTGATGATAAGAAGAAAAAGGAAGAGGTAGAAACCAGAAATGGTGCTGACGCTGCTGTTTATCAGGCAGAAAAAACACTTAAGGACTTAGAGGACAAAGTTGAAGCGGCAGATCGTGCACCAGTTGAGGAAGCGATCGCCAAGCTTAAGGAAACTATGAAGGGCGATGACATAGAGGCCATCAAGGCTGATACAGATGCTCTGCAGCAGGCCTTCTACAAAATCAGTGAGAAGCTTTATCAGCAGCAGGGCGGACAGCCTGGCGCTGAGGGTCCTCAGGCTGGTCCTGACTTCGGCGGTGACGCCGCAGGCGGTGGTACCTATGACGCTGATTTCAAAGATGCCGGCGGCGATCAGTAAGTGTTGACTGACGCCCGAAATTGATCGATCCCGGCAAATCCCGTCCCGCCAATCAGGCGGGCGGGTTTTGTCTGTTCATGAAGGAGGAGGCATAAGGTGCCTGATAAGAGAGATTATTATGAGGTTCTAGGCGTTTCAAAAAACGCTTCAGAGGACGAACTCAAGAAGGCCTATAGAAAACTGGCGAAAAAACACCATCCGGACTTGAACCCTGGTGATAAGGAAGCTGAGTCGAAATTCAAGGAAGCAAACGAAGCGTATGCTGTGCTTAGTGACGCGGAGAAACGCAAAAATTATGATCAGTATGGTCATGCTGGTGTAGACGGACAAGGGTTCGGCGGTTTTGGCGGTGCTGGTTTCGATATTGACCTTGACGATTTGTTTGGTTCGTTCTTCGGTGGTGGCTTCGGCGGCGGCCGTCAGCGACGCAATGGTCCGCAGCGTGGTGCCAATCTCAAGTATCGCATGAATCTGGATTTCATGGAGGCTGCTTTTGGTGTAGAACGTGAGATCAGTATTAAAAAAGAGGATCTATGTGATTCTTGTCATGGTACGGGTACAAGAGATGGTTCTGCACCCGACCAGTGTTCGACCTGTCATGGTACAGGTCAGGTAAACCAGCGCCAACAGACGATGTTCGGAGCGGTTATGACCTCGCGGCCTTGTCCTACATGCGGAGGCAAGGGGACTGTTGTCAAGGATCCCTGCAGCAGCTGTGGTGGTCATGGAAGAGTCCAGAAAACCAAGTCGCTGTCAGTAAAAGTGCCAGCAGGCATCAACGAAGGTGAGATGCTTACCGCTCGTGGTGAGGGAGAGCCAGGAACAAATGGCGGCCCTTACGGAGATCTTTACATTGAGATCCACATCAGACCTCATCCTGTTTTTACGCGTGAGGGATACCATACTTATTGCGAGGTGCCTATAACCTTCGCACAGGCAGCAATTGGAGCGGAGATCGAGATTCCGACCATTGATGGTCCTCATAAGCACACGCTTAAGGAAGGCACACAGCCAGGAGATATATTCACGATAAAAGGTAAGGGTATACCCTACATTAATCGTTCCAATATGCGTGGCGACCATCGATTCAGAGTTATTCTTGAAGTGCCATCACATTTAAATGATGAGCAGAAGGATATACTTAGGAAGTTTGAAGATACCTGTACAGAGAAGAACTATCAGAAACGGACAGGCTTCTTCAGCAAGCTGAAAGATTTATTCAAATAGAAAAGCACATCGGTAAAAGCAGAGGATAAACATATGCAATGGCTGGAATATAGTATTGAAACAACGCATGAAGCTGCTGAAGTAATCACAGACTTTCTTTCTTCCCTGGGCGCTGATGGTGTTCAGGTCGAGGATGCCGAGGAAATCAAAGAGATATTGTCAGCACCAGGCAGTTTGACATATGCTGATGATGATTTCATGGATAATCTTGATCCAGTTGTTCATATCAAGGCTTATTTTGCCAGGTTTGAGCAAGGTGTAAGAAGAAATCTTGAAATCAGCATGACCGCTGATGGGCTTTATGACGATGCTCCTAAAACGTATGTCAGCGAGGCTGCTATCGAGTCTGCAATCAGCGAGAAGCTATTTGAAATCAAAGAGTTTTTAGATATCGGCAGTGGATATACCGGATACCGTGAGATCGCAGAGGATGACTGGTCTGACGGCTGGAAAAAATATTATGAGACGCTCCATCTGACAGACAGACTTGTGATCAATCCAAGCTGGATCGATTACACGCCTGCTGATGGAGAAATTGTAATTGAACTGGATCCAGGTTCAGCCTTTGGTACGGGAACGCATGAAACTACAGCGCTCTGCGCTTCAATGCTTGACAGGCTGCTTGAGCCTCAGCATAGTGTTCTTGACCTCGGCACTGGCAGCGGCATACTGGCTATCATTGCTTCTAAGCTTGGCTGCAGAGAAGTTGAGGCTATAGATATTGATCAGATGGCTGTCGAAGTGGCATTGAATAACGCTGCTGCAAACCAGG